>CAIWNB010000355.1 GCA_903913965.1 uncultured beta proteobacterium
GGCCGTCGGCGGCCGAACGTGCCGCGATCTCCGCGCCGATAATGCCGCCGGCACCGCCGCGGTTGTCGACGACCACCTGCTGGCCGAGTTGCTCGGTTAATTTGGCGGCGACGACGCGGCCGAGAATGTCATTTGGGCCGCCGGGCGGAAACGGTACGATCATGCGGATCGGTTTGTTCGGATAAACCGGTTGCGCCATGGCCATGGGCGTTGCGAATGCTGCAACCATTGCATAAAGCCAGTATCTCATTGGGTGTCCTTTGCAGCCTGGGTGTGGAAGCGGCGGTTGGTATGAGGTGGCGATTTTCGCATTTATTGTGCAATTGCCGTAGTGCTGCGTGCGGCTTATGATGATCACCGCTGCGGTATGTTCCGCACATCGTTCTTGGGGCTACGATGAAATTAAACGGGGCAAAAAAATCCAACGTAGTATTCCGCTGCCTGACCGGCTGCTTGCTTGTAATGACGACGGCCATGGCCTGGGGAGCCGGTGCGCCGGATACCAGCCGCCCGCCGCTTACGGTGGACGCGTTTTCTGTGGTGCGCCTGCATACGCGCGCGGTGCCTGATGCGCGTAGTCGCGCCACGCTGGGCCCCGAGCGCGAAGGCACGGGCATCGTCATTGATTCGAGTGGTTTGATTCTCACTATTGGTTATCTGGTGCAGGAGGCGGAGGCGGTTGAAATCAATACCGCCGACGGCCGCAAATCGCCGGCCACCGTGATTGCCTACGATTACGCCACGGGCTTTGGTTTGCTGCGCGCGATCACCCCGCCGGTGATCAAGCCGATCGAGTTCGGCGATTCAAAAGGCCTGCCTGACCGCGAGCCGGTGCTGATCGTTGGCTTCGATGGCGTCGCGCCGGCCTTTGTGGTCTCAAAGAGACCCTTCGCCGGCAGTTGGGAGTATCTGCTCGACGAGGCGATCTTCACCGCACCGGCGACGGTCAATTGGCAGGGTGCGGCGCTGATTAATAAAGAAGGCAAGCTGGTGGGGGTCGGTTCGCTTTCGGTTGGTGATGCGATGGGCGGCCAGCAGGTGCCCGGCAATATGTTCGTGCCGATTGATTTGTTAAAACCCATCCTTGGTAATTTGATCGCACAGGGCAAGGCCGGCGACAAGCCGCGGCCCTGGCTCGGCGTGAATACGCAGGACTTGCAGGGCAAGTTGATGATCACGCGTGTGTCGCCGGAGAGTCCGGCGGCGAAAGCCGGCCTGTCGGCCGGTGACATCATCCTTGGTGTGCGCGGTGAGGTGTTCAAAGGCCATGCTGATTTCTATAAGAAGCTGTGGTCGAGCGGGGACGCCGGTGCAGTGGTTGCGCTGGATGTGTTGCAAGGGGTCGAGGTGCGCAAGTTCGATGTGCAGTCGGTTGATCGCGACAGCTATCTCAAATCGCGTACGGTGTATTGATTCGCGGGCCCTACGTGTGGGCGGCGACTCGTCGCCGTATTGCCATGAATTAAATGCTCTCGCCTGCGCAGTTGGGTAAGGCGGGCAATGCGCACGCGTTCGGACGATTGATGGTGCGCGGTGCGCACCCTACGTCGTTACTTTGTAATACGGGGGGATTGCGCACCGAAATCAATTTCCTCCACCGCGCAGCGGGGGGGGGTATGGCGGGCAAAGAAGCACTCAGCGAATTGAATCGCCCCCATCCTGTCCTTCCCCCGCGATGCGGGGGCAGGAACCTTCTGCTGAAGTTCAAAAGATATCTTGGACCTGCTGTACATCGAAAGATGCGTCGGAATCGCGGATTGGTAGGGTGCGCACTGCGCACGCGTTTGGACGATTGTTGGTGCGCGGCCGCCGATGGCGCGCTCTCCAGAACATATTCATGCCGGGCGGTACGTAGGGAGCAATAAGCGCAGCGCATTGCGCCGCATGCGGCGTCTTCAATAGTGTAGTGACCCGGACGAGACGAGGCCTACTCGGTTCGCAGTCAGCCCGGAAGGCGCGCAGCGTCTTCCGGGAAATCGCCGGCGTTTTTCCTAGAACATATTCATGCCGAGCAGCCCGCTGGCGAGGTCCATGTCTTCAACGACTTTGCGACCAACAAAATTGCGTAGCGTTTCGCTGGTGCCGCCGCCGAGACTGCCGTAACGCGTGCCGCGGAAGAA
>CAIWNB010000356.1 GCA_903913965.1 uncultured beta proteobacterium
ATGTGAAACGCGGTGAGGCTCTGGTCATATTGCTTGCCGGTGGGGCCAAGCCGACGCAGGATGATGACATCAGGACCGCGCTGAAGCTCGCGCGCCTGTGCTAGGGGAATAAGTGTGAAAAAAAAGAAGCTGTATACACGCGTTTATGACGCGGCGGCCTATTTGAAAACGGAGCAGGAGTGCGCGCTTTATTTACAAGCGGCGATCGATGAGTCCGATGGTGATGCAGCTTTGGTGATCGTGGCGCTGGGGGATATCGCGCGCGCGCGCGGTATGATGAATCTGGCGCGAGAAACAGGCTTGACCCGCGAAGGCCTCTACAAGGCGCTGTCGCCAGAAGGTAATCCGAGTTTTGCTACGGTGATGAAAGTTTGCAAGGCGCTGGGTCTTAAATTAAATACAGCCACTGTGGCAGCCTAAATTAAGAAATTTTCGATTCATTTTTAGTCCGATCCGATACTGAGGGAAACCCGTATGAAAATTGTTGACGTCAAAACTTATCCGGTGGTTTATCCGGTTAAAGATCCGTTCTCCAACGGCATGCGCACCACGCGCCAGCGGCCCTTCGGCATTGTCGAGGTGATCACTGACAGCGGCTTGTCAGGTTGGGGCGAGGGCACGGGCGTACCGGCGCGGCGCGCGCTTGAATCGCAGGTGATCGGCCGCAGCCCGTTTGATTACGCCGTGATCTGGGAAGGCCTGCAGTTGCAGGGCACCGATATCGGCGCGATCAGCGGCGTGGATATCGCGCTGTGGGATCTCATGGGCAAGGCACTCGACAAGCCGATCCATCAATTGCTCGGCGGCAGCTTTCGCAGCAAGGTCGACGCCTATGCGACCGGTCTCTTCCGGCGCGAACGCAGCGACCCCACCGCCGCACTCGTCGACGAGGCGCGCGGCTATGTCGATCAGGGCTTCAAGGCGATGAAGATGAAGGTCGGCTTCGGCCCCGACTACGACATCAAGAATGTGGCGGCAGTGCGTCGCGCCATCGGCGACGATATTTTGTTCGCAGTGGATGCCAATTGCGCCTATGACCGCGGCTCGGCGATTGCGGTCGGTCAACGTCTGGTGGAAAACAACCTGCTGTGGTTTGAAGAGCCGGTGAGTTCGGATGACGTCGAGAGCTATATTGAAATCCGCCGCGCCTTGAACGTGCGGATCTCGGGGGCCGAGCAGTTGCGCGGCCATCGTGCGTTCCGCCGCTTTTTGCAGGAGCGCGCGCTCGATATCGTGCAGCCCGACATCAGCATCTGTGGCGGCTTTACCGAGTACAAAAAAATAGAAGCGATGGCGAGCGCTAATCACGTCAGGGTGTTGCCGCATATGTTCGGCACGGCGATCCGTATGGCGGCGACATTGCAGCTGCTGGCCAATCTGCCCGATGTGCCGCACTCCAACGTGCCGTTTCCGGTGCTGCTCGAATACGACATGAGCGAAAACGCCCTGCGCACCGAGCTGGCTGTCGAGCCGATTGCTCACGTCGATGGCGTGGTGGCGATTCCGCAGGGTCCGGGGCTGGGTATTGAAATCAATCGCGATTTATTGGCCCGTTATGCGGCCTGAGCGGCGGCACGCCGGCATCCAAACGCGCGCGCGAAGATCGCTCGCCACGCGTTGGCTGTGGCGAGCGACGGCGCTGTTGCCGGCGGTCTTTGCCGCCGGCACTGCGGCTGCCGCCGACGCTTACCCGGCGCGACCGATTCGTTTGATCGTGCCCTTCGTCGCCGGCGGCGGCACTGATCTGCTCGCGCGGCTGGTGGCGCCGCGCTTCGGCGAGGCGCTGGGCCAGCAGGTGGTGGTCGACAATCGCGGCGGCGCAGGCAGTGTGCTCGGCACGCA
The DNA here is from genome assembly GCA_903913965.1 of uncultured beta proteobacterium. GTDB lineage: Bacteria > Pseudomonadota > Gammaproteobacteria > Burkholderiales > SG8-41 > PALSA-1004. The sequence goes on from CAIWNB010000356.1 coordinate 1,843, forward strand.
ACTCGTCGCCAAATCCCTGCCCGACGGCTACACCCTCGGCATGGTCGACACCGCCTTCGCGATCAACCCGTCGCTCGTCGACAAGCTGCCCTATGACGCGGAGCGTGATTTTTCTTTCGTGGCGATTGTTGCCACCTCGCCGTCACTGCTGGTGACTCACCCCGGTCTCAAGGTGCGCACGCTGCAGGAGTTGATTGCTGCGGCGAAAAAGAATCCAGGCAAGATTACCTTCGGTTCGGCAGGTGTCGGTTCGTCGAGCCATTTGTCATCCGAGATGTTCAAGACCGCAGCGAAGATCGATTTGCTGCATGTGCCTTACAAGGGCGCCGGTGCGTCGGTGATTGAAGTGATCGGCGGGCATGCCGATCTCACTATCGCGGTGCCGGGCGCCTTTTTGCAGCAGATCCAGGCCGGCATGCTGGTGCCGCTGGCGATCACCGGCAAGAAGTCCTCGCCGCTGCTGCCCAATGTGCCGACGTTTGCTGCGGCGGGTTTTCCGAGCGTGAACCCGGAATCCTTTCGTTTCATGATTGCGCCGGCCGGTTTGCCGGCGGCCGTGCAGAGCGCACTCGGCAAAGCGATTACTGCAGCGCTGGCCGCCCCCGATTTACAGGCGCGGCTGACGGAAAATGGTTTTGACGCCGAGCACCTGACTGGCAATGAGGCGCGCGCTTTTGTGGCGCGCGAAATTCAGAAGTGGCGTCAGGCGGTGAAGGACTCGGGGGCGAAGAACAACTAGCCGCCAGTTATCGGTTTGCTGCGCAGGCGTGTCGCCAGCAGACCGATGCCGCGCAATATCAGCCGTAGCAGCAACACCGCGAGCAGCAGAAACACGGCGAGCAGTGCGATGAAGAGCGCGGGATGCGCCAGCGCCAACCACAGCCCGGTCGGTACGATGACATCTTCGCCCAGGGAGGCGAGCGCGTTGCTGAAGGGCTCGGGTGAGGTGTTGATCACGGCGCGACTGCCGGCCTTGGTGAAATGAGTGCCGGCGGTGATGCTGCCACCGAGGATGGCGGCTGCCGTCATCACCGTCGTGCTCTCCCCGCCAAACACGGCGGCGGCCAGCGCGGCGCCGGCGGGGATGCGGATAAACGTATGGATCGCATCCCAGACGCTGTCGAGCCACGGTAGCTTGTCGGCACCGCACTCGATCAGCAGCATCAGGCCGCTGGCGCCGAGCACCGCCGGATGCGCTAGCACCGCGAGATGCGCCGGCAATTCAAGCCAGCCCCAGAACCCCGCCATACCGGTTAGAAATAAGACCAGATAAACGCGCAGCCCGCTGCCCCAGGCGAGCGCGGCGGCGAGCGCGATTTCGGGTAGATGATCGGTGAGCGTCGTTGCGAACATGCGGGCTATTTTCGCATGAGGTAATGACGCCGTTGTGGAGCCCTGGGCCCCTTGCCTTTGCCGAAAAAGCGCCAGCAATCAGCAAGGTCGTCATCACACTGGCGGATGTGTTTTCCACCTGTGGAGCTACATGCTGCCGTCGGCGTGTTCGGTGAAGCGCGCGAATGGGATGTGTCCGCTTATTGAGGCGCTGCCACCGTCCGACCGGGAAAGTTAAGTCTAACACGCGGGTTTGGAGGTGCCGGTAGTCGCGCTGGTTTTGCGCAGTCTGAAATTTGCCTGCTATCGCCGCTGTGTAGGACCGTTTGGTCGAATCGATGGCCAGTTGTCCCTTCTCTTATAGGCCTAATGCGTCGACCAGTGCCAAGGATGGCGCCCCGCAGTTTTGCGCACATCCGCGACAGGATTCCGCGACCAGCCCTGGCACTCCACTAGCCTCATAGGCTATTCAGTGCGGACCCCCAAGCCCAGCCCGGCTTGTTCTCCAGAGCGATGGATATGGTTTGCCTTCGTAGGTCGCCAGTTCTACTGGAGCTGACCGCAGCGTCATTCTGCCCGCCCCGGCGGATTGATTCATCATCGAGCCGCGTCAAAAACCGTCTGCCGTGCAGGCTCCTGGCGCGGATCAACTCATTAAGGCGATACCCCTCACTTTTTCTGGTTGCCACTCAGAAATTTGGTTGGCTTGGAGGTGATTGAACCGCATAAAAATCAAACGGTTATGGACCATTTAATAATCATGAAATATAAATAAAAGACAATCTAAGTAGAAATTACTGTCGGCATTTCCCGTTTGCGTCGCGTGTAACGACCTAATTTTGGACAACTACTCGCCCTAGTTTTTTACAAGAGACATTGCATTGCTTGGCTCGTTGAAATCTTTTTTTGCCCTGGCATTTGTGTCGATTGGTCTGTCCATTGCGCACATGCCGGCTATTGCCGCCGATTCTTTAAATCTGCGCGAAGCCTTTCGTCTGGCGCTGGACGGTCATCCGCTGGTGGAGTTAAGGCGCGGTGGCATCGAGGCGGCACAGGAAGATGTGGAGGTCGCCAAGTGGAAGCGGTTTCCGACGGTGACGGCGGAGAACGGCCAGTTCATTGGCCATCAGAGCGTGACGCTAACCAACTCGAGTCAGAACACCGCGACCTGGCGTGTGCAGCAGCCGCTGTGGACGGGGGGCAAGATTGATACCGAGATCGATGGCATGGGCTTGCGCAAGCAGGCCGCTGAGTGGTCGCTGGTCGAGGTGGAGCAGGACTTGCTGACAAGGGTGGCGCAGTCCTATAGCGATTTGGTGCGTTTGCAGGACCGCGTGCAGATCGCGGTTGAGAACCTCGCCGAGCATCAGCGGCTGTTTGATCAAATTCGTCGCCGTACCGATCAGCAGGTGAGTTCGGAGGCCGATGTCGCCTTGGCGCAGGCGCGCTTGCAACAAGCGAATACCGAGTTGACTACCCTGCGTGCCGCGGCTTCGAACGCGCGCTCCACGCTGGAACAATTGGTCGGCACGCCGGTGGCGCGGGTCGCGCGCGTGAACACCCCGGTAGAGCCCTTGCGCGATATCGCCGAGGTGTTGGCCGCCGCACGGGCCAATGCGCCCGCGCTCAAACGCCTGGAGCAGGAGCGCGAGGTTGCGCAAAACGATGTCGAGGCGAAGCGCGCGCAGCTCTACCCCAATGTTTCATTGCGTTACGAGAAATTCAGTGGTGCCGCCACAGTGGTGCCGTTCGACCGCATGCTGGTGGTGCTGGACTATCAGCCGGGGGCGGGCCTGTCGTCGATGTCGGCGATCGGTGCGGCGGTGAAGCGGGCCGGTATGTCGGCGAACGCCATCGACGCGGGGATACGGGAAGTGACCGAGCGGACCCTCAATCAATACAGCGAAGCGCGCGCCTTTGTCGATCAGATCGAGCCCTCGAAGGCTTATGCGTCGGCCGCCAGCGGGGTCATGGCCTCTTACTTGCGTCAATACACCACGGGCCGCAAGAGCTGGCTCGACGTGATGAATGCGCAGCGCGAACAAACCCAGGCGCGCTATTCGGCGGTGGATGTGGCCGCCGGTGTTCTGCTCTCATCTCTCAAGCTCGACATTCTGACCGGACGCCTGAATCGTGCCAGTTTGTTAAAAAGTGATCCACCACGGAGCGCCGCGCAGGTGGTGCAGCAATGAACGAACACTTCAAGCCAGAGGCGCCCAAGCCGCGCGCGATCAGCCAGTTCACGCGGGCGATCTATAAGCATCGCCGCATCTTTATCGAGGCGATGGTGGGCACGTTTGTGCTCAACATGATCGGGCTGGCGACAGCCCTCTACAGCATGACGGTCTACGACCGCGTAATCCCCAACAGCGGCTTTGACACGCTGTGGGTGCTGACGGTCGGCGTCTTGATCGCGGTGATCCTCGAGCTGGTGTTGAAACAGGTGCGCGCCACCATGGTGGATCGCGCCTGCAAGGCGATCGATATCGATTTGTCGGATTTCTTTTTTACGCGTGCGCTGAATATCCGCATGGACGCGCGCCCGCGTTCGATCGGCACATTTGCCGCGCAGGTGCGCATGTTCGAGTCGGTGCGCGCGTTCATGACATCGACCACGCTGTTTGTGCTGGCCGACATTCCGTTTGCGGTGTTGTTTGTCGGCGTCATTGCGCTGATTGCCGGACCGGTCGCGCTGGTGCCGCTGTTGCTGCTGCCGGTGTCGGTGGCCACTGGCATGATATTCATGCGGCCGATCGAACGCATGACCAATGCGAACGTGATGGAGTCGAATCAAAAAAACGGCTTGTTGATCGAATCGATCGACGGCGTTGAAACCATCAAGGCGCTAGCGGCGGAGACCACCTTTCGCGGTCGCTGGCACGCCTTGACCCTCAAAATGGCCGACAACGAGCTTGATTTGAAATCGCTGTCGGGGTTGTCGACCAACCTCACCGCGGTGATCCAGCAGCTCTCCTATGTCGGCATGATCGCTGTGGGGGTGTACGGTATTGCGTCGGGCAGTTTGACCATGGGCGGCTTGATTGCCTGCTCCATCATCAGTGGCCGTGCGCTGGGGCCGTTCTCGCAAATCGCCGCCTTGCTGGTGCAGTGGCAGCACTCGAAGGCGGCCTTGAAGGGTCTTGATGGGATCATGCGCTCCCCCATCGATGGCGAAGTCGAGGACGGTCGCGCGATCAGCCCCGAAACCTGCAATCTTGAGCTGCGCTTGCAGGAGGTGCATTTCGCCTATGAGCAGCAA
>CAIWNB010000357.1 GCA_903913965.1 uncultured beta proteobacterium
GAGACCGCGCATGACGACAAAAATACGATCGGGGTTCTGCACAAATACCCCCTGCACCGCGCCCCAGGTCCAGCCCTTGTCTTCAGGGTAAAACTGCGAGATCGGTTTGGGCCAGGTCGGATCGACCTTGTACGGTCCGGTGATCAGCTGGTCTCCTGGATTGGCCGGGTCCACCCATTGGCTGTTGGTCGTGTTCGTGCAACTAACCAGCAAGAGCGCGCCACTGGCAGCGCATATTGATGCAGCAATTCCTAGGGTTTTGCGTAACGATTGCATGATAACTCCTCCTGTATTGGTGCCTTTGCGGCTTTTTATCCGTCATTTTTTGGTCCGGTGTCACAAACATTACCCGGGGCCGGCTCGACGAGGAGGTCGAACCCTTGCACCCAAGCGAGATCGCAACAAGCTGGAACAGTGCGGCGTAGAAGATCATATCCGAAGCGAACGGTCGGCGCGTCAGCGGCGCGATCGAAGGTATGCGCGCCAATACCGCCGGCGTCAGTCCCCGCACGGTTGGCAGCGCCGCGCCCGCAGCCGCCGTCGCCCGGCAAAATGTTACGATCCCGCCCCTGACTGGCCGTCATCGAATGGACGCCCGGTTACGCGACAATACACAGCGAAATGCGCTGGTTTCAGCGATGGATTGGTTACTTTTATTTTTTACAGGTGGAGTCATGGCAGAACCCAGTCGTATCAAGGAAATACCCGAAAACGAAATGACCGCGGAACAGAAAAAGGTTTTTACAGACCTCGTTGCCGGCCGCGGCAAGATGCTCACCCCCTACAAGATCTGGATCCATTCCCCCAAGCTTGCGGCGGCGCTGGAAACCATCGGCACCTTCCTCAACAAAAAGGGCTCGTTGAACGAACGCGAGGTCGAATTGATCATTTGCATCATCGCCAACCACTGGAAGGGCGAATACGTCTGGACCGCGCACGTGCGACGCTGCCTCGAACTGGGCATCCCGCAAAGCGTCTTCGATGCCATTAGCGCCGGCGCAACACCGGTCTTTGAGCGCGAACGCGAGCGGGCGATCTTTGACCTCGCCGCCATCTCCATGGCCCCCGGCGGTGGTTCCGACGAAGTCTATGGGCGCGCCGAAACTCTGCTGGGCCGCAACGGCATCGCCGAAGTCGTCGGGCTTTTGGGCTATTACAGCTCGGTCTCGATGGGCATGAAGCTGCACCGTGTGCCGGTGCGCGCGCCGGCATCTGCGTAAAACGCGGCGGGTTCGTAGCTCGCTAAAAAACGAAAAGGGGTTGCATTTCTGCAACCCCTTCTTTATTTGGTGCGCCCGGAGGAATTCGAATCCCCTACCCCTTGGTTCGTAGCCAAGTACTCTATCCAGATGAGCTACGGGCGCTTGAGGGGCCGTAGTATACCAGAGTTATTTTTTCGCGCATCTTTTGATCGCGGCATCTCGTAGCGGACTGCTGCACCGTCCTTGTCGCCATCCCGCCGCGCCTGCGGCCGGCGCGCAAAACCCGCCACGCTATTGCAATAACTCGATCGAATGCGGCCGCGCCACGCCAAAGCCCTGGGCGAAATCAATACCGCTGTCGGTGAGCATCTGCAATGAATCGGCGTTCTCGACAAACTGCGCGATAGAACGCACACCGATCACCGCACAGACACGACCGATGGCCTCGAGCTTGGCGCGACTCACCGGGTTTTCATGGATATCGCGCACGATACCGCCGTCGATTTTAAGAAAATGCACGCGCAAATGTTTCAGGATATCGAACGACACGCGGCCGCTTCCAAACCCGCCTAGTGCGATCCGGCACCCCATGCCACGCAAGTCATTGACAAAACAGGTTGACGCATCAATGTTCGTAACCGCATCCTCCTCGGCCACTTCGAAACACAGCACCTGTGGCGGCACGCCACTCTCGGCCAGCAACTGGCGCACGTAGTCTATAAAACCCGTATCAAACAGCGTCGCCGGAAAAATGTTCAGGCTGTACATCGCCTCCTGCCAGACTGCGGTTCCTGTTCTGTGCTTGTTGTGCCAGGCAACAACACTGCGCACCACCCAACGATCAAGATCGGTGGTCATGTTGAACTCTTCCGCCACCGGAATAAATGCACCTGGCGGCGTCAGATTAGACTCCTCCTCTTGCAGGCGGATCAAAATTTCGTAATTTGGACAATCGCTATCCGGATGCTTAAGGTCACGGAACTGCTGGCAAAACAAGCGGAACTCATCATTTGCCAACGCCTGCCGCAGCCGCAGTTCCGGTTTATCCCAGCCGGTCAACTGCTCGGTAATCGAGCGCAAATAAATAGTTTGTCCACCCGTATCGGCCACTGCCAGCGCCGGGACTGGATTGGTCTCTGCTGCAGGCACAGCAACGGGGACCGCCTCGGCCGCCTGCGCCACGACAGCCTTGACCACCGGCGCTACAACCGGCGCCACCCATTCCGCCCCTTCGGCAGTCTCATCCATGAGAATGAAAAGACCTACAGTGTGGCCCGGCACATCCTGATGCGGCACATAATGAATATGCAGCACCTTACCGGCATCCAGCGACAAGGTGCGCTTGCGCTCAAAGGTATTAAGCCGGCCGTCAAGCGCCCTGTGCAAATCAGGCGCCACAAAATCGTAGAGCTCACCGGGCAACACACGCTCAAGCGTTTGCCCATCGACTGCCACGTGACGCTTGCCCAACCAGATGCGAAAGGCTTTGTTGAGCAAACGCACATGCGCGCCGGCATCGAGGTATACCAGCATGGTCGGAACGGAATCGAGGATCAGCTGCAGCTTTTCATCAGCGGCACGGAAGGCAGACTCGGTCGTTTTATGGGCTGCAGTAATCTCGGCCAGACGCTCCTTTAACTGGGCCAGTTGCAGAGTACGGCGACGGTTTCCCCACTCCGCACGTGAAGTGCGGCTGGCCAGTGCGACGAGCGCGGCAAACAAAACACCGGACAGGAAAATAATCCACTGCCAGTCAAGCAGTGTGAAATAGATTGTCACCAGCAATAAAACGCCGATCACGAGCGTCGCCAACGCCGGCATCAAGCGATTAAAGAAAAACCACGCAGACTGCCATAGCGAGTATCTCAGCTTCGGCGAGTTTGCCGAGTCTGTATGAGTTTCAATCTCTTTCATTGGTCGGACGCCCCCTCGTGTCCGTCATCAACCGCCATCCCAGCCCCGAGGAATGGCAGTTTGAAATAGTTATTGCCCTCGGATACCTGGCCAGATACTGCGGCCAGATCCGTTGCAAACATGACCGGTTGTCGCCTGAGCACAAGGCACCAGCATCCTCCGCAACGCGATGAATATAACGCCACGCGGACAACCAAGGCCATTTAGCGCGCACATTTTTGATCCAGATCAATCCAGCCCGCAGACCTTCACCCCAAGCCCGCGGCGAGCAATCGGGCCACCACCGCATCAACCTCCAACAACTGGAGCGGCCACAGCGCCTCCATTGCCCGGCGGGCATCATAACCCGGGACACTCAGGGTTGTTTGATCAACGAACTTTGCCGCCAGCTCGGGGGCGCTTAACCGACATTGCAGACCGCCGCGCAAATGCGGCAACTGCGCTGCCTCTAGCCACAATCCACAACGGAAACCAGGAACCCGACAGCGATATTCAGGCATTGGTTACCACGTCAATGCACAGCGGCCCCTTAACGCTTCGCAAAAATATTTTTTTGATGCTGCACAAAAAAACGCCAGCGCACGAACCCATTCAATTGAATCAGAATTTTTTCGTAGCACACGTATCTATCAACAGTTTTTGTGGATAAGTTTCAATTTTTTGACCGCGCCGGATATTGACAACGGTTCTTGTCAACATCGCCAAAAGAAATAATCCACGCGATTGCAGCGATTTTTTATCTGCGAACGCTTGACAGAAATTTTTTTACAAAGACCATGGGCAAACCGCCAGCCAACACACATCGTCTTTCGCTTAAAAGTTTCAGCGAAAACGTAAATCTGTGGTGTGATCATGGCACGCCCGACCGGCGTCCCGTTGAAAATCCGCGCACCGCCATTGCAGCGGCACGCAGAGGCGGTTTATCAGATAGCGATGTGACCGCCAATCTCGATGGCGTGACTGGGCGGAATTTTGAAATAATCAGTCGCACCCAACATCATCCGGTGCATCAGCACAAAAAGGCCGAGGAACTGCGAAGAGCCGGCCTTCACCACGACCTTCTCCTTGCCGATGAAGAAGGAAATTTCCATCAAACTGAAATGGAACTCACGCACGCGCATAAATGCCAGCACACGCGGAAGATTTGGCTCCTCCATAAAACCGTAGCGCACGACCACGGAATGGAAGTTATGTTCAAGATGCCTGATATCAACCCGCTCAACATCGCTGACAAACGGCGTATCCAGAACTTCAACGCGTAGCAAAATGACCCGATCGTGCAAAACCTTGTTGTGCTTGAGATTGTGCAGCAAGGCCATCGGCACGATATTGTCGTGCGGCACCATGAATATTCCAGTGCCTTCGACCCGGTGAATCGGATATTCCGCCAGAGACTGCAGGAAACCTTCAAGACGTACCGCGCCGTCCCAGCGCGCCGCCAGCAAACGGTCACGTCCGGTAATCCACGCCAGCATTACCGCCACCGTCACCACCGCCACACCAATCGGCAGCCAACCACCCTCAAAGAACTTGGACAGATTTGCGGTAAAAAATGCAAGGTCGATCAACAACAGAAACGCAAAGATCGGCGCAAACAGCGACTTATTCCATCCGCGGATAACGATCATCACATAGGCCGCCAGCACCGTATCGATCGCCATCGCACCAGTGACGGAGATCCCATAGGCCGAGGCGAGCTTTTCGGAACTACCAAAGCCGAGCACCAAACACACGACGCCGACATATAGCAGGATGTTGATCTTCGAAACATAGACCTGGCCGATTTCGTCCGCCGACGTATGACGTACACGCAAGCGCGGGATGTAGCCAAGTTGCACCGCCTGATTAGCCAGAGAAAACGCGCCCGAGATCACCGCTTGCGAGGCGATGATCGTCGCCAGAAACGCCAGCAGCAATAACGGAATCAAAGCCCACTCCGGAGCCAGCCGGTAAAACGGGTTATCAAGAGCGGCCGGGTCACGGATCAGTAAGGCACCCTGACCAAAATAATTCAGCAACAGACAAGGCAACACAATAAAGAGCCAGGCTCGCTGAATCGGCTGCCGGCCGAAGTGCCCCATATCCGCGTAGAGTGCCTCGCCGCCGGTGACGGCAAGCACCACCGCACCGATGATCGCCACCGCAACGCCGCTATGCGTCCACAGGAAATTCGCGCCAGCGAGTGGATTCAATGCCGCCAGCACCTGCGGATTACGCAAAATCTCAACCGCGCCCAGTAGCCCCAGTATCGCGAACCAGACCAGCATCACCGGCCCGAAAAAAGCGCCCACGCGAGCTGTGCCAAAACGTTCAACCGCAAAGAGCGCGGTGATCAAGACAATGGCGATATACACAATATAGGGTTTCAAATCAGGCGCAATCACGTTCAATCCCTCGACCGCGCTCAATACCGAGATCGCCGGCGTAATCAAACTGTCGCCAAAAAACAGCGCCGCACCGACAGTGCCCGCTATCGTCGCCGCCCAACGTCCGCGGTGAGGCTTGCCTAGCTTGCGCAAAACCAGCGCGGTCAGTGCAAAAACGCCCCCCTCTCCGTAGTTATCGGCACGCATGATGATCAGAACGTATTTGAACGCCACCACGATCAGCAGCGCCCAAGTGATCAGCGAAAGAATACCGGTAACCGCTGGAGCCAATGAACCACCCGCAGCAGTGGCCGAAGCCTCCACCGCAACTTTGAGTGCGTAGAGCGGCGAAGTACCGATATCTCCGAACACTACGCCCAAGGCGCCGACCATCAAAAGACCCATGGGCTTGGGTGCCTGTCCTTCGTCACGTTGCGCAGTCATTTCGCCCTCCACCCGCCACCATTTATATGTTGCAATTATTATAAATGGTTTTTACATCAATTAAATTTAGAAAGGAAAACCAAAGGCTGAACGCCTCCGCCGATCGCATGCACAGCCCCGGCGACGCCAGCGACCTTTTCCAAGTCCGTGCCGCCCCACTGAGAAGGGATCAGCCATCATCCTCGCCAACTTTGGACTACGGGCTTTGAATGCCCTCCCCAAAAAGTCACCCAGAATCCAATAGTCGCTGCCAACGCCTATCTTTTCCATAAGGCCAAAAATACGCAAATCGTCATCGTGCTCGCCGGGATGCGATGACCACCTGCTCACCGTTGCCGCCTCACCATGCGCCCGCGCCGAAAATAATCAGGGCGCTTTGTAGTTTGAGTAAAGTTTTTTTGCTGGTTTGGCTGCGACAGTGGTAACACAGTTAACTAGCCGAGATCCCGTCAATATTTTTTATACTTTTGTGTATTTTATCAATTTTTGTGGTATTTTCGACCGTGTCCGTGGGCCTCATCGTCCAAGCATCTGGTCAGCCCCCCATGCAGACCAGACCGGCCAGCCCCCCAAAAAGCTCGGCCTAAACCCCGTTTTGGATGTTGTCGCACACGGACACCCCTCCTGCAACGGCGTGACAGCACCTCGGGACGAGGCAAAAGCTGCGTCAGATCAACTTTGTTGAAAAATATCTGTCGCGAAAATCAGATTTCTATTGTTTAGATTTGTTATTTAACTTATTATTTTAGTTATATTTCACATTTAAGGAAGTGGACACTCCCAAAATGCAAATCGTCCAACAGACCCCCGCCTCAAAACACTCGGAACATTCAGGCGCCAACAAGTTTACGCAGCGCGCCAACCTGCGCGCCGGCGTTCTTGAGGATGACCATGCGGTGCGCAAACTCTATTGCGAGGCCTTGCAGCAGGAAGATGTGGCCGCCATCCCGTTTGAAAATGCCTTCGAAATGACCGTCGCGGTGCGCGCCAACATGGTGGATATCGCACTGATCGATCTCGGACTGGGCAGCGAAGACGGCATGCAGATCATCCGCGACCTGCGCGTTTTCTCAGGCCTCCCGATACTCATCGTCTCGGGTAAAACCGAGCCCGAAACGATTTGTGAAGGGCTCGACTGCGGTGCGGATGACTATTTGCGCAAGCCCTTTAACTTCTCAGAGTTGCGCGCCCGCATCCGCAACCTGGTTCGGCGCGCCCGCGCAACGCCCGCCCGCTCCGAAGGCGGTTTTGCCGTTAAGCCGGTAGTGATCGACGGCGTGAGGTTTGATCTGGCAATCGGCATTGCGGAAAAGTTTGGCCAGCGCTGCCATTTCACCGATCGCGAAAGCCACATACTGCAATGCCTGCTAAAGACACCCGGCCAGGCGGTTTCGCGTGACACTATTTCACGCGCGATTTTCGGTGAGGGCTGGGACCCCACCAACCGCATGCTGGACGTGCATGTATCGAACATCCGCACCAAACTCGAAGCCGTCGGTGCCTCGCCGCGCATCATCCGTACGCGACGTAATCTGGGCTACATTATTAACGTCAACACCGAATCACGCGCTCACAACTGAGCGGCGGTTGCCGTCCCGCGTTCAGGGCACGCTAGCGGCATCGGCGTGCCACGCCGCCTCAACCACATGTAAGCGCCTCGGCATTAGAGGCCAGGGCAGATAGTGGCATTCAACGTCTCCCGCGATGACCTCCGCCGTCAGGTGGTCTGTCCAAACGCCTGCGCTGCCAAAATGCCGGGCCAACTGTTCTGAAGAAAGACTGCGCGGCGTGCATACACGCTCTGGCGCGGCCCTGTTGGGTGCCCAATCAACCGACAAGCGATCATGAAACGAGGCCCATACCCGGCCCTCGAGCTGCTGCGTCAGCCATTGCAAATCGACTTCCGCCGCAGCGACATCAGTGCAATAGAGCCGATGCTGGCCAAGCAGGTTGCCAAATAAAACTGCATGCCCGGGAAACGTCGCCAGCAGCGCCACAAGGCTGCCGAATATATCCGCTCGCTGCCAGCGCACACGAACCCCGGCGCGCCGTAGACCGGCGCCGTGCAAGCGGTTAAACACCCACGGCGCAAGCGGGTCGAGATCAACCGCATGAATAGTACTAAAAGTCGCGAGAAACTCTGTCGGCAGACACCAGCCAGCGCTCGGCCCCAGCAACAACAAATGCTCCCGACCGTGCGGCCAGGTGGCCAACCACTGTGCAATGGCGGCGCAAAAGGGCCGCCAGTGCCGACGGTAACGCAAGGCCCGCAGATGCCACAAAAGTCCGCCACTCGGACTCATCAAGCCGCCCTTGTCGAGCGCGGGATTAAATCCCGGCGCCTGCGGTGCCAGCTCTGACCGCATCGCCACGACTAACGTTTTTCCGCGGGGGCATCCTTGGCCGCGTCGACTCCCGCTGGCGCAACCGTTGAGGTCGGCGCCCCGGCGGCCGCCTCGGCGTTACCCAGAACCCTGGCGCAATCGCTGGGTATCTCAACCTGCCGACCGGTAGCGGCGATACCGGCCTGCGCCGCGCAGCTTAATTTCATCGACGAAGGCCAATTGGCCATTTTTAGCGCACGCTCATAAGCCGCAGCCGCTTCCTTGTCAGCATTGCCGTTAACCAGCAAACGCACCGCGCCGATCGCCAGATAATGTTCAGCCGTTGGCACCTTGGCAGTTTTGATCGCCGACTCCAATATCGTAATTGCCACACCGCTCGATAATGCCACTTTCGCCGCGTCGTATTCGCGCGCTTTTTGTTCGAGCTCGACGATTTTTTTGGCGCCCGCATCGACCTCACCGGCCGCGGTGGCCGCCTGCTGTTCAGCTTTTTCTTTATCTTTGGCCATGACACCCGCCGCCGCTTCAAGCTCCTGCAAACGCAGATACTGCGGGTAACCCCAATAGGCGCCCCCCGCGAGTGCCCCCGTAAGAATTAAAAAAAGAATCGTCAGAATTATTGATTTCAAGATATAAACCACCGAAATGTCGCCAGGCTGCCTGCCACCGACTCAGGGTGCATTACAAGGACAGCAGCAGTGGGATTGCTCAAAAAGGCGCCTTGGCAAAACGGCCACAGTAACCCGACATCAATTCGAGTGTACGGCCATCCTGCAGGTTCAACCACTGGCGGAACTCGCCGGTCGAACGATTAACGGTAAATTCCTCGCCAGCGACCATCACACCAAATCGTGGAAACAAGGCCGGCCGCCGCACATGCAACAATGCTCCCTCCGTGCTGACGGTGCCTTTGCGCGTTTCCGAAATGGCGAACTGCCCCTGATACCAGCCGGAGAGTTTCGAAAAGTCAAACCCGGCGATCACCATTTGCGTGAAGTTCTCACGGGGCGCATTCAGATCGTTGACGGGCATGCTGACCTTTAGATCGCAGATCAGGCTCAAGGCTGTTTTATCCGTTCGCGAGGCCCGCTCATCATCGGACATTTCCGCCGCGGGATCGCGCTGGCGCGCCGCATGCATACCCCATTGATAGGCAATCAACCCGCTGAGCAGAACAAACGCGAGCACAGCCACCGCGATCAAGACCTGACTCTTTTTCATCAATACCCCATTCCAAGCAGCCTGCAGGCGGCTATTCGGTCGCCTTGCGCAGCGTTTCGTTGAGTGACTCCCAGCCGGCTTTGGTCACCGCCCAATGTTTGACACCGCCCTCGTCCTGGCGGTGGTCAATCAATCCACGCGCTTGCAGAGAGCTGACGCGGTTAGCCAGCAGACGCGGCGACACCCGCAAATCCGCGGGTAATCCCGGCATCTGCTCGGCGGCGATGCGCTGATATTCAACCGCCCGCAAAATTTCAACCTCGAGCAGGCCCAATGAAGGCTGCTCTGGCTTTTGCATACCCGCAGTCGCATAGATACCGGCGAAGAGCTGGCGCACCGTCATCGTAAAAACAACCGATACCGCAAAAATACGCATCGCATCCAAGAACGAAAACCGCACAGAACTTACGAGCGTACTGGATAACAACGAGAGCAAAGAAGGTACCGTGATAGCAGTAATTACACCAATGAACAGTTCACGGCCGAGACGACGCCGCTCGCCAAGCTGCAATGGACCAGCGACCCAATAATTAGCCAGTCCCCCGAGTACCCCGCCGAGCAGCAATATGGCAAAGGTGATCGAGAAACTGGTCAATTCATTCATCTCGGCAATCTCCAGCGTCTGACTGAGCATGAATTCTGCCCCTTCACCATAAGTTAATAAAACACCATCATTAATCGGCCACCTTTAGCCTCTAACGCTTGGCCATGGCGATGGAAATTTGGCTCCAGACTTCGCGTTCAAGTGGCGTTAATGCCTCCGGCAAAAGTTCACTGCCAGCATGTTGCGCCACCGCCAGATTGAGCTGACAAATGCGCGCCAGCATCTCGCGATAAGCCTGCTCGACCATCTGCGGATGACCGATGACATCAGCAATATTCAAACCCGCCCCCAACCCGCCGCCGGGTCCATCGCCGTGAGAAAAATGATCGCCCCCGCCGGCATTATGTGCTCGCTTGGCGCGCTCAAGGAGGCGCTCCACCTCTGCGGCACTCAGGTGCAGACGTTTGGCCTCGGCGTCGATGATGCCGCGCTCTTCCTCCGAGATCACACCATCGCCGAGCATGGACAACATTTCCTGCTGCAAGGCCTCACGTTCAATACGCAACTGGTCGCTGAACGCGGAAGACAACAAGGCTGCGGGAATCGCAAAGATACCGATACCCAACAAGGCCAGCACGATGGTCATCGCCCGCCCGGCCGGTGTAACAGGCGAGATATCGCCATAGCCAACGCTGGCCAGCGTGATGACCGCCCAATAAATCGACGTTGGAATATTTTCAAATTTTTCCGGCTGTGCTTCATGCTCAAAGAGATAACCGAGGCTGGCGGTCAACACCACGAGTAACAACATAATGAAGCAGGACGCCCCCATCACCGGCCACTCACGTTTGATCACCACGAGCAGGGTATTGGTCGCGCCGGTATATCGAGTCAGTTTAAGCAACCGCAATAAGCGGAAGACTCGCAGAAAACGCAGATCGAACAAATGGTGCAGCAAGGCCTCAAGGAAAAACGGCACCACGGCGAGAAAATCCACCACGGCCATGCCCGACTTGGCAAAACGAAGTCTGCCCAAAATCGAATGCTGATGCCCGGGCTGCTCAACTACGGAGTACATACGCATCAAATACTCGGCAGTAAATACACCCACCGCCACCGTGTCGAGAATAACAAACTCAACATTCAGCAAAAAGTGCACCGACTCGACCGACTCAAGCACCACTGCGACAACTGAAATCAACACCCAGGCGACAATAAATGTGTCGAAATATTCGTGCAACTTTCCACCAAATTCGCTGGGCCAGACCAGAGCATGAATTTTTTGGCGGAAAGACCTCTCGCGGTTGAGCCTCTTAAATTCCCGCCACGCAGGAATAATCAAACGGAAGAGCTTCAAAATTCGCAACAGCCGCAACGCCCGCAGAACGCGCAAATCGACATTAATTAGAGCGGCCAGATAAAACGGAGCGATCGCTGCGAGATCAATTAACGCGAACGGACTGGACACATACTTGAAGCGCGGCAAACGCGCCCCTTTGAATTCGGCGTCTTCCGGGGCGAGATAAAACCGCATAAGATATTCGATGGTAAATATCACCACGGAAATAACGTCAAACCAGTGAAACAAATTACGATTGGGCTCGATAATGCCGGGCACATGCTCGAGCAGCAGGGCAAACAGGTTCCCAACGATCAGCAGTGCAATAAATCCATCGATACTGCGCTGATAGTTGCCTTCAATGTTTGGATCCAGCAACCAGGCATAGAGCCACTTTCTGAGCGGCAACTTCTCGGACACGGCCGACTGAGCCACTTCTATCGTTTCTTTTTGCAGGCTCATAGTTTTGACTCGCCGATTTTGATGGCAAAAGACCCCTTGTCACAGACCACGACGCGAAAACTTAGGTCCTTTTCAAGTGTGCGGTTTAACGCCATCGGCACAAAAACCGCGGATTGACCTGGCGGCATCTTGAGCGCCTCATCAACCACAATGGCGCCACGCGTAACCAGCTGACTGCGATCGCACTTTTCATTGAAAACAGGTGCCTGCGCGTCGAAGGGATTCAACACTCCGTGCAAGGGTCCGCCCTCAGCGGAGAGTGCATCCCTGCAGCCCTGCCAGGTCTTCTCGGTGGTTTTTTCAGTATTGCCCGCCATCACAGAGGCGGGCTTGCACCTGGAAACCAGTTCTGCACTGACCGCGCTGGAATCAGTGTTTAGATCGTCGAACCACTTGAGCAAAACGACTGCATTCTGTTTCACTTCTTCGGTGCGCCGCGCCTCCGCCAATGAAAGCCGGCCAACATAAACCACCAGCACCATTGCCCCGATCAGCAAGCCGATAAAGGTCCACTCCGATGACGCAAAACCACATATTTTCCGTCTTGAGATTGCCACTCTTACCCCCATTTAAATATCCGGCCTCACCCGACATGCGCCGCCAACCCAACCGCTCGCTCAAGCCGTGTTCTGCAAATCACCCGCCTCGCCTGCCGCAATTGAAATGTCACCGTTGCGTTTTAATTTGTTCATCTTCTGTATCAGTGTCGTGCGCTGCAACTGCAACAGTTGGGCAGTCTTACTGACGTTGCCACCGGTGCGCGATAGCGCCTGCTCAATGATGTTCTTCTCAATATCGTTCAGATAGTCTTTGAGCGCGACACCGCCCGCGGGCAGCATTGCGCCGCCGTTGGCCACACAGATGATGTCTTCCACCGGGTTACTCTCAAAGCGCGCGCCATTCGATGCCGGAATGGCGGGGATGTACTGCGATGGATCAGTGATGGCGTCATAGCCCTCATCGTCAGCCATGGCGCCTGCGATCGATTCAACCGCCATTTTTGAGGGCAACAGGTCGCGCGGCACCGAGCCCACCGACAAGCGCTGCCCGGCAAACAACACACTCAGACGAAACACCAGATTGGAGAGTTCGCGAATGTTGCCCGGCCAGGCGTAAGTCTGCATGGCGCGCGCCAGACAACCCTCAAGCTGGATCGGCCGCACACCGTCCTGGGTATGCAAGTGCGAGAAATGCTCGATCAAGGACGGAATATCAGTCACGCGCTCGCGCAGGGCGGGCACCTTCAGCGGCAGCACATTGAGGCGAAAATACAGATCCTCACGAAAACGTCCGGCCTCGCATTCGACCTCGAGATTGCGGTGCGTAGCTGCAACGACCCTGACGTTAACGGGCACCTGGCCGTTACCACCAACCGGATCGATCACGCCCTCCTGTAGTACGCGCAACAACTTAACCTGCATATCGGCCGGCATATCGCCAACCTCGTCCAGAAAGAGTGTGCCGCCGTCGGCCAGCTCAAAGCGGCCCTTACGGTCAGCGATTGCGCCGGAAAAAGCCCCCTTGCGGTGACCGAAGAGTTCGCTCTCCAGCAGGTCCTTGGGAATGGCCGCACAATTAATCGGCACGAAAGCGGCTTTGCTCCGCGGCGACAAATCATGCACTGCCTGCGCCACCAGTTCCTTGCCGGTTCCGCTCTCTCCGCTGATCAGCACCGTTGCCGTGGTGCCGGCGACCCGGGAGAGCATCTCGCGCAGCATTTTCATCTGCCGGCTTTCACCGATAATCTGTCGTTTGGTCGCCATCAATGATTAGCCGTAAACGAAGTTGGAAGGAGCGGCGGATTTGAAACAACGGTGTCTTAATGGCGAATTGAGACTTTACGCATAGTTGTCATATTCACCACTTTTACACCCCCGATGCTACAAGCTAAATCTATAGATTCAAATAGCCGAACCGGACTAATTTGTTTAGCTTTCTTAAGGGCGCCCTCCGCCAGCGCGGCGAGGCCGGAAACCCCACAAAAAGGCCACTTCCGGGGCGCTAGGACATCCTGCGGTAGGCAAAGCGCGCAACCGCCATCGCATCCGTGGCCCGCTGCTCCTGCGCGACGCGCTTGGAACGTTCAATGGCAATATCGCGCTCCTCCAGATGTTGCCATTTCATCTTTTCGCGCTGCGCATCGGCATATGCCTGGCCTGCGCTCTCAACCGCGTAGACCAGGTTCGACTTTTGTTGACCAAGCATCTTCTGCAGTCCGTCAACGTGATCGACGAAACCGCGGCACATATTCATATCGGCGATCGACTGCACCCGGCCGGTGCCCGCCTGTAAATAGCGACTTTCGTAATCCGCGCGCAGTTCAGCTAGACGTTTCTCGCGCCGCTCGCAATCCGCGAGTTTCTGCCGCCCCTCTGCGAGCTGCCGGAAGGCTGCCGCCTCGCGCGACTCGGATAATTTTTCCAATACCGGCCAAACGCTTTTTTTCAGGTTCGCCACGGCACGTTCCTAATAGCCGCCCGGGGCAGCAAAGCTTTGCAGGGAGGACACGGTCGCCTCCATCTCGACGCCCTCATGCATAGCCTGCCGCAGAAAGGACTCCATTTCCGAACGTCGGCCGATGGCCTCGTCCAGTTCCGGATTCACACCAACTTGATAGGCGCCGACTTTGATCAAATCCTGGTTTTGTTGATATAGCGTCCATAACCGCCTGAAGCGGTTGGCCGCCGCCAGCGTATCGGTTGAACAGATCGCCGGCATGATGCGCGAAATAGAGCCGGTAAGATCGATCGCCGGATAATGCGCGGCATCCGCCAGATCGCGCGACAGCATGACCTGCCCGTCGAGCGAGGCGCGCGCAATGTCCACCACCGGATCAGCACTATCGTCGCCCTCCATCAGGACGGTATAAATTGCCGTGATGGAACCATATCCGTTTCGCCCCACACCGGCACGTTCAATCAGGCGCGGCAGCAAAGCGAACACCGAGGGCGGATAGCCTTTCATGGTCGGCGGCTCTCCAACTGCCAGGCCAATCTCACGCTGCGCATGCGCAACGCGCGTCAGACTATCGACCAGCAGCAGAACATTGAGCCCCTGATCGCGAAAATATTCGGCGACCAGATGCGCCACATTGGCAGCGCGCAGCCGCAACACCGGTGAGACATCTGCCGGCGCCGCAATCACCACCGATTTGGCCAGCCCCGCCGGGCCCAGAGATTCGCGGATGAAATCGTTGACCTCGCGCCCGCGTTCACCGATCAAGCCGATCACCACCACATCCGCTTTGGTATAGCGCGTGATCATGCCGAGCAATACACTTTTTCCAACCCCCGAACCGGCCATCAAGCCGATGCGTTGCCCTTTGCCCAGCGTCAACACGCCGTTGATGGCTTTCACACCTACGTCCAGCGGCTCATGAATAGGTCCGCGCTCCATCGGATTAAGCGGAATGCCATCGAGACTTTGATCGTCATCACACAAAGGCACCGGCTTGCCGTCGAGCGGCCGGCAGCGCGCATCCAGCACGCGCCCCAACATGGCGCGCCCCAGTTTGACGCGTAAGGAATTGCCACGCACATAAACGGGCGATCCCGGCCCGATCCCCGAGGGACTCGCATAGGGCATCAGAAAAGTAGTCTTGTCACTGAAGCCGACGACCTCGGCATCAATGTCCTCGCCATGCCGGCTTTCGATGCTGCAGGTCTCGCCCAACGAAGCGACGATGCCACGCGCCTCCAGCATCAAACCGACAATACGCACCAGCGCGCCAACGCGCCGTGGCGCCCCCACGCTCACACGCCGGCAGGCGCGGCTGGTTTCGACTTCAATGTCGGGCAGCATCATTATTTTTTTCCAGCGTCCACACCATCAAAAACCGCCACGGCTAACGCAAACTCAAGCTGGTTTCGACATCTTCAAAGCGGTGTTCAATCATGTCTTCGATCCAGCCATCGTTCAACATCACCTTGACGCTGCCGTTGGCCAGCGTTTCGTCCGCCACCACCGGAACCGGCCCCGCTCCATCACCGGCCACCGACTTGAACCACTCGATATCATGCGCGTTCAGATGGATCGCCACTGGCTTGGCGGTGCCGCCGGCACTGATGCAATGATCGACCAGGCGCGTGATTGCCGCGCCCGACAATTGCAGCTCGCCACGCACGACTTCACGCGCCACATGCACTGCGATTTTTTTCAGTGGATCTAAAAAACGCTCCGGCTCGCCAAAGGCGTGATCGAGCGCGTGCACAAAATCCATGATTCTCTTTTTTTCCGCCTCTATGCTGACAGCGGCTTGCTCACGTCCCTCTGCACGGCCAGCCTCAAAGCCCTCTGCACGCGCCAGCCCGAGCAGGCGTTCATGTTCTGCGGAATCGATCCCCGGCGCCGCTACTGGCGTGACCTCAGTGGACGTAACGTGCGTGACATCCGCCACATGGAGTGCGGTATCGGCATCAAGCGCCGGATCCCCCGCCACTGGTTCTGTCGCCGGCATCACGTCCCCCGGCACTTCGTCACTCGTCAGACCACTGCCGCCAAATGCGAATTCACGTGACTGCCCTTCGCCCTGCCACATCGGCGTGAATCCAGCGTGGGACTGAGTAGGCTTGCGTAACGTGCCACCCTCATCGATATCGGCGGCAACGCGTTCCGTCCACAGTGGTTTAAACGAAGTCATCGCCACCGCCCGCCAGCACCATGTCACCGGTGTCCGACAGTTTGCGCGCGATGCGCATGATTTGTTTCTGCGCTTCTTCGACATCAGCCAGGCGCATCGGCCCCTTGGCCTCCATATCATCGACGAACATCGAACGGGCGCGCGTTGACATATTGTCAAAGAATTTGTTCTTCACACCATCGTCAGCGCCTTTCAGGCCGACCATCAACAGGTCGGGTTCAACGGCGCGCATCAGCACCTGGATGCTGCGGTTGTCACAACCCACCAGATTATCGAAGGTGAACATGTTGTCCTGAATCTTTTGCGCGAGATCCGGATCGGCCGTGGTTACCCCCTTCATGATGCCGGCCAGCGGCGACGTCTTGGTGAAGTTCAGTATCTTTGCCGCCGCCTTGACGCCCCCAAAGCTCGACGAACCGCTCGATGAATTCGACGAGAACTGCTTCTTCATAATATTCTCGAGCTCCAGCATGGCAGACGGCGGCACCGTGTCGAGCGTGGCGACGCGTGACACGATCTCGGCACGTGCTTCAGGCGGCAAAAAATTCAGCACATCAGCAGCCACATCCGAATCAAGCACCGACAAAATGATCGCCACGATCTGCGGATGTTCGCCACGGATCATGTCTGAAATCGAACGTGCGTCCATCCAGCGCAATATCTCCAAGCCCTTGCTGGAATTACCCGGCAGGATGCGTCCGAGCACCGACGCCGCCTTGTCTTCACCGAGAGCGCGCTTGAGCACCGTCTCGACATAATCGGTCACCCCCAACCCCAGGTTGGTCTGCTTCTTGATGGTGGAAATAAAATCGTCGAGCACCGCGCTGATCGCCTCTTGCGACAAATCGGCCACCGACACCATCGCCGCCCCCAGGGGCTGCACCTCCTTGGGGTCGAGGTAACTGATGATCTTTGCCGCCTCCTGCTCGCCCAGCAAAAGCATCAGTACTGCAGCACGCTGGATATTGGTGAGGAACTCGAGTTCCTGGCGCAGCTTTTCGGCCACACGACCGTCTTCAATCGAGGCAGCGCTTGCGTTATCTGCGGCCACTACCGGAACGTCTTTTAATTTTGCCTCAGCCATCGCGTTTTCCCGTTTATTCGTCTATTCGTTTGGACATTCGGACATTTGAAAATTTTCTGATTCAACCGCCTGCCAACACACTCATCAACCCTGGATCATCTTCTTCATCGCCAGCGCCACACGGTTCGAATCCTCGGTTACCAGCATGCGCACCAGCGCCACCTTGTCGTCATAGCTCCCGGCCATATCCAGCATGTCTGCACTGATCGTGGACTTCTTCGGCGCTGCGGACTGCTTCAAGCGCTCGCGAAATACATCCATCGAATCGTCTTCAACCACCTCCATACCTTTGGCGGCCAACGCTGCCAGCGCTTCAACATACAGCTTGTCGCCAAACACCGCGGCTGCCTTAGGCTCAGGCTTATGGGCCAACACCGGCATCACCACTGCCACATACAAAACCACTACCACTACCAGCGCCAGCGCACTCATGGTGAGAAAGAAGATCCAGTCCTGAATTGCCATCACGCCGGGCTGTCCAGACGTATCATCGTTTTTAAGACGTTGGCGACCCGCCCTGAATCCTCGGCCACCAACAGCCTGATCAATGCAACCTTGTCATCGTAGGTGTTGGCCGTGTCCAGCATATCTGCCGAGATCGATGATTTTTTCGGCGCTGCTGATTTCTTCAAACGGTCGCGAAATTGCTCCATTGATTCGCCGTCCTCCATCATGAGTCCATCGGGTGCACTCTTATCACCGCCGTCTGCACCGTCAGTGCCGGCGATACCGCCCGCATCCCCCGGGGTTGCCCAATCACCGCCCGCTGCGCCGGAGTTTGTGCCCGCGCCCACACCAGATGCTGCCAGCAGCAACTTGTCATCGGCGGGCGGGGTTGGCAGGTAAGATTTAACCACCGGCCTTACCACCGCCAACAGCACTACGATCAACACCAGTGCCGCCAGTCCAACCCTTGCAATATTGGCGGCCATATCATTTTCGTACCACGCCATCTCGGCACCCGACTTTGCAACCGGCTCGAATTTGGCAGGCATGATGCTCACAACGTCGCCGCGATCTTCCTTGAAACCCACCGCACCTTTAACCACCGCATTGAAGCGTTCAAGTTCGTCCGCGCTGAAACCGGCCGGCGCTGCCGCCGGTGCATCCTTCGCCGGCGCGTCCTTCGACTTCGGTGCCGCGTCACGTTCTTTGATCACCACCGCCACCGTTACGCGATCAATACCGCCCATTGGGGATTTCACATGGCGCACGACCTTGTCAATTTCATAGTTACGCGTCGTTTTCGAATTGAGCCCGGAAGTCGTGGTCTCCTTCGCCTTCTCATCGGTGGGTTTGGAGTCTTTTGCTGATTCCGGCAGCGCCGGCGGCGTATTGGACAAGGCCCCGGGAACTCCATTCGCATCCAGCTTGCTCGAGCGCTCCTCAGACAACTGCTCAGAGCGCGTTTTGGGTCCCTGGCGCCCGGCATCAAAATCCTCGGAGGTCACTTCAACCTGCGAAAAATTCATACTGAGATCGACCTGGGCGCGCACATTGCCCTCGCCGACGATGGGCTCAAGCAGTTGGACGATACGATTGCGATAGTTCTCCTCGGATTGCTGCTTGATCTGCATTTGCACCGAAGTGAGGCCCATCGCGGCATCAGCCGGTGATTTGGTCAACAAATTACCCAGATTGTCGACCACTGACACATCCTCGGCCGACAAATACGCGACACTTGAAGCCACCAGATGCACGATTGCCTGCACCTGGCCCGCCCCAATCATGCGCCCGCCGTAGGGCGTCACGACTACCGAGGCCTTGGCCGGCACGCGATCACGTAAAAAAGCGCTTTGCTTGGTTTGCGCCAGATGCACGCGCACGCTCTGTATGGTATCGATCTGCCCGATGCTCTTGGCCAGCTCCTGCTCGATGGCGGCGGTGTAACGCGCCTGCTCCATGAACTGGCTGGTGGTCATCGCGGTTTGGTCTTTAAGCGACTCGAGCACGCCGCGGCTTTGATTGCGCGGCAACCCCTGCGACGCGAGCATGATGCGCGCCTCATGAAAACGCGTCATCGGCACTGTCAGGTTACCGCTCGACGGATCAATGCGCGGATTGAAATTGGCCGCTTTGAGGTTTTCAAATGCCGTGTGCTGGTCGCTCTCTGCCATGCCCGGAAACAACGGGCGGTAAGGTGTTTCCTGCATCCAGGCGTAGAGGCTGCCGAGCACCACCAGAGCGATCAACACCAGGAGTGCCGGCATCGCCTTGCGCACTGCAGGCTGCTGAAAAATATCCTGCAGGCTGGTCGTAACGCTGACCGCCGTCGATTGTTCGGTCAGATTGCCGGTCCGCGCTCCATTCGCAACGAGTCCGGTATTGGCGGCAATACCCGGGGCAACGGCATTCTGTGCCGTGGGGATGGAGAGCGCGCCTGCTGTGCTGATGGCCATTTAGATTAACTCGCTTGAAATTAAACCGGCATGTTCTTGATATCTTCGTACGCTTTGATGACCTTGTTGCGTATCTGCAAGGTCGCCTCAAACGCAATCGAAGACTTCTGCATCGACAACACCACATCGGTCAAGGCAACGTCGTCACCCTTTTCATAGGATTCAGTCATCGCCTGGGTTTTCACCTGCAGATCGTTAACGGAATTCACCGCGCCCTTGAGCATGTCACCAAAGGAGGTTTTCGCAACATTCGGATCAGCGCCCACCGACTCCGGCTGATTTTTGGCGCGCGCCTCATAGCTGCGGATCTGTGCAAGCATGGACTGCACGGCGGACGATTGAAGTTTGTCGATCATGATTAGGCCGTTTCTGCCATGGCCAGCGTAAAGCCATGGTCTTTAAGTTGAGCCAGTTTGTAACGCAGTGTGCGCGGGCTGATACCGAGTGCACGCGCCGCTTCGCCGCGGCTGTGCGAACTGCGCAGTGCCGCGAGAATTGCACGGTGCTCGCTAAAGCGCACCGCCGAATCGAGATCGGCGCCGGCTACTGCCGCCGGTGCCGCGGCCACCCGTTGCGGCGCAGTGTTGAGACCCACATCCTGTGTGGCCACAGCAGTGCCAGCAGACACCGTGAAGTCATCAAACACCAGATGCGCGGCGGTGATCAACGCGCCATGGCTTAACACCAGCGCACGCTGCATGACGTTCGAGAGTTCGCGGACATTGCCCGGCCAGACATGCGCCAACAGCAGAGCTTCGGCATCCGCGCTGATAACCCACGGCCGGCGCTCGGCGCCGTGCGTATCGAGCATGAGTTGCGCCAGCGGCATGATGTCGAGCGGGCGTTCGGCCAAACTGGGCAGCCGCAAGCGAAAGGTGCTGATGCGAAAATACAAATCTTCGCGAAATTCGCGCGACTCGATGGCGGCCTTGAGATCACGATTGGTGGCGGCCACCAGTCGCACATCAACATTGAGCGCCGCCTGTGCGCCGAGCCGGGTGATCTGACGCTCCTGCAACACGCGCAACAGCTTGGTTTGCAGACGCACCGGCATTTCGCCGATCTCGTCAAGAAACAAGGTGCCACCACGCGCCTGCTCAAAGACGCCGGAATAATCTTTCAGCGCCCCGGTGAAGGCGCCCTTCTCATGGCCGAACAGCATATCTTCGATCATGCTCTCGGGCATCGCCGCGCAGTTCAGGGCCACAAACGGGCCGCTGCGTCGTGGTGACGCTTCATGCAATATGCGCGCCAGCACCTCTTTGCCGGCGCCAGTGGGGCCGGTCAGCAAGGTGGTGACCTCGGCCTGTGCAACGCGCTGGGCCAGCACCAGCAATTTCTGACTGGCCGGATCGGCAAACACAAAGGTCTGCGGCTGCGCTTTGGGCTTTGCAATCAGGGTCAACGCCTGTTGCCACACCGCAGCATTCGCCTCATCGACAGCCAGCACGTGCCTGGCGCCATCCCGCATGGCAG
Organism: uncultured beta proteobacterium; assembly: GCA_903913965.1. Taxonomy (GTDB): domain Bacteria; phylum Pseudomonadota; class Gammaproteobacteria; order Burkholderiales; family SG8-41; genus PALSA-1004. Next base: position 21,436 of record CAIWNB010000357.1, read on the forward strand.
CCACCGCCAACTCCAGCCTGCCGCGCTCGACGCGGCACACGACCGGAATATCCAGCATCGAGTCGCCCAGCAAACTCCGCACCTCGGTCAGCAGGCTGGTGTCGCCAGTGAGGCGCAACACCACCATGCTGACCCGGCACAGCATCGTATTGAGTTCATCCAGAGTATTCACGACCAACAGGTTGAGTCCGGCGTCCGCCATGCGGGCACGCACCGCAGCGTCGATTTTCTCGACGGGGTCGAGCCACAAGACATCACACAGAGCGGCCATTTTGATTTCCACAGATTCATCATAATTTTGCTGCTGAAGCAGTGGCAAGCAAACACCATGCCTATTAATATTTGCATTATTAATCATAATTTTAATATCTTATGTCAATATTCGGTCGATGCAAGGAGTCCACCTGGCTGTGCGTTTTTTTGACGCCTGCTCGCTCATCACAAACCGTCATCAACCCTGACCCGGGCGCCACCTTCGGACTATGACCACGACAGGGCTGCCCATCCGCCTTCATCACCTCGACCGAAGGCAGGTTGCGACTGCAAAAGCCCATCAAACGACAGAGGTAAGGGGTGTGCGGTTTCCAGCTAATCGCAAAATGACGGCATTCGCGACAATTGGGCGTCGCCGGTGCGGCTGCCGCGGTATCGGTCAAAATCTCGCCCATCATTCAGCATCCCCATTCAAGTCATTCACCAACACCAACCGCTCCGTCTAGCCCTGCAGCAGCTTCAATACGGTTTGCTGACTGGTATTGGCCTGCGCCAGCACCGCAGTGGATGCCTGCTGAATGATTTGCGCCCGCGCCAGACTGGTCGATGCCTTTGCGTAATCTGCGTCCTCGATCTGGCTGCGCGATTGCGTGATATTGGTGACGACGTTGGTCAGGTTGTCGATGACATGCTGTAACCGGTTCATTACCGCGCCCATATCAGCACGCTGCTCATTGACCGCGTCCATCACAGAATCCAGTGAGGCAAGCACGACGTTCGCCTTGCTCGCGCTGCTAATCGACTTGAGCGGATCGGTTACCACCGGAACCGAGAATCCCGTCCCGGCACCGATTAAAGTCGAAGCCGACAAGGTATCCCCGACCAGATAATTGCTACCGGCTGCGGTTATCGTGACCGCAGAGACCGCGCCCCCCGCAGCAACGACGATAGTCGCTTTGGCCCCGGAACCGGATACGCTTCCATTCAGAGGAACATCGGTATAGGTGCCTGCGGTATACCCCGCCCCGCCAGTAACGGTTCCGAGCAAGGTTGGCGCATCGAGCACGCTACCGGCAATCGAGCCGTCCGCACCCAAATTACCCAGCGTAATCGAAATCGTCTGGCCAGCAGCCTCGCCGATCTGAAATTTCAGGGCGCCGTTCAGAGCGATCCCGCCCTTTCCGTTCAAAATGGAAAACCCGTTCCACTCAGTGTTCTCGGCGACCTGCCCGATCTGCTGCTTTAGCTGCTGATATTCCTTGTCCAACAAAACCCGCTGGGCGTCGTCGTTGGTGTCGTTAACCGACTGGATCGCAAGCTCACGCATACGCTGCAGCATGCTTGTAATCTCACCAGTGGCGCCCTCCGCAGTTTGCAATAGCGAGATTGCATCCCCGGCGTTGCGCATCGCCTGGTCGAGCGACTGAATGGACTGCGTCATCCGCGTCGAAACCGCCAGCCCGGCCGCATCATCCTTGGCGGAATTGATGCGCTTACCGGTTGAAAGCTGCTGCATGGCCGCGGTTAGAGCACGTTCATTCGTCTGCATGGCCCCCTGC
>CAIWNB010000358.1 GCA_903913965.1 uncultured beta proteobacterium
AGCGGCGGCAAGGTGCGGCTCAAAGACGAGCGCGTCAAGGTGGCCAAGGAGGTCAAGGTCGGCGACACGCTGAGCGTGCGGATTGGTGAATACGAATGGGGGGTCGTGGTGACCGCATTGTCCGAGAAACGCGGCTCGGCGGAGATCGCGCGCACGCTGTATGAGGAAACCGCCGACAGTATCGCCAAACGCCTGGCGCAGATTGCCGAGCGTCGCGCCGAGGTCAGTGTGTGGGGGGAACGCAAGGGACGTCCGACCAAGCGCGAGCGGCGTGAAGTGGAGAAGTGGCAGCGCGGCGATTGAGTCTGTGGTTTTGTTTCGGCTGCCTTGCGTAACAAAGTCTGCGCGTGATGGATCCCCATCGCTAAAAGTGGCCTGATTGTTTGGCGCACCAGTAGCCCGCTTTATGTCGTCAGCGCCGCGTTATTCGAAGACCGTGAGTTCCGCATGGACGGCGCCGATTGGTTATCATCGGACGGTGAACGAATCCGAAAAAAATCCTGCCGACGAAGCGCAACGCTTCCCTTATTGGCAGCGCAATCTGCGTGTCATTCCGCTGGCCAATGTGTTGTGCGGCATGGGCTTCACCATCGTTTATCCATTTTTGCCGATGCTGGTGCGCAGCCTTGGTGTCAGCGAACGGTTGGAGACCTGGGTTGGCAATATGATGATGGTGTTTTATCTCATCAGCTTTGCCAGCAATCCGATCTGGGGCGGCATCGCCGACCACTACGGCCGCAAGATCATGGTGCTGCGCGCCATGATTGGTATGGGGCTGTGCATGGCGCTGGTGCCGTTCGCACCGTCGGCCTGGTGGTTTGCCGCGCTGTTCTCGCTGATCGGACTGTTTAACGGCTTTCTGCCGGCGGGGATGGCCTTGCTGGCCGCCAACACACCGCCCCAAAAAATCGGCACCGCATTGTCCTACGCGCAGGCTGGCGGCCTCACCGGTCATTCGCTGGGGCCGGCGTTGGGCGCGGTGTTGCTTACCATGGTGGCCGCAGGCCAGACGCTGTTCTGGGTCAGCGGCCTGATGTTGTTGTGCGGCGGCTTGTTGGTGGCGTTGTTCGTGCGTGAAGTCAAACAGCTCGCGCCGGGGCCCTGGCGCCCGCACTGGATCGGCGGCCTGCGCGAGCTGCTGCGTATCCCGTTGCTCGGGCCGTTGATCGCTCTCGCCTTTCTGTTCTCGATGTTATGGAACGGCAACATCACCATCGTCAGCCTGCTGATGATGCGGCTGTGTGCCGCCGACCCCGCACTGGCCGGTGCGGAACCCTTTTGGGTGGGAGCGGCGGCGCTGGCGTTGACGCTGTCGAGCGTGCTGGTGCTGCCGTTGTGGGGGCGTGCGATTGACCGCTTTGGTCCGGCACGGGTGGTTGGTTTTGCCGGAATTGCCGCGGTGATTACGCATCTGCCGCTGCTGGTGCTCGAGACGCCGCTACAACTGGTGCTGGCGCGCATCGCATTTGGTATGAGTGCGGCGGCGGCTACGCCGGCGGTGATGCAGCTGATGCGCCAGCATGCGCCACGCGGCATGGATGCGCGGGCGATGTCCTACGCCAGTTCGTTCCAGTTTCTGGCGATGGGCGTGGCGCCGTTTTGCGCCGGCCTGATCGGGCCGGCTTTCGGCTTGCGCGCTTATTTTGCGGTTGCCATCCTGGCGCTGCTCGGTGGCCTGGTGTTATGGCTGCGTGCTGCGCGGCGTAGCGCTTGATTACAGCGCGTCTGGTGGTGTTGCAGCTGAAATCGCCTAAACATTTGCGCTGATCGTTGTGCGCGTCGCGTAAACGGTGCTAAAAGTGATCTGGATCAAATGAAATCCGGAACCAAGGCTTATTTACCGCGGTCACATTGATATGTTCAAACGTTTCGTCATCGGCCTCATGCTGGCGTGCTACGCGGTCCCGGTGTTTGCCGTGCTGCCGCAGGCGTCGGTGATGACGCACGGGGTGGGCGAAGCCGTGCTCGCCGCCCATCACGACTGTGATGATGAGACGGCACCGGTTGCGGCTGTCGTTGACGATGACGAAGGGTGCGCTGACTGTGCTCGAACCGCCTCTCCGTGTTGCACCGGCCTGCTCGCGCTGCCGATGGTGAACCGCCTGCAGCTCTCGCCACCGGTATTCACCGACCGTCCCGGTCATCGCGCCGGCGTGCAGCCGGTGAGCCGCGGCGAATCCATCTACCGCCCGCCCAGAGTCTGATTTCTCTCCCGTAACGACGCGCCCTTCAGGGCTATCAATGTGTTTGTGCACGCGGCGTGCTGCCGTGCGCATAACGGAAAAATTGGAGAATGATGATGTCTATGACCCATTACATGGAACTGCTCGCCGTCAATCAGCCGTGGAATTTGCTGATCTTTATGGCCGGGCCCGTGGTGCTGGCCGAAACGCTGGCGATTACCGAGCTGTATTTGTTGTTTACGCGCAAGATGGACGGCGCGGTGCGGCAATTAAACCGCGCCGCCGGCATCATCGTTGGCCTCTACTTTGCCGGCATCATTATTTATCTGATGAGCAACGCCGTCATCCCGATCACCCGCGCCGGTGAATGGCGGACGATCATTGATGTGATTGCCGTCGGCTCGTATCTGCTCGCCGGACTGCCATTGATCTGGATTGCGCTACAGGAACTCGGCATCGTCGGTAGCGGTCGTTCGGAAACCGACAAGCTGCGGGTGCATGCGATCTGTGTGGCAGTGTTTTTGGTGGTCGGCCATATCGCCATGATTTTCGGCATGCTCGACCCGGCGATCCTCGGCTTTACGTCGCCGGATGCGATGATGAAGATGGATCACGGCTCGCATTAAGGCCGCAACGCGGACGGCTGCGGGCGCCCAGGGATAATCAAGCCAGATCGGGAGCGGTTTCATCAGCAGGGAGAATGTGTGCTAAAACTCCGGCGATGAAACGGCTCCTGATTGTTTATCACTCGCTCACCGGAGGCGCACGCCAGATGGCCGAGGCGGCCGCGCGCGGTGCGCGTAGCGAGGTAGGTATTGAGGTACAACTTCTGCACGCCGCCGAGGCGGGCGGCGCCGAGCTGCTTGCCGCTGACGGCTATCTCTTTATCACGCCGGAAAATCTGGCCGCGATCTCGGGTGTGATGAAAGATTTTTTCGATCGCAGCTACTATGCCGCGCTCGATCGCATTAACGCGCGGCCGTACGCAAGCCTGATCTGCGCCGGCAGCGACGGCGAAAACGCCGCGCGTCAAATTGCGCGGATTGCCACCGGCTGGCGCCTGAAAGCCGTCGCCGATCCGCTCATCGTTTGCACTCACGCGCAGACCACCGAGGCGATATTGGCGGCCAAGGTGATTTCTGCGGTTGATTTACAACGTTGCGAAGAGGCGGGTGCTGCGTTGGCGGCGGGCTTGGTGTTGGGGATTTTTTAATTCCGCGGCTTTTTGAACCAGAGGCTTTTTGAACCAGAGGCCTTTTGACCCGGGGGCTTTTTGACCCAAGGGCCTCCTGACCCTGTCGCTAATCCTAATAAATCTATGCTTCCTGGTTAAGCCGCTTTCTTCACTGCCCGTCCAACCTTGGCCCATTCCTTGACGTAGGCGAGGCGTCGCGCTTCGCTGTCCGGCGAGATCATTTCGGCCTCACTCCAGAAATGGTTCCACAGGTCGACGAGACCGCTCTGGAATGCATGCGGTGCGTTTTCATTGAGCCAGGCTTGCAGGCGCGCTTCAGGCGGTGGGGTGTGAATGCCGGCGGCGATGGTTTTAGCCTCGGCCGTTGTCAGCGTGCGTTTTGTTTTTTCAAACACCACGCCGCTCAACATCACGGTCATCAGCACATCTTCGTCGTCGCTGCCGCCAGTGAGTTGCTTCCAGTGCGAAGTCACCATCGAGGCCGCATCGTCGATATCCGACAGCGATGCGGTGCCGGGCACCAGCAGCAGTTCGGTGATGCGGGCGTGCGATGAGAGTTGGTGCAGCTTGATCGTCTTGTCGAGGACGAGGCGCATGATCGTCTTGCCATGTCGCGACCATTCGTCTTCGAGGGTGGCGCGATATTCGTCGGGCACGCCAGCGGGGACTTTCGGCGTGCGGCCCTTGGCTTTGGCGCGCACCGCTTTGAGCATGGTTTCAAAGCCGGCCATGTCGCCTGACCAGGTCGCGCCGGGACGGAAAATGATAAACAGCAATGCGGTGCAGATCGCCTGGCTGGCGTCGGCCAGATCGATGTCATCGCCGTAGCCGATGACATCGAGCGACCAGATTGCCGCACTCATGCGCCGCAGGGCGTTTTCGTTTTCTGCGATGAGCGCGCGAAAACTCGCGATGTCCATGTAGGCGTGCTGAGTGACGATGCTGCGTTCATCGTAGCCGGCGGCTTTCATATGCCGTGCCGCGCCGCGCGTGTGGTAACCGATGCCGTTGACGGCGATTGAGCGCGCCGCACGGTCGACGTCGTTGCCGGTTTCGTATTCAAGATGCAGATTGATCAGGCCCAGCATGGTGCGCATCGCGCGTTCCAGGTCGGGGCGCAGGTAATCCGAGCCCATCAGGCAGGCGTATTGGCGCATGGCCTTGGCGCCGTCGCGGGTGATACGCGCCGAGACATCACTGTCGATCACACCGGTGGCGATCCCCTGTACCCAGGCTTTTTCAAACAGGGTGCGGTCATCGTGGCTGACGAGTTGGGCGGCCGTGCTCAAAGGAAGCTCTCCTCTTTGTCGTCGGGATCGGCGTCGCTGTCGCTGGATTTCGCCGCAACCGGCGGTGCCACGATGGCGGCGGCACGTCGCGCCCGCGCGCGCATGATGCGCAGCAGCTCGGCAAAGGTTTCGTAGTGTTCGCAACGCAGGCGCCAGGCCAGCTCGCGCCAGTCGCGGTCCTGTACTTCCTCAAGGTTGTCTTTGGGCTGGCGGAAGCTCGAGCCCATTTCCGCGTCGGCGAGGTCGCGGTCGTCTTCGGGGACCACGGCGGGTTCTTCATCGATATGCGAGAAGGTGCCGTGCTGAAAAAACGATTCGAGTTCTTCGTGGCGATCAGAGAAATAATCAACCAGCGCCAACAGGCCGGCTTCCGAGCGGCCGAGGGCTTCGATAAAACTGTCCGGGTCGTCTTCGCGGAAAATCACCATGTTGATCATGCCGCGCAGCGCGTCGTGGGTGGGGTCGTTGTATTTGGCCTCCATTGCCACCGCTGCCACAAAACGCTCTGGCGTGATGAGTTCGCCGACCACCGAGGAGCGCGAACTGTCGTGTTCGCGCAGGATGGCGACGAGGTCGCGCGGCGGCATCGCCTCGATCACCTGGGCCAGCACCAGATCGCCTTCCTTGTCGGCCACTGCCACCAGCGCGGTTTCGGCTTCCTGTGCGTCGCCGTCGCGGATCATGCGCGCGACGCTTGCAATGACGGGATGTTTCATTCGCTTCTCCGGTCAAACCCTTGTTCGCTGAGCCAGTCCTCGCCCTTGGCGTATTCCTCGTCCTCTTCTTCGTTCTCGCTGCTTTCTTCGGCGGCCGCTTCGGGCGCCTCGTCATTACCCATGGTGGCGAGCAATTGCAGGCAGGCCATGGTGACGAGAAATTCGTCGCCGCCTTCGGCTGCGAGCGCCATCGCGATCAGCGGTGCCACCGCGGGTTCGATCGTCACGTAAGCCGACACGGTGTTCCATGGCGGCAGCGTGCCGGGGCTGGATTGCAGGAGTGCAGCGAGGGCTGGTGCGTCCTTGACCATGACGCTGCCGTGAAAGGTTGCTGCCACCATCTCGGGCGCGTCGGTCATCAGCGGCAGCAGGGATTTAAAGGCGCGGCGTTTGTCGGCAAGGCGCGACTTGAGCACGTCGTGGTTATCGGAGTCGTAGCGCAGGTCTTCGATTTCGCTACGGTAGGAGTCCCCGAGTTGCCAGAAATAGGGCGACATCTTCATGCGCGTATGCCTCCGAGATAGGTTTTCCAGATGGAGCGCGCGGCAATGTCGGCGTCTTCCACCAATTGTTTCTGGCGTTTGCTGTCAAAGGCGTCGCGCCGCGCTTCGTCGGAGAGCAGGTCGTAGGCTTCCTGCACTTCGCGAAAGCGTTCGGCCGCATCGGTGGCGTGATTGCGGTCGGGGTGGTAGAACGCGGCCTTGCGACGGTAGGCCTGTTTGATTTCGGCCTCTGTTGCATTCGACGCAAGGTCGAGCACGGCATAGGGATCGGGGCTGGATGTCGTCATTTCATCACCATTTCATTACGGGTGGCACCGGCCAGCGGCGGTGCCGCGGGTGGCTGTGGCTGCGGGTGCCGATTGTACGGCTACAGCGGGTGCAGCGGGCGCGTCTTAATGCCATTCAACGGGCGAAATACGGGTGCCCAACATGCTCTGATGGCGGTGGTAATACGCTGGTAAGGCCGTAGAGGTCCGCTGTCCGGGTTGGGCCAATCGATACGGCGATTTCAGCGATTAGTCTTCGATTGATCGATGACCGCGCCGCCTGAGCGCGTGCGATGGGAGTGCGGTCGGGGTGGATTAAAACGATTTTTTCAGCTGGGGTGTCACTGTCCCATCGCTGAACGGTTCGCCGCGTGGGCGTGTTTTATCCTGACTTTCGGCAAGCGATTCGTAAAATTGCCCGCGATGGTAGCGGCGCGCTTCGGCTTCGCTGGAAAATTGCGGTGTGGTCGTGCCGGGGGCGGTGATTGCCGCGACATCGCGACCGGCGTCGACATTGCCGACGCCGCCGTAGCGCTTGGCCGGATCGCTCGCGTTCATGGCCGCATCGACGCGCTTGTTCATCGCCTTGCGCACCTCAGGGAGCGTGATGTAGCCGTCCTTGTTGGCATCGATTTCGTCGAAGAACTCCGGCATGCGGGGGAATTCAGCGGTTGCCTCAGCGCGCGAGAGGCGACCTGTTTTGGTCTTGTCGGCTTTGTTGAAGCGTCGTTCGAAGCTGACCGGATCGAAGTTCACCAACGGAGTGGCGGCAAACGCCGGGACGGTGGTGATGAGCAGTGCAAGGACAAAGGCGCGCATGGTTTTCCTGCTGCGTTAGAGGGGGGCGGTATCAGGCCCGGAACAGGGCGGAATCTTAACCCAGACCTCGATATATTTGCAGTTGTGTTGCTTGCCGCCTTAATGCGCAGCGCCGCCGCCGGGTGCCTTCGAAGGCAGCGGAAAATCCTGCGAAACCGGAATTTCCACCACCGCCGGCCCGCCGCAGGCGAAGGCTGCGCTGACAGCGCCGGCGATATCCTGCGGGCGCTCGGCGTAGAAACCTTGGGCGCCGAACACTTCTGCGGCTTTGTCGAAGCGCGGGTTGTCGAGATCAACGGCGACATATTTCGAATTCCAGAAACGCAGCTGCTGCGCCTTCTCCGAACCGTGGCAGCCGTTGTTGAGGACGATGCTGACGTGCGGAATCTTGAAGCGCACCGCAGTGTTGAGTTCCTGGATGCTGTACATAAATCCGCCGTCACCCTGGATGCTCATCGCTGCGCGCTCGGGGCGGCCGAGCTTGGTGCCGAGGCTGGTGCAAAGCCCCATGCCGAGGCCGCCGTGGCCGGCGTAGTTGAACACCGAACGCGGCAGGTCATAGGCGAAGCGGTCATAGGCGAGGCCCGGGCAGATGCCGGCGTCGATGGTCACCATGCAGTCCTTCGGTAGCGCCTTGTTGATTTCCGGATAGGCGCGCTGCGGTTTCATCGGCTCGCCGCTGACCGTGGGCAGATGTGCTTCGGCGGCGAGGCGCGCGCGGCGTTTCTCTTTGTGCTGTGCGATTTCAGCGAGCCACCCTGGTTTTGTTTTTTTACCGCCCCCGCGCAGCGCCTCCAGCAATTGTTGTGCAACCGCGCGGGCGTCGCCGACGATGCCGACTTCGACGGCGAAGTTGCGCCCGACCTCGGCGCTATCGATATCGACCTGGATGATTTTGCTCGCCGGGTTGAGGATGCTGTAGTTCCAAGCGGTGGTTGATTGACTCAGACGCGAGCCAAGTGCGAGCACGACATCGGCGTGGTGTATCGCCTCGTGCGCTTCAGGTGAACCGCGCCAGCCCGGCATGCCGATGAACAGCGGATGACTGTTGGGCAATGAATCGCTGTGACCGTAAGAGGGGATCAGCGCCATGTCGAGATGTTCGGCCAGTTTCACCGCGTCATCTCCGGCATCGCTGTCGATGATGCCACCACCGCCAATCAGCAGCGGGCGTTCGGCGCTTGCCAGCAACGCCGCCGCACGCGCGATGGCCTCGCGGTCGCCCTGCACGCGGGCGTCGGTGGCACGGTAGGAGGCCGGTGTGCGCGCCTGATAGTCGATGGTTTTGTAATCGAGCAGGTCGCGCGGGATATTCAGCATCACCGGTCCGCGCTTGCCCGACAGCGCGGTGCGAAAAGCGTTGTGCACGGCCTCCTGTACGCGTTCGGTGGATTGCACATGCTGTGCCATACAGGTGATCGGTTTGAACAGATTGACCAGATCAAAGGCTTGATTGCCGTCGCGATCAATAAACTCGCGCGGCACGTCGCCGGCGATCACGATGACCGGTGCGCGGCCCTTGTAGGCCAGCGCGATGCCGGTGATCAGGTTGATGGTGCCGGGGCCCGAGGTGGTCAGGCAGACGGCGGGTTTACCCGAGGCGCGCGCATAGCCATAGGCCATGAAAGCGGCGTTTTGCTCGTGACGCGTATCGACGAAGCGGATATCGTCGCGGCCGTGCAGTTCGGTGAGGATGTTGTTGGTGGTAGTGCCGCAGATACCGAAGATGTGATCGACACCCTCGGCGCGCAGCATTTCGATGACAGCCTGTCCGGCGCTCATGTGGGTCATGCGGAGTCCTCGCGAGTTTCAAACCGATGTTTTTTGCCTGCCGGTGTCATGCATCCGGCCGCTGGAAAAGCAGTATAACCGCGTCGTTGCAATGCGGAGTAGAGTGGCGGCCTGTTCATCTTTTACGGGGGCAATATGTACGATTTTCGCTGGCCGGCGTTGGTCACACTGGGGATGGTTGCGCTGTTGTTTCTAATGGCGATCAATGTCGGCCGCGCGCGTATGAAATACGGCGTGGCTGCACCGGCCACCAGTGGTAACGCAGATTTCGAGCGGGTTTTTCGTGTGCAGATGAACACCCTGGAAAATGCCATGCTGTTTCTGCCGTCGCTGTGGGTCTTTGCCGTGTATCTCAGCGCGACCTGGGCGGCGGCGCTCGGGCTTTTGTGGCTGGCGTCGCGCTTATGGTATTCGGTCGCGTATCAGCAAGCCGCTGAACGTCGCGGCCCCGCCTTCGGTTTGTCGATGTTGTGTGTGCTGGTGCTGGCCGCCGGTGGTGCCTGGGGCGTGGTCAAGACGCTGGCGTAAGCAGTCGGCCAGTATGATCGGGCCTGAGAGGTATACGCCTCGCCGCTAAGGATGGCGCGCTGCTGACCTGTTTGCAGACCGCCAGGTTGGTGCCTTTGACAGTTGCTTTATTGAGGCCGCGGTGCGGAGGGTGAGTAGGCATCTCCGCCGCTGCGCGGCGGCTGCGCACGCGCCGGTCGTTCTGCTGTTGCAGTCTGGGCGGTGCCGCCGCCGATCAGTGGAATGATGCTTGGAAAGCGCACGTCGGTGAGCATTCGTTGCTCGGGACTCAAGACCTCGTAGAGCGTTTTCGCAGCAGCGGCGACATCTTCGAGTGCGGCCAGCCGGTTGCGCGTGCTGTCGACGGCATGGTTCATTTGTTGTACGGCGTTCGGCGCTGCGAGTGATTGCGCCGCGCTGTGTTCGCGCGCCAGATCGGTGGCGGCGGCGCGCGCCTGATCGGCGTAAAAGACCCAGGGCTTCATTTGTATCGGCTTGAGTTTTAAGTCCTCTTCGAGCATGCCCAGACGAAACTCAAGCACTTCAACCGGGTCGTTGCTGTTTTCAGGCCGTGGCTTTTGTATCGTGCCGCGATTCGATTCGCCGAGCCCGCCGCGGTTGCGAGTAGTGCTGCCGGGGAACTGCGCCGACGCGTCGGCGATAAACAGAAAAGCCATCAAGACGGCGAACAAGCCGCCAGCGAGTTGTTTTGCATGGGGCATTCTGAGATCTCGAGGCAAGAGTAGAGGGGGGGCTAGTGTGTCATAAAAAGCGTGGTGCATTGCGTCGTAGTCAGGGCTGTCCGTGGACGTGAAAACCCCCCGCTCTGCGTCTGCAGAGCGAGGGTGGTTTTGCTCCGGCCTGAGAGGTTAGCTGTGCAAACCGCGACGATGCCCCATACCACCCATTGATTCGTGCACCAGCAAATCATCGGCAATTTTCTTTTGCCCGGGGCTGAGTGTGGTGTAGAGGTCTTTGACCGCCGCAGTCATGTTCTCCATGTTGACGATATGTTGTTTTGCGATCTCGGTGCGTTGGGCCAGGCGTTCTGGGGCAGACACATCTTTGGCTGCCATTTGCGCCCGCATCTTTTCATGTTGTGCCGGCATGGTTGCAGCCTGCTTGCCGGCGTTGATGGCGAACTTTTCCCAGGCGCTTTCCTGTTCGCGCGTGATTTTGAGCTCAACTTTTAGCGCGGCGAGGTGGCCGGCCAGCATCGCAGCCGGGCTGACGGTGCCAAAACCGCCATGGCCCATCATGCTGTTGCCATGTCCGCTTCCCGGGCCGTAACTGCCGCCCATTCCACCCCGTTGAGCCGAAGCTGCGCCCGGACCTCCCTGCGTGCAGTCACGCCAGCCGTTACCTGGTGTGGTGTTGTCTGCAGCGTATACGGCCGTTGCGGCAAACGCTGCCGCGGCGATGGCACCCGCAAGAATTTTTCGTGTATTCGTCATGAACAATCTCCATTGCGTTGGTTGAAATTTCCGTACTCGAGTGGCGTTTCTTATGTGGCAAGACGCCCGGGTTCGAGGTGGCTTCATTCAAACACCACGATGCAAACGGCGTATGTCAGGCAGGGCCTTTTTTGTATCCCTGCTTTGCAGCGGGCGGCCTTGTTACACTGCGATACAAATTGCTGTCCGGAGCGGCTGTCGCCGCGGTATATATCAATCATGGATGCTCAGGATCATGTGCTGGTTGTCGACGACGACGCGGAAATTCGCGCTCTGTTACGCGACTATCTGCAGAAAAACGGTTATCGCGTAACCGTGGCCGCCGACGGTCGCGCGATGTGGGCCGCTTTTGAAGCGGCGAAGGCCGACATCGTCGTGCTCGATGTCATGATGCCTGGCGATGACGGTTTGACGCTGTGCCGCGACCTGCGCGCCCGTTCGCAGATACCGGTGATCATGCTGACGGCGCGCGGAGAAGAAACCGATCGCATCGTCGGCCTCGAAATGGGGGCGGACGATTACCTGCCCAAGCCGTTTAATCCGCGCGAGTTGCTGGCGCGGATCAAAAGCGTATTGCGTCGCGCGCGCACGCTGCCTGACAACCTGCAGCCGGAGTCGGCGCGACGTTTGCTATTCGCTGGCTGGGTGCTCGATACGACGGCGCGCAACCTGCAGACGCCGGCGGGCATGGTCGTGGCGCTGAGCGGTACCGAATTTCGTTTGCTACGGATTTTTCTCGCACATCCGAACCGCGTGCTGACGCGCGACCAGTTGATTGACCTGATGCTCTCGCGCGACGCCACACCGTTTGACCGCAGCATCGACGTTCAGGTGAGCCGGCTGCGTCATCGCCTGCAAGACGAGACCGACCAGCCCGAGCTCATCAAAACGGTGCGCGGTCAGGGCTATGTGCTGGCCACTGAAGTGATAGCGGCCCCATGACGCGCCTGCTGCCGCATACACTCTATGCGCGCATGGTGCTGGTATTGCTGGGCGGATTGATTGCGGTGCAACTGTTGAGCTTTGCCTTGCATTGGCGCGAACGTGGTGAATTCGCCATGCGTACCGCAGGCATGCACTCGGCCGAGCGTGTCGCTGAAATCATCAAGCTGCTGGACACGACCTCCGCGCCGGAACGCCGGCGCATCGTCGGCGTGCTGAGTTCGCCGCCGTTGCGGATTGTGCTGGAGGAAGTTGCGGTGACGATCGAATCCGACCCGGAGCTCATCGACGAAGCGGCGCAATACGAGGCTTTGCTCAAAGCGACGCTGGCGGGTGATTATCCCCTCAAGGTTAGTGTGACCGAAGCGCGCCGGCACGGCGCGCCGGGGCCGGCTCATGGTTCAATGATGCACGGCTATGGCAGGGCGGGTGAAGGCGGGCCGCCGGCCGGCGCCGGTATGCGTGGTTTTGCGGTATTTTCGTTTTTGGTGCAAACCCGGCTACATGACGGCACCGCCGTGACGCTGGATGCGCGCCGGCCGCATGACGCGCCGAACTGGCCGTTGCGCATGCTGGCAAGCCTTGTGGTCCTGTTGGCGGTGGTGGCGGCGGTGACGCTGGTGGCGACGCGCTGGGTAACGCACCCGCTAAAAACGCTGGCCGCCGCAGCCGAGGATCTCGGTAACGATTTGAACCGCCCGCCACTTGATGAGGGCGGGCCGCTGGAAGTGAGTCGCGCGGCGCGTGCCTTTAACGCCATGCAGGCAAAACTTGCCGCGCTGATCAGTGACCGCACGCGAATTTTCTCGGCGATGTCGCACGATCTTAAAACGCCGATCACGCGGTTACGCCTGCGCACCGAAATGCTCGACGACGCGATGCTGCGCGAAAAATTTGCGCAGGACTTGAAAGAAATGGAAGAGATGGTTGGCGCTGCGCTTGATTTTATGCGCGGCCTCGATAGCAGCGAGCCGGCGCAGCCGATTGACGTCACCGCGCTGTTGGAGAGTGTTGCCGCGGATGCACGTGAAGTCGGCGGCGATGTGTGCATCGTAGGCGCGGCGGCAGCGCCCTTGAGCGGTCATGTGCAGGCGCTCAAACGCTGCCTGATCAATCTGCTCGATAACGCCGTCAAATACGGGAATCGCGCGACGATTGTGGTGGAAGACGGCGCCCACATGCTGCGCATTTGCGTGCGCGACGAGGGACCGGGCATCGCGCCAGTCGAACTGGCGCGGGTATTCGAGCCGTTTTATCGAGTTGAGGCTTCGCGTAATCGCGCCACCGGCGGTAGCGGACTTGGCCTCACCATTGCACGCAATGTGGCGCGTGCGCACGGCGGTGATCTGTTGTTACGCAACCGCGCCGAGGGTGGGCTGGAAGCGGTGCTGACACTACCGCGTCGTGCGTAAACCCTTTTCAGGCTTATGTATTGCAGAGCGGTTGTGCGCGCTACGTGCCATTGAATAACAGTTTCGCCGGCGCGGTTCGTGGCCTTGGAAACATCGGCGATACGCTGCGTGGTTTTGGGCTGCCGCTCCCGCGAAGGCGGGGGCGGCAGGGTGCTCTTTTAGCGATCGCTCAGGCGTTCACTTCTTTCAACAACGTCTCCCAGTTCTTCGGCAGTTCGATCTTGCGGCCGACCGGATAACCGAGGAAGGCGTTGTGCGCGAAGATATAGGCGTTGTTGCGCATCGGGTCGCCGCCCACCGCGATCATGAAGTCTTCCGGTTTCCAGACGATGGGCACCATGCGGTTCGGATCGTCGGATTCATAGAATACTTTTGGAATGCGGCCGTTGACGACGTCGTCTTTCAGATCCCAGACGCCGCGGATGTTCCAGTCGCGCAGCTGGCGCTCGAACACCCAGGCCGGCATGCGTGCGTGCTCAAACAAAAACTTTTTCACATCGAGCTTCGACCAGCCGGCTTTTGCAATTGCCTCGGCGATGATCGGGCTCAACACGGCAAGCGGACGCAGCGTACCGTGGCCGTGGCTGGTGGTGAAGGTGATCTGCCAGTTGTTAAAGCGCAGCAGCGAGTCGGCGATGTAGGGCAGCAGTTGTTCCGGCGTGCTACCCGACACCGACGAGAGCGAGCCGCCGCCGGTGAAGCGTGAAATCGTGACTGTGTTGTCGCCGGCCTTGTAGCCCATTTCCTCGCCAGTGGTTTCCCAGCCGATCTCTTTCAACACATCGTCGTTTTCAGCCAGCACCACGCGCCAGGTGTTGCCGAAGGTGGCCTTGTCGGTCTTGTGCAGCAGGAAGCCGGCGACGTTGCGCAAATACAAACGGAAGAAGCGGCCGATCGAGGTGTTCGGCTGGAAGCCGTCGCGCAGCGCGCCTTGCGTGTAATTGAAATCGAGTTGCTTGATGATCGGGCCGTTGAGGATGATCAACGTATCGCCGCCCGGCGTGTTGCCGCTGTGCTCGACGGCGTAT
>CAIWNB010000359.1 GCA_903913965.1 uncultured beta proteobacterium
GCGCTGCTGCCCGACATCCCGACCATTGCCGAGGCCGGCCTCAAGGACTTTGATGCCAACAACTGGTACGGCATCATGGTGCCGGCGAAAACACCGCGTAACGTCATCAACCGCTTGAATGCGGAAACGACCAAAGTATTGGCCATGCCCGAGGTGAAGACCTTCCTCTTTAACCAGGGCCTCGACGCCGCACCGGGCACCCCGGAGGCCTTCGGCGCTTATATCAAGGCCGAGCGAATTAAATGGGCCAAGGTCATCAAAGCGGCGGGCGCCAAGGCGGAATAAGCCGCGGCCTCACGTGCGGGAGAGGACGCCATCAGCGCCCCCCCGCTCTCCCAAATCAAGCAGAGAAAAAGCCGTCGAGTTCGCGCCAGGTTTCTTCGGGCGCCTGCTCCGCCGGATAATGCCCGCTTGGCAGCGCCACACAGGCGGTGATATTCGCCGCGTAGGCCGACCAGGCCTCGGTGAAGTTGTAAAACGCTGCGGTATGACTTTGTCCACCGACCAGCACCAGCACCGGACACTCGATCCGGCGTCCGGCCTCGAAATCCGCCTTGTCCATTTCAAAATCAATGGTCGCCGTGGCCCGATAGTCTTCGCATACGCCGTGGATCTGTTCGGGCGTGCAGCAGCGGATGTATTCCTGGAGCGTTTCCTCGCTGATGCCACCCTTGCCTAACCCCTGTGAGCCGAGCTTCATGCGGATGTAATACTCTTCATGGCCGGCGAGCAGGCGCTCCGGGAAATCATACGGCTGGGCAAGAAACGCCCAGTGGTAGGAATTCACCATCCACGTCTTGCTAACGTGCGTCCAGACGTGGTGGGTGGGCAGGATGTCGATGCTGCAAAACTTCAGCACTTTGTCCGGGTGATCAAAGGCCATGCGATAAGCCGTGCGCGCGCCGCGATCATGGCCGGCAACGAAAAATTTTCGGTAGCCCAGCAGCGCCATCACATCGACCTGATCCTGCGCCATGCGACGAAAGCTGTAGTTGCTGTGATCCGGCAATCCGCGCGGTTTACTGCTGTCGCCGTAGCCGCGCAGATCGGTGGCGACCACGGTGAACTTTTCCGCGAGGCGCGGCGCGACCTGATGCCAGTGCACATGCGTGAGCGGATTACCGTGGATCAACAGCAACGGCGGACCGCTGCCGCCGATCACGCCGTGTATCTTGCACTGCGGATCGCTGGTCGGCAGATCAAACCTACGAAAACCTTCGAACATGCGTCCTCCGTCGGCTCACCGACTATGCAAGCCGGGATAAAAAAAGCCACCGCACCCTGCGATGCGGTGGCATGTCTTGCGCACTGCGCCGGCGCCTTACTTGTCGATGCCGCCCATCAGCAGATATTTGACCTCGACGAACTCTTCGATGCCGTACTTCGAACCTTCGCGACCGATGCCCGACTCCTTGACGCCGCCGAAGGGTGCGATCTCGTTCGAAATAATCCCGGCATTGATGCCGACCATGCCGTATTCAAGCGCCTCGGCCACGCGCCAGATACGACCGATGTCACGGCTGTAAAAATAAGATGCCAGGCCGTATTCGGTGTCGTTGGCACGCTCGATCAGTTCGGCTTCCGTCTTGAAGCGGAACAACGGCGCCACCGGACCGAAGGTTTCTTCATAGGTGATCTTCATATTGGTGGTGACATTGGCCAGCACGGTCGGCTCGAAATAAGTGCCGCCCTTGGCGTGCCGCTTGCCACCGGTGATCACCGTCGCGCCTTTGGCCAGCGCATCGGCGATATGCTCTTCCACCTTCTCCACGCCCGCCATATCGATCAAGGGCCCCTGGCTGACGCCGTCTTCCAGACCGTTGCCGACTTTCATGGCGGCGACTTTGGCCGCCAGCATGCCGGCGAATTTATCGTAGACACCGTCCTGCACAAAAATGCGGTTGGCACAAACACAGGTCTGTCCGGTGTTGCGGAACTTGGAGGCCATCGCGCCTTCAACCGCCGCTTCAAGATCAGCGTCATCGAACACGATAAACGGCGCATTGCCGCCGAGTTCGAGTGAGACCTTCTTCACCGTGCTGGCGCATTGCGCCATCAATTGCTTGCCAACCTCGGTTGAACCGGTGAAGGTGAACTTGCGGATGATTTTGCTCTCGGTCAGTTCTTTACCGATCGGTCCCGACGGCCCGGTGATCACCGAGATCACGCCCTTCGGAATACCGGCACGCTCGGCGAGTTCGCACAGCGCCAGCGCCGAATACGGCGTGTAGGTCGCGGGCTTGATCACCATCGTGCAGCCAGCGGCCAGCGCGGGGCCGGCCTTGCGCGTGATCATTGCATTGGGGAAATTCCACGGCGTCACCGCTGCACAGACGCCGATCGGTTGCTTGATCACCACAATACGCTTGTCGGCCTGATGGGTCGGAATGGTGTCGCCGTAAATACGCTTGGCTTCCTCGGCAAACCATTCGATAAACGAAGCACCGTAAGCAATCTCCACGCGCGATTCGCTCAGCGGCTTGCCCTGCTCGACCGTCATCAGGATCGCCAGATCCTCCTGGTTCTCCATCATCAGGTTGAACCATTTGCGCAGGATCGCCGAACGCTCTTTGGCGAGTTTGGCGCGCCATGCCGGCAACGCCGCGTTGGCCGCCTCGATGGCGCGCCGCGTCTCGGCGAGCCCCAGACTCGGCACCGTGCCGATCTGCGCACCGTCGGCAGGATTGAATACCGCGAGCGTCTTTTTGTCGTCGGCGTCCACCCACTGGCCGTCGACATAGCATTGCTGACGGAAAAGACTCATGTCCTTGAGCTGAATCGGCGGCTTTACGGTGGTCACCATGTTGTGTCCTCGCTAGAGAAATAGGCGGTGCGAATGCGCCCGCATTGAGGGGTGGATTATAACATCCACCCCGATGCGCCAGACTCGTCCCCGGCGGTGCACGATGGCTGTTGACACCCGTAATGCAACGCAAGCCGCTGCCGCAAAAACCCGTCATCACGAGGTGCCGGCGCAGCGCCAACGCAACAAGGCCCTCTGCTAGAATCAATCGAAACGCCCCGATGCCGCGCAACAATCCCTTACAAGAACGGCACGAATCCCCTAACTCTGGTGCTGCAAGCTATGCAAGATACGAACTCCGCGTTCTGGAATTTCTCGCTGCGCGTCTACGCGCGTGCGGGCGTGCCGGCCGCATGCCTTGAAATTCAGGAGGCGGTCAGCGCCGACGTCAACGTCGTGCTCTTTTTGCTCTACCTCGCCACCCAGGGACGCATCTTGAATGCCGCAGAAGTGGCCGCACTCGACGCCGCGGTCGCACCATGGCGCGATGCCGTGGTGCGACCGCTGCGCACCGCACGCCGTCATCTGAAAGACTGTGGCGCGCCGTTTGCCGGGGAAGCCACCGCGCAACTGCGCAGCGCGGTAAAACGCGATGAACTGGCGGCTGAACAATTACAACAACTGACGATGGAAGCGCTGTTTCCCGTCGCCGCGTCAGGCGGGGCAGCAAGCGATCACGTTGCAGCGGCGCGCACCAATCTTGAAAGCTATGCGGCGCTCACCGGCCCCCTGCCGCCGGCTGCCTTAAAGACGCTACTCGATTGCATTGAACCAACCGAACAAACCTGAACCCTCTGTGGAGAACACCTTGATACGCAAACTCAGAACACAACGTGACGATCAACAATGGATGCTCGACCTCGCCCTGAACATGCGCGGCCGCGTGCAAAACTTTGAAGTCGACGGTGGCGAAACGCCGCCGGGCAAGCGTGCGCGCAACTACCGCATGTATTCGAAGGTATGGCGGCAGGCCGCCGAACAACACGAGGCGCTGGCCAAACGCGCGCAATCGCTCGGCCACAACGCCACCGCCACCGCGCATTTCGATCACGCCATCGAGGCCTATCGCATGGCGCAGCATGCGATCTTTTTTGACAACCACCCGGTAAAGAAAACGCTTTATCGCAAACTCTGCGAAATGGTCGATCGCCAGATCACCACCGCCGCCTATCCGATCGAGCGCGTCGAAGTCCCCTTTGACGATGGCAAGACCATCTCCTGCCTCTTTCACATGCTGCCCGACCGTCGCAAGGCACCAACCATCATTTATGTGCCGGGCATGGATCAGACCAAAGAAGCTTTTCCGCGCGTCAATCACAACCTCGCCCTCTCGCGCGGCTTTAACGTGTTGTCGATGGACGGCCCGGGCCAGGGCAGCTCGAACATGCAAAAAATCCGCGCCGTCGGCGACAACTATGAACGCGCCGGTGCGGCGGTCATCAGCTGGCTGCGCAAACGCCCCGAGGTCAACGCCGGCAAGATCGCCCTCTACGGCATCAGCATGGGCAGTTATTGGACGCTGCGTCTGGCGAGTTACGACCGTCGTATCGCCGCGGTCGCCAGCGCCACCGCCTGCTTTAATCCGAACAACACCATCTTCACGCAATCCTCACCGCGCTTTAAACAGATGTTCATGTTTATGGCCGGCTATACCGATGAAGCGAAGTTCGACGTTGAAGTCGCCCAACAGATGACCGTGCGCGGCCACCTCGAGAAGATTCAGTGCCCGACGCTGCTCGCCACCGGCGAGTTCGATCCGCTGTGCCCGCTCGAAGATGCGATCGAAGCCTATGGTGAATTGAAAGCGCAAAAGGAAATGTGGGTGTTTGAAAACCAGTACCACCCGCAACGTTCGCTGTCCAACCTCGGCGGTCTGGCCAATCATGAATATGTCATCGACTGGCTGCACGACGTGCTGGTCGGCAAAGGTCTGTCGAAACGCCATAACCGCATCGCCTATATCAAGGAAGGCGGCGACGGCCCGTTCGGCAACTGCGTCTGGAAACCGACGGTCGGCCCGGGTCAGGCGTACTTCTAATCCACCACCCGCCTGCAGCCGAGCCGGCGCTCCATGCAGCGCCGGCTTATTGAAACCAGACTTCGAGCCCGGGAATCATGTAACACAGCAAACCGCCGCCGGCCATGGCGGCGGGATGCCAGGCCTTGATCAGGCCGAACACACCGAAGGCGGCAATCGCGCCGCCGGCCAGCACGCGCAGCAGCGCAGCGCGACGCCAGCGCTCAAGGCGTTGGTAAAACAAGCCGATGCCCAACATATTCGGCAAGGTGCCCAAGCCGAAGGCCAGCATCAATACCGCTCCCTGCCACCAACTCCCCAGCGCCAGTGCAGTCAGCAATACGGCATACACCATGCCACAGGGCAGCCAACCCCACAACGCACCCAGCGCCAGTGCGCGCGGCACCGAAGTCACCGGCAAAAGTTTTGCGGTCCACGGTTGCAGGCGGCGCCAGAGCCAGAGACCGGCGGCCTCGATGCGCGTCACTACCGGCGCCACGCCGGTCAGGTACAGCCCCAACGCGACGAGCATCAGGCTCGCCAGAAAGTACATTAACGGTTGCAACATCGGCGCCGCCCGCGTCAGCAATCCTGCTTCACCAAGCGCACCCGCCAGCGCACCGGCCAACATATAACTGGCAATGCGGCCGCCGTTATAGGCCAGCAAATGCGGCCACGGTGGCGCCGCCCCCGAGCCGGGCTGCGCGCACATGACGCGCACGATGCCGCCGCACATGCCGGCACAATGCAAACCACCGGCAAGGCCACCGACAAAGGCTGCTGACAAGGCGATTTCAAACATGGCGGCCGCCCTTGCCTGCAAGGTGACGTGATCGAAAAACGCGATTGAAACGCCCGATCCGCTTGCCGGCGTTAGCCGCCAAAGTGACAGTCGCCCCCGTCCCCCGCAGGCGGCGAGTCATGGGGCATCGGGCGCCGTAGCGGAATAGGCGCGTCATACCGGGTTCAATATCGCCATGCGATCAATGCGGTCATTCGTAAAGGTATGACGATGATAATACGACCGCCCGCGGCGCGACGCCTAACCGGCAGTCAGCGTCTGCTCGCGCCCCCGCCCCAGCACAACGGTCATTTCTGAAAGCTGCATGGTTAGCGCCGCGAGCAGATCATCGAACGACA
>CAIWNB010000360.1 GCA_903913965.1 uncultured beta proteobacterium
AGCAGTTCGATCAGCTGCTCGCGGTCTTCCGGTTCACGCAGCAGAAACGCGCTGATGCGTTCCAGCCAGCCGGCTTTCGGGGTTGGGGTGTCGTCGCTCATTTTTTGCGCGGGGCCTCGGCTGCATACGGATTTTTATAACCCAGCTTTTTCAGGATGCGCGCCTCCAGTGCTTCCATGCGTTCGGCGTCACGCGTCAGAATGTGATCGTAGCCCTGCAAATGCAGCACGCCATGGACGGTGAGGTGGGCGTAATGCGCGGTTTCGCTGATTTTTTGCGCTCGCGCCTCGCGCCGCACCACGGTCGCGCAAATGGCGATGTCGCCGGCCAGTGATTTCTGTTCGGCATAGACAAAGGTCAGCACGTTGGTTGCGTAGTCGCGGCCGCGGTAGCGCAGGTTGAGTGCGCGTGCCTCGCGTGTGCCGATCACCCGCAGCGTGATCTGCGCCTTGCGGCGTAGTGCGGCCTCGGCCCAGCGCACAAAGCGTGCGCGTGTCGGCACGCCGGCGGCGCGCGTCGCGCATTGCACGGTGACCGCCTCAGGCGTCGCCGCGCGCTTGG
Organism: uncultured beta proteobacterium; assembly: GCA_903913965.1. Lineage (GTDB taxonomy): Bacteria > Pseudomonadota > Gammaproteobacteria > Burkholderiales > SG8-41 > PALSA-1004. Next base: position 562 of record CAIWNB010000360.1, read on the forward strand.
GTTTTGGTGTGACGCTCATAGGCATTGACGATACGTTGTACTAGCGGGTGGCGTACCACGTCGACCGACTGAAAATGCGTGAAGGCGATGCCGCGCACCCGTTTGAGGATGGCGGCCGCCTCGATCAGACCGCTCTTGTGGCCACGCGGCAGGTCGATTTGCGTGACGTCGCCGGTGACCACCGCGCGGCTGCCGAAGCCGATGCGCGTGAGAAACATTTTCATTTGCTCGGGCGTGGTGTTTTGCGCTTCGTCGAGAATGATGAACGAGTGATTCAGCGTGCGGCCGCGCATGAAGGCCAGTGGCGCCACTTCGATCATGCTGCGCTCAAAGAGTTTGGTGACTTTTTCGAAACCCATCAGGTCGTAGAGCGCGTCATACAGCGGACGCAGATAGGGATCGACTTTTTGCGCCATGTCGCCGGGCAGAAATCCCAGGCGTTCACCAGCCTCGACCGCCGGACGCACCAGCACCAGACGCTTGACGCTGTCGCGTTCGAGCGCATCGACCGCGCTGGCGACGGCCAGATAGGTCTTGCCGGTGCCGGCCGGGCCGATCGCAAAGGTGATGTCGTGTTTCTGGATTTGCTTGAGGTATTCAACCTGGCGCGGCGTGCGTCCGTGCAGATCCTGGCGGCGTGTTTTGAGAGGCGATACTGTGTTTTCAATGCCCGCCGTCGCGTGGCCACCGGCAATTTCGATCAGTCCCAGCTGCAGGTCGTCGATCGACAGATCGTCGTCCGCGCGGCTGTAAAAACTACGCAGTGCCTGCGCCGCCAGGCGCGTTTGTTCGGGTTCACCGCGCAGTGAAAAATTTTCGCCGCGCCGCGTAATCACCACATCGAGTGCGGTTTCGATCTGGCGCAGATTTTCATCCAGCGCGCCGCACAGGTTGGCGAGGCGCTTGTTGTCGACCGGCTTGAAGGAGATTTCGAGGAGTTTCAAGAGGCCGCCGATGCAAGCTCGCCGCGCAGGGTGTGCGCCGAGGCGGCGGTGATGGTGACGTTGACGAAGCTGCCGCTGAGGGATGCAGCGCCGGCGAAATTGACCACGCGGTTGTTGTCGGTGCGGCCGTAGACCTCCAGCGCATTGCGTTGCGAGACGCCTTCGACCAGCACGCGTTGCGTGCCGCCGATCATGGCGCTGCTGATGGCCAGTTCATTGGCATCAATTTTCGCCTGCAAGCGTTGCAGGCGCGCCAGTTTGAGGTCATGCGGCGTGTCGTCAACGAGTTCCGCGGCCGGCGTGCCCGGGCGCGGACTGTAGAGAAAGCTATAGCTGGCATCGAAGCCGACGCGCTCGATCAAATCCATCGTTGCCTCAAAATCCGCCTCGGTCTCGCCCGGAAAGCCGACGATGAAGTCGGAGGTGATGGTGATGTCGGGGCGCGCTTTACGCAGCCGGCGCACGATCGATTTGTATTCAAGCGAGGTGTAGCCGCGTTTCATCGCCGCCAACACCCGATCCGCGCCCGACTGTACCGGCAGGTGGACGTGGCTGACCAGTTGCGGCACGCGCTCATAGACGTCGATCAGGCGTTGCGAAAATTCATTCGGATGCGAGCTGACGTAACGGATGCGGGCGATGCCCGGGATTTCGGCTGCATATTCGATCAGCAAGGCAAAGTCGGCGCTGCTGCCGTCGTCGCAGTGGCCGCGCCAGGCGTTGACGTTCTGCCCAAGCATCGTGACTTCGCGCACACCTTGTGCGGCCAGTTCGGCGATTTCCGCCAGCACGTCATCGAGTGGGCGCGAGACTTCTTCGCCCCGCGTATACGGCACCACGCAGAAGCTGCAGTATTTGCTGCAACCTTCCATGATCGATACAAACGCCGTGCAGCCTTCGATCCGCGCCGGCGGCAGATGATCGAATTTTTCGACTTCCGGAAACGAGATATCGACCTGTGGTGCCCCACCAGCGCGGCGCGCTTTGATCATCTCCGGCAGCCGATGCAGGGTTTGCGGACCGAACACCAGATCGACATACGGGGCGCGCTTGACGATGGCAGCGCCTTCCTGGCTGGCGACACAGCCGCCAACGCCGATGATGACGCCGGGTCGTGCTTTCTTCAGATGCTTGACCCGACCCAGATCATGAAACACTTTTTCCTGCGCTTTTTCGCGCACAGAACAGGTGTTGAACAGAATCACGTCAGCGTCTTCGGGGGTGTCGGTCGCAACCATACCGTTCGAGGCGTTGAGGATGTCGGCCATCTTGGACGAGTCGTACTCGTTCATCTGGCAGCCGAAGGTCTTGATAAAAAGCTTGGTCGTCACGCTGATCGCTACCTGCGCTTGTATTGCGCTTGCTCTTGCGCGGTCAGGATGTAGATGCGCGAGATATCACCGCTGAGTTCAACGGTGTAGGCGACGCGCACACCGGGTGGCAGCGCCCCGTGCAGGATGCTGCGGTTGTTTTCATCGGTAATGATGCCGCCGGGTGCGAGCCTCACCATTTTGTCGTTGAGCTCAATGAAGGGCAGCGGCTGGGGCGCGCCGACACTCGCAAATTGTGCGTTCTGTGGCAGCGTGCGCAGTTGCGCCCAGACGCTGGAGGCACCCAGAACGTTCAGAAAAAGCAAGCAGACAAGCAGGCGGCAGGTCATGGGGATGCGCAGGAAAAACTTTTTAAATCAGTCCCATGCATTATAGCGGAGTCTGTGCCAAAAGGCGCGTCAGGGACGCTGTCGTAAGAGAGACTTGGGCGTGTGTGGTTTACTACCGAACAACTCGCTATTGCGTTCAATGAGTACTGGCGCTGGTTGCTGCGGGCCGCAGTGCGCACCGTGGATCATTTGCCGTGCAATCCGACAGCGACGTCCCTGAATGAAGCCAATGCAGCTTCCAAGTGGTCAATGATCTCCTGCTGCAAAATATCTGGTGGCGGTAGATCGTCGAGGTTGTCCAGGCTGTCGTCCTTGAGCCAGAAGATGTCCAGGCTAGCCTTGTCACGGGCCATTAAATCGTCGTAACTGAAAAACTTGAAACGTTCGGTGGTGACGCGCTCGTGGCGATTTTCCGGGTTGTAGCAGCTGATGAAATCCCGTAAGTCGTCCAGCTTGAGCGTCCGCGTCTTCAGCGTGAAGTGCTTGTTGGTGCGTAGGTCGTAGAACCAGACGCCCTTGGTGTGAATCTGGCCGTCCTTTGGTTTGGCATCGAAAAACAGCACATTCGCCTTCACGCCCTGCGCGTAAAAGATGCCAGTGGGCAGTCGCAGCACGGTATGTACGTCGCAGTTTTCCAGCAGCTTGCGGCGGATCTTTTCACCCGCGCCGCCCTCGAACAGCACATTGTCGGGTAGCACCACTGCGGCTTTGCCATCCGACTTCAACATGCTGACGATGTGCTGCAAGAAGTTGAGCTGTTTGTTCGACGTGGTTTCCCAGAAGTCCTGCCGTTCATAGGTCAGTGCGTCTTTGTCCTCATCACCCTCCTCGTTAGTAAAGGTCATGCTGCTCTTCTTGCCAAATGGCGGATTGGCTAGGACGTAATCCACCTTCCGCTTGGGCTCGGAAATCAGCGCATCCGAACGCTCCACCAAGGGTTCACCATCCAACTCGCCGATGCTGTGCAAGAACAGGTTCATCAAGCACATGCGGCGGGTGTTGGGCACGATCTCATTGCCGTGAAAGGTCTTGTCGCGGAGAAACTCTTTCTCGGACTTGTTCAGTCTGGCACCGGGCCGTGTCAGCCAGTTATAGGCGCCAAGAAAAAATCCCCCAGTGCCGCAAGCGGGGTCGGCAATGGATTTCATGGGTTCTGGCCTCACGCAGGCCACCATCGCCTCGATTAGCGCACGAGGGGTGAAATACTGTCCGGCGCCGCTCTTGGTGTCTTCCGCGTTCTTTTGCAGCAGGCCTTCATACAAATCGCCCTTGGTATCGGCATCGAGGCTGATCCAGTTTTCGGCGTCTATCAATTGCACCAGGCGCGAGAGCTTGGCCGGGTCTTGAATCTTGTTTTGGGCTTTGAAAAAGATAGCACCCAACATGCCGGGCTCTTGCCCCAACTTATGCAACACTGCCAGATAGTGCGATTCCAAGGGCTCGCCCACTTTCGGCGTCAGGCTGGCCCAGTCATAACCCTTGGGGATATGGGTGTCGCGGTTGTAGGGATCTTGCGCATACTCGTGCGCCAACTTCAGGAACAGCAGATAGGTTAGCTGCTCAAGGTAATCGCCGTAGCCCACGCCGTCGTCGCGCAGGGTGTGGCAGAAGTTCCAGACTTTCTGGACCAAGGAGGAGGTGTTCATCAGTTCGGCATTCCTGTCGTGGTGTTCATACTGGTGGTGTAGGCTTGGCGCGGATCGTTTGGGTTCGGATAAGCACGCAGTAAGGTTTTGTTGGTGACCAGTGGATTGAGAATTCGTTTGCGCAAATCTACGCCGTCGGGGTTGCGACCCAGCAATTGAGCCAAGGCGCGCAAACCAAGGTATCGGCCACGGCACAGGTCCAGTACCGTTCGCTGCACTAATTCAGGACTGGCGCGTTCCCGTTCCGCCACTGGCGCGGCCAAGACCCGCAAGCGGGTCAGCTCGTCAGGTGGGATCTGGCCCAGATCAGCGATCACCACGGGCTCATTTGGCGCGGTATCGCTTTGGCTTGGCTGTTCGGGCGTTAAAGTGCTTAGCTCCGGTGTTAAGCCACCGAACTCCGGTGTTAAGCCGCCAAGCTCCGGTGCTAACGCAATACCGGGCGACGAGGCAAGAACGTCACCCGACGCGAACGACATGGCAGCTGTCTGTCCTTGCCACGGCAGGAAGTACACCATGCCCCGGCCAGCGCCTTGCGTTATCAATAAGTCATCGCGCACTAGGCTTGCCAGCATCTTGGTGATGTCGGCCGGGTGCTCGGTTGAAATCTCACGCAGGCGGGCATGATTCAACATGCCTTCCGCGCTCGCCGTAATTAGCGCCAACCTTGCCAGCTCAGGTAGCGCCATGAAGCGCTCACTCAGGCGAGCTTGCAGATCGACCAGCACATCTTCCGGCACCAGGCTACTCATGCGCAGCTCCATGAGCGTCTGTTCCGGCTCCCGCAATTCATACAGGACGGGCCGACGCCAATGCTGGCCTGCCCAGTTTCGATAAATTTTCGGCAAACCCGATCCGGCGTGATCGCCGTAGCCGACCAACTGAAACATGGTTTGCAGTCGGCGATTGCGGCAATCGCTGTTGCCGCCTTGCACCGCCAATTCGGGTGGCACCCGCATTAAGCCCGGGTTGCGAAAGCCGAACATGTCGGGCCGCTTCACCACCAGCACCGATACCCGGCCGGAAAAATCTGCATGAATCAGCGTATTGGCCAGCGCCTCGCGCAGCGCTTCATGCACTGGTGTGTCGTCCACCCGCTGGCCTTCCTGCAACTGAAAAGGCACCTTCAGATCCACCGTCAGCTTTTGGTACACCTTGCGGAAGAAGTCGTAAACATTGCCTGACCACGAACCATCGGGTACCAGTCGGTCGATCCAGCGCTTTTCTGTCTTGGCTTCGGCGCGTTCTTGGTAGTCCACCATGTAGTGCGGCAAGGCATCGCAGATCACCTCGGCTCGGCCAAACATCAGCAAGCCCGCCAGCCGTAAGCCGGTGATGCCTTCCTCGCGATTTTTACCGAAAGCGCCGATGCGCTCCAGAAATTCCGGCAAGGGCAGATCACTCCACACATGGCCGGGTTTCACCGCCGCAAAACGGTTGCGATAGGCCGCCACGGTGTCCATATCCAGATCGCCGAAATCAAAACCCTTCAGTACCCGCTCATCGCGCGAATCCTCCACCCGCTCCGCCATCAGGCGGCGCACCGTTTCATCGTCCGCCTGGTAGTCGCCTTCATACCGACGCAGGTAGGTGCCGCCAAAGGGGTTGCTACCCAGATGCACCGGCTTGACCTGCCGGGCCGCGCGCGGCACCTTGATGCGCAGCACGGTTTTGCCGTCGATCTCGACCGGCTCGATATTCTGTTCAGTCAGCAGATTGCTACTGACCTGTTTGCGATTGTGCAAGTTGTCCCACAGCGACTTGCGTACCCGTTCCACGTCGGCCAGCCCCAATGCGTGAAATTCGCCCCGTGGCTTTTCCTGCACGCCCAGCAGGATCACCCCGCCATCGGCATTGGCCATGGCGCTATAGCTTTTCCAGAAGTCCTCCGGCAGTTCGCCGCGCCCGTCGCGCCCGTCGCGCCCCTGCGCCGCCTTGCATTCCAGATCGCAGGCTTCGGCCAAACCGGCCAGATCAAGGCTATTCCAGTGTTCGCTCATGCCGTCGCCCTGGTCTTGCGCCCGCGCGGCTTTTTCACCGCATCGCGTTCAACTCGCTCGGTGCGAATTCGTTGCAGTAGCACGTTGGCCGGTTGGTCATTGGGGTCTTGCGGCACTAACTGACCAGAGAAAGCAGCTTTAAGAATGTTTTTGCGTTGAGCGGCGGATTGCTTGAGGCCAAGCTCAACTGCCTGCTCTTGGCGGTTAAGATTTTCAATCTGCGATTCGAGTTGACTCAATAGCTCTCGTTGTTCTGCTGCCGGTCCCAATGGCACGGGAAATATCCGCAACATGGTCATGTTGATTGACGCCAGATTGGTCGTTTGCTTGCCTGCGTTCTGGAACCAGGTCTTCCCGAAAGTATTGCCATGATGCGAGATCAATTCCGGTAGCACATCGGGCAAATACGGTCGCATCCGAAAGACATGGTTCTGATGGATGCAGTTGGGCACTTCATCACGCCATACCCAACCTCGCCCTAGTTTGTCGCGATCACCGCCCTCATTGAATAGGACATCACCGGCTTGAAGCTCTAACTCGGCAATATCACGCTCGGTAGCCAAAATGGTTTTGACTTCGGATAGATCGAGAAAACCCCGCTGTACGTTCGCTACCCGCAGATACGGCACTTCGCGAACTGGTACATCCGCATCGCGCTTCGTCCCTTTGGCAACGCCAGATGCAATCTCGCCCAGCATGTCCAGACTCGCCCAAACCCACCCCTCGGGCAGTTCCGGCAATTCAGCGGTATCGAGCTGAACCGGCTCCGGGTATTTTGTCTGCCAGTCTTTGGGCGGAGCTTTGTCTTGCTCTGCAAACTTGGCGAGCTGCTTGGCTTCCCAGCGGGCGCGGCGTTCTTTGAGAATGCGCTCCAGCAACTGCGCGCCGGTTTCCGGCACCGTATCGCCAGCGCCGACTTTTCGGGCTGCACGCCACTCGGCAGTCAGCCCACCTTCGACGGCGGCTTTCAGCAGCGATTGTCGGTATTGCCCCAGCTTTTTCTTCGCGGCCTTGAGTTCGGCCAAGCCCGCATCGAGGTCGGAGAGCAATTCTTCGAGTTTTTCGACGATGCGGGTTTGTTCGGCGGTGGGTGCCAAAGGAAGAGGGATCAGCGCCGCTTTCGCACCAGACAGCTCCAAGAACGTAGTTCCCGACGCTAAAGCTGTTGCGGCCGAGCGAATATTGACCACCTGTGCCGATTGAATTTTGACCAGGGGCTTTTGCTGACCTGACCACGGCCAGCTGTGGATAACTATATCTGTTTTCGGGTTCCGTTTCTCCTTTTCATCAATTCTGAAGACCA
>CAIWNB010000361.1 GCA_903913965.1 uncultured beta proteobacterium
AGCCGCAACATCGCCGCCCTCTCCATACCGCCCCTCTGTGTTCTTGCGGGTGCGCATTACGCACCCGCGTTCAATCATTCCAGCGCTTGCACGCGATCAGTTTGCCTCTTTGAGCAAATCTGCTTTGCGCATGATTTCGCGTACTGTGTCGCGGCGTTTGTCGAACGACGGTACGATTTTCTCTGGTGCCAGATATTCCCAGCGCGCATTGCGATCATTGACGTATTTGACGAACTCGGGTTCACGCGCTGCCTTTTCAATCGCAGCGACCAAGACGGTCACGATTTCCTTGGGCAGTTTCGGCGGACCGAACACAAAGTTATTCGATTCCCAACTCACATCGTAACCGAGCTCGCGAACCGTCGGCAGCTTGTCATAAGGTGCGGGGGCACGCGAGTCGCCCAGTGACGCCAGAAATTTGACCTGACCGCCTTCGACCATGGCCTTGGCTGAACCCAGCGCGGCAACCCCCAGTTCGGCATGCCCACCGGCCACTTGTGCGACGGTCATCGCACCAGCGCCCGGTTGCGGAATCGCATTCATGTTCAGACCGGTGCCGGTCAGCATCGACATCGCCGCCACCCACCAGCTCTGCCCGACGCCAGCGGTGGACAGCGTGATTTTTCCGGGGTTGGCCTTGGCAAACGCAAGCGCCTCCTGCACCGTATTGAAATTCTGTTTGCTCTTGGTCGAGCCGATCAGAATCGGAAAGAAAGTGGCATAGCTGCCGAGCTGGGTATAGTCACGATAATCATACGGCAACATACCCTGCAGCTTATTGGTAATGATGGTGGCCGAGCCCCAGCCCAGCGTATAACCGTCAGGCTTGGCGGCGTGCAGTTCGCGGTAGCCGATGGTACTGCCGCCACCGGGTTTATTGATAATGACGATAGGCTGACCGAGTATCTGCGAGACGCGCTGCATCAACGGACGCACCAGCACGTCGCCGTCAGCCCCCGCCTCGACCGCCACAATGAAATTGATCGGTTTCACCGGATAGCTGTCGGCCGCCAATACAGAAGCGGCAGCGCAGACACCGGCAGATAACAACACACTCTGAAGGGCGGCAAACAGTTTTTTCAATTTGATCTCCTCGACTGACCTTGTTTGGCAGGGGCCGGACGCCCAAAACGGAACAACAACCGGTGCCGGCTTCTTGTGCGCGGAATAGTGGCACCGTGATCCGGCACTGTCAAACGGCTAAACGCTCGTCATCTCCGCCTCCAGAAGGCCGCTCGAAACATCACCAGCACGCCACCTGAATTGGCAGCAGGGAGACGAAAAACGGGTATCGCTGCCGCGGTTTAAAGACTCGGCCTGAGGCCGCCCAATCCAAACAAATCCAATCCAATCTGCATCACCAAGGTACGGATATTGACTCGCAGAAAAATCAGCCATCCACCTTCAACGCACCACGCGCGATCAGGCGAGATAGATTCGCCGCCTCTTCCTGCATGAAATTGCCAAAGCGCGCCGGCGTGCCACCGGCCACTTCCAAGCCCAGATGCTCCAGACGCTGGCGCACGTCCGGTTGATCAAGCGCCCGGTTGAGCGCCGCATTCAAGCGATCG
>CAIWNB010000362.1 GCA_903913965.1 uncultured beta proteobacterium
GCAGCCGAGGCGTTCTTCGAGCCATTTCTGGCAGCGTTTGGTGTAGTAACCATCGCCGGACAAATGGCCGCGCGCGAGCGCATCGGCGATATTGGCCAGTTCGGTGCCGACGGCAGTGGGTTTGTTAAAGGGTATTTTCATGATTTCATGCACTACGTTGGGCGATGAGCAGGCGGGAACCGCCGGCGGGGAAGCGCATACCGCAGCGGATCAGCATGCGCTCGCAGGCCAAGACAGCGGCAAGCAGGCCGTTGGTGAGGGCGCCGACCCGCAACTCGGCGAGTACGTCATAGTCTTTCACCGGCGCGGGGCGGGCGCGCCGCGACAACAGCATCAGCGGCAGCAACAGCGACACAAACGATGTAGACATCATGATCTTGAATCCGGCCCCGGTGATTTTTTCTGCGATTTCAGCGCCGCCATAGCGCCGCACATGATGCGCGTGTTCGTCGTAACGGCTCCACAAAAAGCGGTGCTGCGGCACCGTCACGATCAAGCCGCCGCCGGGCCGTAACGCCCGAAACGCCTGTGCCAGCACGCCACGGTCGTCCTCAATATGTTCCAGCACGTCGAACATACCGATGATATCAAAGTGGGCGCTGAACGGGATGGCGCGGGCATCCATTTGCAGCAAGGTCGCCTGCGGTACACGGCTGGCGGCGAACGGCAGGCCGCGGCTGGAAATTTCGCTCGCGTGCAAACGCAGATCGAGCCGTCCGGCGGCGACCCCGGCGAGCACATAGCCGGTGCCGCAGCCGATCTCAAGATAATCGCGCGCCGCGGGGAAATAGCGCTGCAGCGCCCACAACAACAAGGCATTGCGCGCCCGAAACCAGTAATTGCCGGATTCGAGCTGGAACAGCTCTTCGAAATAGCGGTCGTCGTAGCCATCGTTGTCCACCGCCAGCTGCGGCGCGAAGGCGGGAAAGCCGTCGATCAACGCAGGCGCATGGCCGCAGGCCTCACAATGCCAGTTCTCCGCGCGTATTTCCGCCGCACAGCGCAGGCATACCCTCAACCCTGGCTCCCGACAATGATGCCCAGCACCACCAGTGCGGCACCGGCGATCTTCAGCGGCGTAATCGCTTCACTAAAGAACACGCCGCTCAACACCATCACGAGTACAAAAGCGAGCGTGGTAAACGGATACGCGTGCGACAGCGGCAGCTTGGTCATCGCCGCCATCCAGGTCACCGAGGCCAGCAGCGCGGCGGCGAGGCCGGAGAGTATCCACGGATTGAGCATCAGACGCGCCAGGAATTCGATTTTCTGCGTGGCTTCGTCAGGCAGCGCACCGGCGGCGAGCACCTGCCATTTAATAACAATCTGTCCGTAGACGGTCAGCAACACCGTGCACAACACATAAACATAGCTCATGGCACCACCCGATGATAAATATCGACCGGCTTGCGAAACCGGAAGCCCAGCGAGGAATAGAGATTGATCACCGCGATATTCACAAACGAAATCGAACTACGCACTTCCATCTGCCCCGCGGCGAACAGGTGGCGGCAAACCGCGCTCCAGAAATACTTCGCGAGGCCTCGGCCGCGGTGTGTCTCACCCATCGCATGCAAGACCAGACTACCGCCAATATGCGCAATAAAACCCGCCACCTCGCCGCCATAGAACAAGCCAAAGACGCGGCCTTCGGCGTGCAATTGGCACAGCCAGTTTTCATAGCGACGGTCGGCGCGCGCGGCGGCTATATTGAAATCACGGTGAAAGCGGCCGTGTAAAAAAGCGCTGCGGCAGATCACCGCTAGCGGCTCAAGCGCGACCGTTTTGCTGAAAGTCACCTGAGGGTCGTCAAAGCGGGCGAGCTTGTCAGCAGTGCACCAGGGTTCGATCAGCGTGTCACAGTAGTAGAAGCCCGCCTCATGCAAGAACCGCTTATCGGCCAGCGGATCGACCTTGGCGGTGTAATGCCCTGGGCGTAGCAGTGCGGCGGCCACGGATTGCTGATCGGGGTTGGCGATCTCATAACAATCAATGCCGAAGGCTGCGCCATCCCACGGCACCGGCTTGATGGGCGCTGGCTCAGTCATCAAAAGTCGTATGGTTGATAACGTAGAGCGGGCGGCACTTGGTCTCGTCATAGGTCTTGCCGAGGTAAATACCGAGGATGCCGAGTATCGCCACAATCACCCCGCCCATGAAGTAAATCGACACGATCAGACTGCTCCAGCCAGTCACTGGCGAACCGTGAAACAGCGCGCGGAAAAGTATATAAATGCCGTACAAAAAAGCGCAGGTGGCGATGAAAAAACCAAGCCGCACGGCGATCCGCAGCGGCTTGTCAGAATACGCAATGATGGTTTCAGCACCCAGCCGCCACAGCTTGCCGAAGGTATAGCTCGAGTCGCCGGCAAACCGCTCGTCATGCTGCACGTCTATGCTGGTAAACGGGAACCCCATCCAGTTGATGAGGCTGCCGAAAAACCGCGAACGCTCGCGCATATTGCGGTAATTGTTGATGACCTTGCGCGACAATATGCGGAAGTTGCCAGCCTGCGGATCGTAGTCCATGTCGGCCAACCAGCTAAACACGCTGTAATACAGCCATGAGGAAAAGCGCTTGAGCAGCGGATCACTGCGCTTACCACGCCGCGCCACGACGATCTCGTGGCCTTCCTGCGCTTTCGCGTACAAACGCGGAATCTCCTCGGGCCGGTCCTGCAGGTCGCAATCCATCACCACCACCCAGTCGCCATTGCAACGGTCGAGCCCGGCGGTAATGCCGTAATGCTGGCCGAAATTGCGGCTGAACTGTATGCCTTTGACCCGTGGATCACGTTGCGCCAGTTCCACGATCAGCGACCACGAGCGATCACCACCGCAGTCTTCAACCAGCATGATTTCGAAGTCGGCCGTCAGCGGCTCCAGTGCCGCCTTCAACCGACGATAGAGTTCCTCGAGGCAGGACTCGGCACGATAGACGGGAATGACGACTGAAATATGGGCCATTTAGATGACGTGAAAATGCTACGCCTTGTCCTTTTCCTGCAGCTTGAACTGAATATTGTAGAGCCGCGCATAGATGCCACCCTGTGCCAGCAATGCGGCATGGTCGCCGGTCTCGGCAATCCGACCGCCTTCGAGCACGACGATACGTCCGGCTTTTTCAATGGTCGACAGGCGGTGTGCGATGACGATGGTGGTGCGTCCCTGCATCAGCATGTCCAGCGCTGCCTGCACGTGGCGTTCTGATTCAGAATCGAGCGCCGAGGTCGCCTCGTCGAGTATCAGCACCGGCGCATTTTTCAGCAGGGCGCGCGCAATCGCCAAACGTTGGCGCTGCCCGCCGGAGAGCTTGACGCCGTTCTCACCGACCATGGTTTGCAAACCCTGCGGCATCTGGCGGATGAATTCCATCGCGTGCGCAGCCTCCGCCGCCGCCACGATCTCCGCTTCACCAGTGTCACGCATCACGCCATAGGCGATATTTGCGGCGACGCTATCATTGAAGAGCACCACATCCTGGCTCACCAAGGCAATGTTGGCGCGCAAACTCTCCAGGGTCAGTGTTTCGACGTCGACGCCGTCGAGCAGTATGCGTCCGGCAGTCGGACGGTAAAAATGCGGCACCAGATTGGCCAGCGTGGTCTTGCCGCTGCCAGAACTGCCGACCAGGGCTACCGTCTCGCCCGGATTGATGTTGAGCGAAATGCCGTCGAGCGCCAGACGCTCGGGCACGCCATAATGAAAACTGACATTCTCGAAACGGATGTCGCCGCGGGCACGTGCAATCGCGGTGACGCCAGGGTCTTTTTCTCCGGCTTGCTCGATCAACTTAAACACCGATTCGGCTGCGGCCAAACCGCGCTGTAATGGCTCGGTGACGCCGGTAATACGCTTGAGCGGGGACGTCAGCATCAACATTGCCGTGATGAAGGACACGAATTCGCCCACCGTGGCGCGGTTGCCGCCGGCCTGACCGGTGGCGAAATAAATGATGGCGGCGAGCGCAATACCGGCGAGCAACTGCACCAGCGGCACGCTGGCCGCCGCCGCCGCGGTCTGCTTCATCATCGATGCGCGCACGCTTTCGGTCTTCTCGGCAAAGCGCATCGCTTCGTAACGCTGCCCGCCAAACAGTTTGACCACCTTGTGACCTTCGATGGCCTCCTGCAGCACCTGCGTCACATCCCCCATCGCCGCCTGTACGGAGCGGCTGGAGGTGCGCAGGCGGACGCTCGCCATACGCACGACGCCGACAATCAGCGGCGCTATCACCAACGCCAGCAGGGTGAGCTTCCAGTTGAGCCACAACATCCACGCCAGCAATCCGATCAGCGCCACGGCATCGCGAAAAATTACTGTCAGCACGCTGGTCGCCGCCGCCGTCACCTGGGTGACGTCAAAGGTCAGTTTGGAGATCAGGTTGCCGCTGGCCTGATCATCATAATGTGCGGCCGGCAGCGTCAGCAGTTTGTCGAACATGACGCGGCGCAAATCCATGACCAGCCGGTTGCCGACCCAGTTGATCGAGTAAGTGCCCATATATTCGGCACCGCCGCGCACCACAATCAATGCGAGGATATAGAGCGGCATCCGGTGTACCAGCGTTTCATCGCGATTAACAAAAGTGCCGTCGAGCAAGGGCTGCAGCAGCGCCGGCAAAGCCGGTTCGGTCAATGCAACAATCACCATGCCGAGCAGGGCCATCGCAAAAACACGCCAATAGGGCATGACGTAGCGCAGCAGGCGCACGTAGAGTTCAGAGCTGGTCATATTTCGCATGGGCGCCACAATAACAAAATTACCCTCTAAAAGAAAACGCCGCCACACTTGCGTGGGGCGGCGTTACAGGCGCAGTTTCGACGCCTATTTGAAGGAGTATTGCGCAGAAGCAAAGAGCGACCGTTCCGGGGCTGGAAAAGCGCTGAAGGTCGGAAAACCGGTAAATACGCCGTATGAAAAATATCTCTCGTTAAACAAATTACGCACACCAGCGGCGAGTAGCCAGCCCGCCGTCTCATGACTCAATTTCATGTCGACCACGGTATACGCCGGCATCTTACGCCCGAAGGTGTTGGTCTCATCGCCATCGAAGACCTGTGCACCGGTATAAGTGGCAAGGGTGTTGAGACGGGTACCGGGCCGTAACTCCCAGCCCGCCCCCAAACGAACCGCGTGTCGCGGCACCAGTGGCACGTCATTACTGACAAAGCTACCTTCACGAAATTTAGCTGTTGCGTGGGTATAGCTTGCAAAAGTGTTCAGACCGGAAGTGGGCTGCCATTTGCCCTCCACTTCCAATCCCCTGCGCTGTGTCGGCGACAAATTAACGTTGGTGAATGTCACCGGGTTAAAGTGAATCTCATTGTTCAAATCCATTTGATAAAGGGCCAGCCGGTAGTTACCGCTACCCACTTTGAACTCGGTGCCGACTTCGCGGTCGTGCGAAGTTTGCGGTTCCAGCTGGGCGATGGTGCCGGTAAACAGGCTGTAATTGTCGTTGACGTTCGGCACACGAAAACTATTACCGAATTTGCCGTAGATCGACACCGGCACCTCAAAACGGTGTCGCGCCAACACCTCGAAAGCGCGCAAATCGCGCTCACTTGCCCCTGAGGTTGAGCTTGCAATGTCAGTGGTAGCATAAGTGGCTCGATGCAAGCGCATTCCTGCCGAAACCACCGTTGCTGGAGAGAATGCCACGCTATCCTGAAAGTAGAGCGCGCGATTGCGCTGGGTCGATAGCGGGCGCTTCAAGGTTGCAAAAAATGCCGGATTCTCCAGCGCCGTACCGTCCGAGGCCCAGTCTTCCAAATCGGCACCGGCAACGAGGGTATGTGACATGCCGGCGATTGAAAACGGCAATTTCACGCGTGGCGTCAGACTTTTTACCGTGACACTGGTTTTAGTGGTCAGAAACATCGCCGAATTTGTTTCGCGGCCACGATAGCCCGCATTGAGCGCAAACTCCGCGTCGCCCGACTTGAACTCGCCACCGAGGTTGGCATAGCCGCCCGACATATCCGAATAGCTACCGAGCGGGTTACCGGCTTGGCGTCGGTTGACGGCAATCTGCGCTTCGGAAATTGCGTTCGGCAGTCGCAACTGCTGGCCATCCCCACCAAACTTGGCGTAGAGCGTCAGGCGCTCGCCCATATAGCGTAAATCGGCCTGTGCATTCTGCTGGCGCAGCCGGTTGCCGTCGCGATAGTTATCCGATTCGATCTGCCCGGCATGCACCACCAGCCCGGTGTTTTCACTAGCCAGATTCAGTCCGGCGCGATAGTCACCGGTGTTGTAACTGCCATAGCCTGCACTGGCGTAACCGCTACGGGTATTTTTTTGCGGTGAGCGCGTGATGACATTGATGGTCCCGCCTGTAGCGCCGCCGCCGTAGAGAACCGCACCGCTGCCGCGCATGATTTCGATGCGCTCAATTGAAGAGAGAGGAATCGCGCTCCAGTTGACACTCGTTTGTTCGTTTTCACTAATGCGCTGGCCATCGAGCAAAACCAGGGTGTTTTGATCGCCAAACGCGCCAAAGCCGCGCATGTCGACCTGCTGATTGGGCGAGCCCACAACGTCGCGCACCTGTATGCCGGGCACCTGTCGCAGCAAATCCGGCACGCTACCCGCCGTGCTGTTACGTATATCCGCCTCGGTTATCACAGTGACACCGACCGGCAAACTCTGCTGCAGATCCTGAAAACGCGTTGCGGTCACGACGACCTCAGACGCAGTTGGAATAAGTTGTGCAGCCGCTACTGCTGAAAAACCAGTCAAGACAGCAAGCAAGCCCAGACCGATACCTTTTGTTGAATTTTTGACAAACGAAGACTGCATGACATTCCCTTTGATTAACGCACGCCCTCCGCGCACGGATTGATCGCACAAGCAAATGCATAGGGACTTGATTCGGATAGCCACCGGCACCTGAACACCGCATCCCCGCGGCATTTCCTCACCTGTGGTTCGAGGCCGGTCTACGGGCTGGCGAGATTTGACGCGCCGCCTTCCCGGGCATTGAAGCCCAGTGGCTATATGGCGCGCC
>CAIWNB010000363.1 GCA_903913965.1 uncultured beta proteobacterium
CTGGAAATTCACCCTGCATGGCCCCTCTTATATGCCGGTGATGCAATACGCAGAACACCGTCCGCTGCGCGAACTGATGTATCGCGCCAGTGCCACCCGCGCCTCCGAATTCGGCAAAAGCGAATTGGACAACACGCCTCTTATCACGGAAATCGTCAACCTGCGGCGCGAACTCGCACAACTGCTGGGCTTTGAGAGTTTCGGCGCCTATTCACTGGAAGCGAAGATGGCCGAGTCGCCGGCCCAGGTGATCGGCTTTCTCGAAGACCTCGCCACCAAAGCCAAACCGTACGCGCAGCGTGACCTTGATGAATTAAACCGCTACGCGCGGGATGAGTTAAAGATGCCGGCGCTCGAAGCGTGGGATATCCCGTTCGCGTCGGAAAAACTGCGCGCCGCGCAATTTGCCTTCTCTGATCAGGAGGTCAAACAGTATTTCCCGGAAACACGCGTGCTACCGGGCATGTTCAAGGTCATCGAAACACTCTACGGTCTGTCGATCCGCGAAGAGAAAGCGCCGGTGTGGCACGCCGACGTGCGCTTTTTCAGCCTCTACGATGCGGGCAACCAATTGGTCGGCCAGTTCTATCTGGACCTATATGCGCGCCAGTCCAAACGCGGTGGCGCCTGGATGGACGAGGTGATGGCGCGGCGGCGCACCGCGCGCGGCATCCAGACGCCGGTGGCCTATCTGAATTGCAACTTCTCACCACCCGTCGGCGAGAGCGGCGGCAAGAAGCGCCCGGCGCTGTTTACGCACGATGAAGTCATCACGCTGTTCCACGAATTTGGCCACGGGCTGCATCATTTGCTGACACAGGTCGAGGAACTCGGCGTGTCGGGCATCAACGGTGTTGAATGGGATGCCGTCGAACTACCGAGCCAGTTCATGGAAAACTACTGCTGGGAATGGCGCGTGCTCGAACCGATGACCGCGCATGTCGACACACAAGCACCGTTGCCGCGCGCGCTGTTCGACAAAATGCTGGCGGCGAAAAATTTCCAGAGCGGCATGCAAACCGTGCGCCAGATCGAGTTTTCACTCTTCGATATACGGCTGCATCACAGCTACGCGGTCGTTGACGACAAAACGGTGAAGGAAGCGCTCGATAGCGTACGGCGTCAGGTAGCGGTCATCATGCCGCCGGCATTCAACCGCTTCCCCAACAGCTTTAGTCATATCTTTGCCGGCGGCTATGCGGCGGGTTATTACAGCTATAAATGGGCCGAAGTCTTGTCAGCCGATGCCTACAGCCTGTTCGAGGAACGCGGCGTGTTGAATCCGGAAATCGGCGCGCGTTTTCGTGACGAAGTGCTGGCGAGGGGCGGCAGCCGCCCGGCGCTCGAATCATTCATCGCATTCCGCGGCCGCGCGCCGAACATCGATGCGCTACTGCGGCATAACGGGATGGTCGCTGCCGCCTGAATTGCACGATGCCCGGCAACGGCTGCCTGCGAACGCTTTGTGTTAGAGTAAAAACCATCTGCGCCAGAGAGAAAATCCTATGAAAACGTTTGCGCTTCTGCTACTCGCCGCATTCGCCACCAGCGTCATCGGCGCCGAGATGTATCGCTGGGTCGACGACAAAGGCGTGGTCAATTACACGCCCTTCCCGCCACCGGCGAACATCAAAAATGTCGAAACCAAAAAATTCGGCGGCAACACCATACAGACCAGTGACGGCTCGTTCAGCCTGCAACAAGCCACCAAGAACTTTCCAGTCACGCTCTACGCCACCGATTGCGGTGAGTTGTGTAACAACGCACGCGCGCATCTGAAAAAACGCGGCATTCCGTATCAGGAAAAAAATCCCACGGCCGCCAACGAAGGGGACGAATTCAAAAAACTGTCCGGCGGAGGGATGGAAATTCCTCTGCTGGTGATCGGCACGCTAAAGACCATCAAGGGCTATCTGGCGTCTGACTGGGATGCGACTTTCGATCAGGCCGGCTATCCCAGCACCGCGGTGCCGGGCGTAAAGCCTGCAGCAAAACCACCGGTCGCCGAGAAGAAATAACGAGCCCGTGTAACGCCGGCGGCTACACGCATCACCTTTTCATACACGGCAGCGGAGCCTCCACTTGAGAATCACCACCTGGAACGTCAACTCGCTGAAAGTGCGCCTGCCACAAGTATTGGCGTGGCTGGAAACCCATCAACCGGATGCGCTGTGTTTGCAGGAGACGAAAACCGAGGACGGCTCTTTTCCGCTGGCGGAAATTGAACAAGCCGGCTATCACGTAGTGTTTGCCGGTCAAAAAACCTATAACGGCGTGGCAATACTGAGCAAGGTCGCCGCGACCGAAGCGGTCATGGCGATCCCCGATTTCGACGATCCGCAAAAGCGCGTGCTGGCGGCAACCATCAACGGTGTGCGCGTGGTGTGCCTGTATGTGCCGAATGGACAAAACGTCGACTCCGACAAGTACCAATACAAACTGGCGTGGCTACAGGCGGTCACTGCGTGGCTGAAAAACGAACTGGCCTCACACGCGTCGATGGCCGTGGTGGGGGATTTCAACATCGCACCAGCGGATTTGGATGTACATGACCCCAAGGCCTGGGCGGGTCAGGTGTTATGCAGCGACGCCGAGCGTGCAGCACTGCGGCAATTAATGGCGATCGGTTTGCGCGATGCGGTGCGTATGCTCGAGCCGGAGACACAACTCTTTACGTGGTGGGATTACCGCATGAATGCGTTCAAGCGCAAGATGGGCATGCGCATTGATCACATCCTCATCAGCGAGGCACTCGCCGCCCGCTGTCACACTTGCGCGGTCGATCTTGAACCGCGCCGCAACGAACGCCCCTCGGATCACGCGCCAGTCAGCGCAGATTTCACCGGCTGATCGCGGCGGCCGTTCAGGCCTCGCCGCCCTTGTCGGCATCCAGCCCCAACTCCTGGATTTTCCGCGTCAGCGTATTGCGCCCGAGTCCCAACAGTTGTGCGGCCTCAATGCGCCGCCCGCCGGTATGCATAAGCGCGCGCGAGATCAAGGCTTTTTCAAACTGCGGACCGAGCACATCGATTAATCCCGTTTCACCACGGTTGAGCGAATTGGCCACTTCCTGCTCGAGGGCGCCGATCCAGCTTTGCGCCGTCGTCGCGGCCGACTCATCGCGCAGCTCGGGCGGCAGATCCTTGATTTCAATATTGACGCCGGCGGCCATCACCGTCAGCCAGTGACAGAGGTTCTCCAGCTGGCGCACATTACCGGGGAAATCCTGCGCGGTTAAAAACTTTAATGCGGAATCCGACAAACGTTTGGCCTCGACACCAATTTCACGCGCACTCTTGGCGAGAAAGAACTTGGCCAGCAACGGGATATCTTCGCGCCGCTCGCGCAACGGCGGCAGCCGCAGACGAATCACGTTCAGGCGGTGGAACAAGTCTTCACGGAACAAGCCCTGCTTGACCCGCACCTCGAGGTCCTGATGGGTGGCCGCAATCACACGCACATTGGCACGGATCGGCTGGTGTCCGCCGACACGATAGAAATTGCCGTCTGAGAGTACGCGCAACAGGCGCGTCTGCAGATCGGACGGCATGTCGCCGATTTCGTCGAGGAACAAAGTGCCGCCATCGGCCTGCTCGAAACGCCCGCGACGCATATTCTGCGCGCCGGTAAATGCGCCGCGCTCGTGGCCGAATAATTCTGACTCCAGCAGATCTTTCGGGATCGCCGCCGTATTGATGGCGACGAAAGGCTTCTGCGCACGTGGACTGTGACGGTGCAAGGCACTGGCAACGAGCTCCTTGCCTGTGCCCGACTCACCGGTGATGAGCACCGTGGCATGCGACTGCGACAGACGGCCGATGATACGAAACACATCCTGCATCGCCGGCGCCTGGCCGAGTATTTCCGGCACCGCCTCGGCAGACTCGACGACACCTTCCTCGCGCACACTTTCGGCAATCGCACGGCGGATCAGTTCGAGCGCATGATCAACGTCAAACGGCTTGGGCAGGTACTCGTAGGCGCCGCCCTGAAACGCCGCCACCGCACTCTCCAGATCAGAGTAAGCGGTCATGATGATCACCGGCAGCTGCGGATAGAGTTCCTTCGCCTGCTGCAGGAGTTTCAAACCGGATTCTCCCGGCATACGGATATCGCTGACGATCACCTGAGGTGATGCGATGAGCAGTTCGGCAAGCGCCTCATCGGCCGAGGCAAAGGATTTAAAGCTGATGCTCTCGCGTGTCAGGGCTTTCTCAAGTACCCAGCGGATGGAGCGGTCGTCGTCGATGATCCAGACAGGTTTCATAAATTAACAATCATGGCGTTGGGTTCTGCTGTATCGGCAACAACAGCGTAAAGGTAGTGCGTCCGGGCTGCGAATCGAAGGTGACGGTACCGTGATGCTGGGTTACAAAATTCTGCACCAGGGTCAACCCCAGTCCGCTGCCGCCTTCACGCCCGGAAACCAGCGGATAAAAAATCTTTTCACGAATATCTTCAGGAATGCCCGGACCATCGTCGATGATCTGCACCTGTATCGCTTGCTTGTAACGGCGTCGCGCCAGTGTCGCCTGGCGCGCAATGCGCGTACGCAAAGTGATCTGACCTTTGCCGCGCATCGCCTGGGAAGCGTTGCGCACAACATTGAGAACGGCCTGGATCAACTGCTCGCGGTCACCGGTAAGCTGCGGCAGGCTGGTGTCGTAATCACGCACCACGCGGATGCCCTGCGGGTATTCGGCGAGGATGACACTACGCACGCGCTCGAGCACCTCGTGAATATTGAGCGGTGCGGGCTGCGGCAGGCGATGCGGCGTCAACAAACGATCCATCAACAGCTGCAGGCGATCGGCTTCTTTCATGATCACCTGGGTATATTCATGCAAATGCGGCCGCTCCAGCTCACGTTCGAGCAATTGCGCGGCGCCGCGAATACCACCTAGCGGGTTTTTGATTTCATGCGCCAGATTGCGAATCAGCTCACGGTTGGCCTGACTCTGATCGAGCAGCCGCTCTTCACGCGCAATCTTCATCTGCTGTTCAATGTGACGGAACTCCAGCAGAAACCCGTGCCCGCCCTGGGTCCAGCCGTCGATCTCGACGGGATTCGCAGTGCAACTCAACATGAGCTTGGGGCGACCGAAAGCGCCGATACGCAAATCGTTCTCGGTATAGCTGCTGTGATTGGCGCGCGCGTAATCGATCGCCGCATCGAGCACGTCGTCCTGGAAAATCTCGGTGATATTGTGGCCGACAAGACTCTTGCTGCTGGCCTCAAACAGATTTTCCGCTGACGGATTGGCGTAATGCACGTTCATATCCTGGTCGACCAGCACGATTGCCGTCCCCAGTAGATCAAGTCCTGTAAGCGCCGGGATGGTCATCATTTACACTGAAAATGAGACTGTATGAGCAAGAAGCGCGCCATCTTCTGCCGCATCGGGAACGGACCAGGATTGCGGCCCGATTACTTGATATTGGCGAGTTCCCGCTTGAGGCTTTCGATGTTGCTCTCGTGCAATTTGACGGCGGCCTCAAACGGTTTGAGGCGCTCTTCGACGCGGGCGTAATTCTTTTCGTTACCAAGCCGGACATCCTGCTGCTCTGCCAGTTTCTTTTTTGCCGTATCCAACTGCTGTTGCTCTTGGGCCATTTCCTGCTCGAGGATTTTGCGACGGCCTGCATCGCGCTGTTTCTGCGTTTCGCTATCGACACTGGGAAAGTTGGCCGGCTTCTGCTGCTGGGCGCGCGGCGCCTGGGCGGGCGCAGGGGCGGTGTTCAAGGGCTCGAGATTCAAGGGTTTACAACCTTTGATTTCGGCGCGCACGTTGGTGTAGCGGGTGTTGCCGTCGGCATCCGTGCATTTCCACATTTCGGCCTGTGCCGCGGCGGTCGTGCCTGCGAGAAAAAATGCGAGCCAGATTTTCATTGCGTTCCCCGTGTTTGAACACGCCGTATTCAAGCGATAAACCTGATCAACCGACCTCTGCCGCCTGAAACCAGCGCGGTAAGCGATCAAAATACCACGTGCCAAAGCGCGGCAACAAGCCCTAAAAAAAACAGGGCGGGGTCACCCCCGCCCTGTCGGCATCATATGCTATCGATGTTACAGGCTGTAATACATATCAAACTCAACCGGATGCGTCGTCATGCGGAAACGCGTCACTTCTTCCATCTTCAACGCGATGTAGGCGTCGAGCATGTCATCGGAGAACACGCCACCGGCGGTCAGGAAGGCGCGGTCCTTGTCGAGGTGCTCGAGCGCCATATCAAGCGACGAGCAGACATTCGGCACCTTCTTCGCTTGCGAAGGCGGCAGATCGTAGAGGTTCTTGTCGATCGGATCGCCAGGGTGAATCTTGTTCTGCACGCCATCGAGGCCGGCCATCATCATCGCGGTGAAGGCCAGATACGGGTTCGCGGTCGGATCCGGGAAGCGGATTTCGACGCGACGCCCCTTCGGGTTGGTGACATACGGAATGCGGCAGGCGGCCGAACGATTGCGAGCCGAATACGCCAGGTTGATCGGCGCTTCGAAACCCGGTACCAAACGCTTGTAGGAATTGGTACCTGGATTGGTAATCGCGTTCAATGCCTTGGCATGTTTGATAATGCCGCCAATGTAATACAAGGCAAAATCCGACAGGCCGGCGTAACCGTTGCCGGCAAACATATTTTGGCCGTCTTTCCAAACCGACTGGTGCACGTGCATGCCCGAACCGTTGTCACCAACGACCGGCTTCGGCATGAAGGTTGCGGTTTTGCCGTAGGACTGGGCGACCATCTGCACCGTATATTTCAGGATCTGGTTCCAGTCGGCGCGTTTCACCAGCTTCTCGAATTTGGTGCCGATTTCGCACTGCCCCGGGGCCGCCACTTCGTGGTGGTGTACTTCGACCTCAACACCCTGCTGCTCAAGCGCGATACACATCGCGTTGCGGATGTCCTGCAGCGAATCCACCGGCGGAACAGGGAAATAGCCGCCCTTGACTGGCGGGCGGTGACCGGTGTTGCCACCTTCAATGTCCTCGTTGGTCGACCACGGCGCTTCCTCGGAATTGATCTTGACCGCGCAACCGGACATGTCCACCTTCCAGGTCACCGAATCAAAAATGAAGAACTCGGGCTCCGGACCAAAGTAAGCGGTATCGCCAAGACCGGTCGATTTCAAATACGCTTCGCCACGCTTGGCGATGGAGCGCGGATCGCGGTCGTAACCCTTGCCGTCCGACGGCTCGATCACGTCGCAGCTGATGTTCAGCACCGGCTCATCGGTGAACGGGTCAAGGCGTGCCGAATCCGGATCCGGCATCAACAGCATGTCTGACGCTTCGATACCCTTCCAACCGGCGATCGAGGAACCGTCAAAAGCGTGGCCATCGGTAAATTTATCTTCGGTGAACTGCTTGGTCGGAACCGAGACATGCTGCTCCTTGCCACGCGTATCCGTAAAACGAAAGTCGACAAACTTGACTTCGTTTTCTTTGATCATTTTCATTACATCGGCTATCGCCATGCGTCTCTCCTAGCTAAGTGTTGAATTAAAATTACTCTATGGCCTTGGGTTCACAGGGTCAGCACGAAATATGCCAACCCGAAAATCGGGGGAGTCATTGTGCCACAAGTGATTTGCTGATGGAGTATCGGTCTTATTGCACTAATATAGTGCGTAAAGCGGTATTTATGCATTATTTTAGGGCGACCGGCAAGACCGGGCGCTCCGATAAACCTCAACCTTAACCGCCGAAAATCAGGGAGACCCCGTGTCCAAAATTGACGTAATCATTGAAACTGCGAAGCAACGTGGCCAACAAATGAAACTGGGCTATGTCGGCGCTTTATTACCTGCCGAAGCACAAATATTGCGCGAAACAACCAGCGCCATCATCGTCGACGTGCGCAGCAAAGCGGAACTTGATTTCGTCGGCCGCATCACTGGCAGCGTAGAAATCGAACTGAAAACCTATCCTGGCATGAAACCCAACCCGGATTTTGTCAGCCAACTGACGGCCGTGGTTCCGCTGGCAACCACTGTCATGTTTATTTGTCGCAGTGGCGCACGCTCACATGAGGCGGCCAGCGCAGCAGCAGCGGCCGGCTACAGATCAGCCTTCAACGTATTGGAAGGCTTCGAAGGCGACCGCGATCCTGCAGGACATCGTAATACGGTGGGAGGATGGCGCGCAGCACGCCTGCCGTGGTCACAAAGCTGACTCTCCCGCCGCGGTTTTCTCCTCAGTATCAGCCGCTGCGGACAGCGCAACCGCCGACAACGCCGCGGCGCTGAGCGTGGAGACGCCCGCCGCCAGCATGGCGGCGAAGGGCGATTGATAATCGACGATAAGACCGCCCACCGCGATGCCCAGGCTGACGCCGCCCAGCAGTGCGGTCGCCGCCCAGGTAAAACTCTCTGCCAGCATGGCAGGCGGGGTAAAACGCGTCACCAATACGGATTGCAGCGCGATCACCGGTGCCATTGGCGAACAGGCGATTACGCATAACGCCCCCAACCAAACCAGATGCGTGACCGGCGCCAGCGCGAACAAACCCAGCGCCATCGCAAATTGGGCGATCACATATTGGCGCTGCGGCGACATCGCCCACGCGCGACTGCCGTAGACCAAAGCCCCGATGCCACTGCCGACACTCGCCAGCGCGAGAATCACGCCACCCGCGGCAGGTCGGCCCTGCGCCGTTGCCAAGGCCATAATCGCCACCTCGATGACACCGAAAGCTGTCGAATACAGCACGGTCGCCATGTAGAGCATCAACAAGCGGCGGTTGCGCAAGGGTCCGAGCAAACCGCGGCTTTGATAGGCCGCTGGACGCGGCCACCGGCGAATCGCCGGCGTACGCATAAACAGTACACTGCCAGCCAGAGCGCAGGCGGCGGCAAACAAAACCGCGCCGGCGCGAAACTCGAGTGCGACAAAAAACGCAATCAAGGCGGGGCCGGCAACAAAAATTGATTCAATCAAAATCGAGTCGACCGAATACGCCGTCTGCAACAGGTCGGCATCCTGCAACATCCGCGGCAGCAGAGTGCGTATGCAAATAGTGATGGGCGGCAGCACTGCGCCGCCGACCAGCGCCGCCAGCGCCAGCCAGCCGGTATGTGCCGCATGCTCGACCAGCACCACCAGCGCCACCAGCGCGGCCGGATAAACCAGGGCACAAAGAATCAACAAGGGACGCGGCCCGATGCGATCGATCATGCGACCGATCAGCGGCGCAATGCCGGCCACGCCGAGCATGTAAACCGCACTGACCAAACCAGCCACTGCAAACGATGCCGTCCCGCTTTGCACGTAGAGCAGGATGGCCAGTCCAGCGAGCCCCATCGGCAGGCGGCCGAGCATGGACGCCACCAAGGCAGCGCGTAATCCGGGCGTTTGAAAAAGGCGGCTATACCGCGCCAGTGAAATCACAAAATTCCGTCAAACTCTATGCAAGCGCGCATGCGCACCACGACCACTGACTATCATGCAGCCCACTCGACGCCACCAGTGTAAGCGGTAACCAGTACCAACGTACCGAAAGCGATCCTGTACCAGGCGAACAACGTAAAGTCGTGATTGGCGATGTAGCGCAGCAGCCAGCGCACGCATAAAAACGCCGACACAAAAGAAGCCGCAGTCCCGACCGAAAACAGGCCGATGTCGGCGGCCTCCAGCAAGGCGCGATTCTTGTAGAGATCGTATGCACCCGCTGCTATCAAGGTCGGCACCGCGAGAAAAAAAGAAAATTCCGTGGCAGCGCGCCGCGACAAACCGAAAAACAATCCGCCGATAATCGTCGCACCCGAGCGAGAGGTGCCAGGGATCAGGGCAAAGGCCTGCGCACAACCAACCTTGAGCGCATCACGCCAACCCATGTCGTCCACCGTTTCGACGGCAATCCGGTGCGTGCGCTTCTCTGCCCACAAGATGATAAAACCACCGACGATAAATGCGATGGCCACCGGCACCGGCTTGAACAACGCCGCTTTGATATATTTGCCAAAGGCGAGACCGAGCAAAGCGGCTGGCATAAAAGCGATCGCCAGACTCATGACGAACTGGCGCGCCCGCGCGTCGTGTGGCAAACCTAAAATGATGCCGGCGAATTTGCGTCGATACTCCCAGACAATCGCCAGCATTGCCCCGGTCTGAATAACGACCTCGAAGATCTTGCCTTTTTCGTCATTGAAGTCGAGCCACTGACCGACAATGATCAGATGACCGGTGCTTGAGATTGGCAGGAACTCGGTCAAGCCTTCGACGATGCCCAGGATCAAGGCTTTAAGCAGCAGCGGAATGTCCATGCAATACCCTTGTTGTTTTCACAGAGCGGCGCGTTCGCGCCAACAAAAACGGCGGCCCGCGGCCGCCGTATTGCGGATCAGCGCAGCACCATCACGCCTTGTGATAAATCTCGGCGCCCTTCTTTTTGAACTCGATGGATTTTTCTTCCATACCGGCTTTTGCCACTTCCACAAGCGCCGCTTTTTCATCGACCCCCTTCGCGGCGGCATAATCGCGCACGTCCTGACTGATTTTCATCGAGCAGAAATGCGGTCCGCACATCGAACAGAAATGCGCGAGCTTGGCGCCCTCCTGCGGCAATGTCTCGTCATGGAATTCCTTGGCTTTATCCGGATCAAGACCGAGGTTGAACTGGTCGTCCCAGCGGAATTCGAAACGCGCTTTTGACAAGGCGTTGTCACGGATCTGCGCGCCCGGATGGCCCTTGGCCAGATCGGCCGCATGAGCGGCAATCTTGTAGGCCATGATGCCGTCCTTGACATCGTTCTTGTCGGGCAAGCCCAGGTGTTCCTTTGGCGTGACATAGCACAGCATCGCCGTGCCGTACCAGCCGATCATCGCCGCGCCGATGGCGCTGGTGATGTGGTCGTAGCCCGGCGCGATATCGGTGGTCAGCGGTCCAAGCGTGTAGAAGGGCGCTTCCTTGCACACCTTCAACTGCCGCTCCATGTTTTCCTTGATCATGTGCATCGGCACATGGCCGGGCCCTTCGATCATGACCTGCACATCGTGCTTCCAGGCAACGTCGGTCAGTTCGCCGAGCGTTTCAAGTTCGGCAAACTGTGCCTCGTCGTTAGCGTCATAGCCCGAGCCGGGACGCAGCCCGTCGCCGAGCGAGAACGATACATCGTAGGCCTTCATGATTTCGCAGATCTCTTCGAAATGCGTGTAAAGGAAAGATTCCTTGTGATGCGCAAGACACCACTTCGCCATGATCGAACCGCCGCGCGAAACGATGCCGGTCATGCGTTTGGCGGTCATCGGAATGTAGGCGAGTCGGATACCGGCGTGTATCGTACAATAATCAACGCCCTGCTCGGCCTGCTCGATCAGCGTGTCGCGGAACATTTCCCACGTCAGTTCCTCGGCCTTGCCGTCGACTTTTTCCAGCGCCTGGTAAATCGGCACGGTACCGATCGGCACCGGCGAGTTGCGCACGATCCATTCGCGCGTTTCATGGATGTTCTTGCCCGTCGACAGGTCCATCACGGTGTCACCACCCCAGCGCGTCGACCACGTCATCTTTTCGACTTCCTCGGCGATCGAGCTCGACAGTGCCGAGTTACCAATGTTGGCATTGATCTTGACGAGGAAATTGCGGCCGATGATCATCGGCTCGATTTCCGGATGGTTGATGTTGGCCGGGATGATGGCGCGGCCGCGGGCGATTTCGTCACGCACAAATTCCGGCGTGATCACCTGTGGAATCGCCGCACCGAAGCTTTGCCCCGGATGCTGGCGCGTGATGAGCTCGGACAAACCCTCGCGGCGCTGCGTTTCGCGGATCGCGATGTATTCCATCTCCGGCGTGATGATGCCTTTGCGCGCGTAGTGCATTTGCGACACGTTCATGCCGGCCTTGGCACGACGCGGGGGACGCTGCAAATTAAAGCGCAACTCAGCGAGCTTCGGATCAGCGGCGCGCGTGCGACCGTAAGCAGAAGTCAAATTGGGCAGCAATTCGGTGTCGTTACGCTCGACGATCCATTTTTCGCGCAGCGGCGCGAGGCCGGAACGGATATCGATCTTCGCGGCCGGATCGGTATACGGCCCCGAAGTGTCGTACACGTAAATCGGCGGATTCTTTTCGGCACCCATGCCTGCCGGCGTATCGGACTGGCTGATTTCGCGCATCGGCACGCGGATGTCGGGCCGCGAGCCCTCGACATACACCTTACGTGAATTCGGCAGTGACTTGACCGCGGCTTCGTCGACCTGAGCGGTCGCACTCAAAAATTTCGGATTGGCATTCATCGCTAACTCCTCGAGGTGTGCAGGAGAGCGTCGGCACAGATTGATCTGGATCAGTGACCACGCTTCCCTGCGGCGGCATTATCCGCATCAGGTTCCAAGGGACTCTCTCACCCGGCACTCCACCGCACAGCACACCGTACGCGTCTGCCAGGACCCCCAACGTATTGCCGTCAAGCTACTGGAATTATGGGATAATTGCAAGCTGTGAGCACCCGTTTTTCTGTCCTTTCATTGCCCAATTTCGTCTGCCCTCATGACTACACGAACTGATATTGAACAGGCCCGCTTCAACATGGTCGAGCAGCAAATCCGGCCTTGGGATGTGCTCGATACGCAGATACTTGATCTGCTCTTCGAAGTGCGCCGCGAGGAATTCGTGCTGCCGCAGCACCGTAGCCTGGCGTTTTTTGACATGGAAATCCCGCTGGTCGCTGGCGCGGCTGCCGACGAGCAAATGCTGTCGCCGAAGCTCGAGGCGCGCATGCTGCAGGAATTGACCGTCAAACCGACTGATCGCGTCCTCGAAATCGGCACCGGCAGCGGTTATATGACCGCTTTGCTGGCGCGCCGCGCCGCCCATGTGACGAGCGTTGAACTCAACCCTGCGTTTAGCGCACAAGCCGCCGAACGACTCGCCGCGCACGATATTCGCAACGTCACGCTTGAAGTTGGAGACGGTGCGCGTGGCTGGGGCCGCAACGCTCCCTATGACGTGATTGTATTGACCGGTTCGACACCGGTGCTCGACGAAAAATTTCAGGCCAGCCTGACTGCCGGCGGGCGCCTGCTCGCCATTGTTGGCGAAGAACCGGTCATGACCGCCTATCTGATCACCTGTGAAACGCCGGGTGTCTGCCATTCGACCGGCCTGTTCGAAACCTGCGTGCCGGCCTTGCGCAATGCACCCCAACCCGGGCGGTTCGTATTTTGATCCGGCAGTTGCAGGCGACGGAATTACAAGAGTGGCTGGCCGACACCACGCGCGAACAGCCGCTGGTGCTCGACGTGCGCGAGCCTTGGGAACACGAGGTTTGCAACATCGCCGGATCGCGCCTGTTGCCGATGCAGGACATCCCGGCGCGGGTGAAAGAACTGCCGACCGACACGGATATCGTGGTGCTCTGTCATCACGGCATGCGCAGCCTGCAGGTTGCGCAGTTTCTCAAACAGTCGGGGCTTGAACGCGTCTCTAATCTTAGCGGCGGTATTGCAGCGTGGGCGGCGCAGGTCGACCCCGATATGTCGCAGTATTAGCTCCATGCGCCCGCTTCCGGTGCTGCGGATACTGGTCATTTTTCTCATCGGCGCGGCAACCGCCGATGCGACCGCCGCCGACTTGCTGTCAATCTATCGCGAAGCGCAAAAAGAAGACCCCATCTTCGCCGCGGCGCGCGCGAACCTCTCAGCCGGACAGGAAAAACTACCGCAGGGTTTGTCGGGCCTGCTGCCAGCGGTGACGCTGTCGGGCAATACGCTCTACAACGACCGCGACCTGCAATTCCGCAACGGCGCGCCAGGCACCAATGCACGCTTTAACTCCAATGCGTTAAATGTTACCGCCACCCAACCGCTATTTCGCCCGCAAAACTGGATCACCTACGAGCAGGCCAAAAACCAGTTGAGCCAGGCCGAAGCTTCTTTTGTGCAAGCCGGCCAGGAATTGATGATCCGCGTCGCCCAAGCTTACTTCGACGTGCTGCTCGCAGAAAATAACGTCGCGCTCGCCGCAGCGCAAAAAACCGCTTATGCAGAACAATTGGCACAGGCGAAACGCAATTTCGAAGTCGGCACCGCCACCATCACCGACGCCAACGACGCGCAGGCGCGCCACGATCTGGCGATCTCCCAGGAAATCGGCGCGCAGAACGATCTGGAAGTAAAAAAACAGGCGTTGCGGCAGATTGTCGGCAGCATGCCGCCCCCGCTGGCGCGTATCAGCCGCGGCTTCAGCGCACAGCCGCCCGTGCCGAACAATATGGAGGCGTGGGTAACACAATCCGCCAGTGCCAGCCCGCAACTCAAAGTCGCGCAAATGACCTATGAAGTGGCGGCCCAGGAAGTTGCAAAAAATCGCGGCGGCCATCTGCCTACACTCGATGCAGTGGCCAGCTACGCTGACGCCAGTCAGGGCGCCGGCCTGCAGGGCGGCATCGGTTTTGACGGCACCACACGCTATATCGGCTTGCAACTCGCCGTGCCGCTGTATCAGGGCGGTCTGGTCAATGCCAAAGTGCGCGAGGCCACTGCGAACCAGGAAAAGAGTCGTCAGGATCTCGAAAACACGCGCCGTACGGTGGCACAAAACACGCGCGCCGCCTTCCTCGGTGTGACCAGCGGCATGGCGCAAATCAATGCACTGGAAGCCGCGTTGCGGTCATCGCAAAGCGCGCTCGATTCAACCAAGCTGGGGCAGGAAGTCGGCGTCAGAACCCAGGTCGATGTGCTCAACGCACAACAGCAGCTGATATCGACGCGCCGTGATTACGCGCAAGCCATCTACAACTACGCTATCAACGTGCTGAAACTCAAAGCCGCTGCCGGCACGCTCACCGAAACCGACCTCGCCTACGTCAACCAGTGGCTGGACAACTAGGCCCCATCGCAGCAGCGAAGACAGCGCTACGCCGCGAGATCCTGGCGGCACGCGACGCGCTACCGGCCACCGCACGAATCGCTGCCAGTAGCCTCATCACGCAACAGATCGTCGCACTCGACGCCTGGAAAAATGCGCGCGTTGTCCTCGCCTATCTAAGCTTCGGCAGCGAATTCATCACCGATGAATTGATCCAACAGGCTGCGGTCGATGGCAAACAACTCGCCCTGCCGCGCGTCGATCGTGCCACTCGCCGGCTCGCCATCCACGCGGTAGCCGATATGGTTAACGACTTGCAGGCCGGCGTCTGGGGCATCCGCGAACCGCGCGCAGAGCAACCGCTAGTGGCGCTTGAAACCATCGATTTCGTATTGCTGCCGGGCGTGGGCTTTACGCCGCGCGGCGAGCGCCTTGGTTATGGCGGCGGCTTTTACGACCGCCTGCTCGAGCGCTTTGCTCAGCGTCCGCCACTGGTCGCCGCGGCGTATGCGGTGCAGATTCGGGTGCAACTGCCGCTCGATCAACATGATCGCGGTGTCGATCTGGTTTTTACGGAAGACGCGGCCTATTGCTGCTGCTAAATGACGACGGCGGCCTCTGGTTTGCGCCGACGATCGAATGATCCGCAGGCGGTGATCACGTAAAAACAGTGCCGCGGTGCGGTCTGAGTTTGAAACCGCTCCGCAACGCTGCGGGGGGTCAGCCAGGAACGTTAATCAAATCAAGTATTCGCTGAGTTGAGCCTGCATGCTGACGCACAAAGGCGCGACCACTTTCCGCCATGCGTTCAAACCGCGGCTGGTCGGCCAGCAGATCGCGCGCGGCGGCCAGCGCGGCAACCGCGCTGTCGACCTGTATCGCCGCACCGGCGGCCACCGCAAATCGCACGGCCTCGGCAAAGTTGTAATCATGCGGCCCCACCACCACCGGCTTGCCCAGCGCACAGGCCTCGATCAAGTTGTGCGCGCCATACGGCAGGAAACTGCCGCAGATGATGGCAATATCACAAGCGGCAAAATAGGCCGCCATCTCGCCCATGCTGTCACCGAGCAAAACCCGGGTGTTGGTAGCCACAGGCTTTTCGCCACTGCGGCGCTGAAACGCAATCGCGTGCTGCGCGAGCAATGTCGCCACCGCATCGAAACGCTGCGGGTGGCGCGGCACCATCAATATCAGCGGCGCGGCGACATCGTTCGGCGGCAGTGCCTGCAGAAATAATTCCTCCTCGCCCTCGCGCGTACTCGCCAACAGCAGGACGGGACGCGGCCCGTATTGCGTGCGCCACAGTGTGCCACGCGTAATCATGGTGGCGTCAGCTGACTGGTCAAATTTCAGATTACCGGTGATGTGTACGCCGCGCGCACCAAGCGCCTCCAGACGCGTTGTGTCATCGCGGCTCTGCGCCGCCACTGCCGTAAAGCCGCGCAATGCAGCGGTAACAAGAGTACCGAAACGGCGATAACGCCGGAACGACTTGTCAGACAACCGTGCATTGACCAGATAAACAGGAATCTGGCGCACGTTGCATGCGCGGATTAAATTCGGCCAAATTTCCGTTTCCAGCAAGATGCCGCAGACCGGTTTGAAGTGCTGCAGAAATGCAGTCACGCCCGACGGAAAATCATAGGGCAGATAACAACGCTCAACGCCGTCACCAAACAAACTGATGCCAGTTTCGCGGCCGGTTGGCGTCATGTGCGTGAGCAGAATGCGATGCGCTGGATACTTGCCTTGCAGCGCAGCGATCAAGGGGGCGGCCGCCCGCGTTTCACCCACCGACACGGCATGCACCCAGATCACCGGCGCATCGATAGAAAAATCATAACGACCGAAGCGCTCGCCAATATGCTGACGGTATGCCGGCTGGCGGCGCGCGCGCCAGTACAAATGCAGCAATGCCTGCGGCAATAACAGCCACAGCAAAATACTGTAGGCGAGGCGCGCCATTATGCGCAGACCTTTTCGACCGCAACCAACACTTCTGCCACGGGGGGGACGCTGCCATTCGCCCCGACATTGCAGGCACGCACACCGCCGTAGAGGCCGGTGGCAGCCGGATCGGTACCCAGATAAATACCCACGGTCGGCACGCCGAGTGCTGCCGCCAAATGGCTCAAGCCGGTATCCACTCCGATCACCACTTGCGCGCCGGCAAACAAACCAGCAAGCGCGCCAAAGTCGAGAGCTGGCGCTATCGTCGCCTCGCGCATGCGTGCCGCCAGGCGCATGCAACGCGCGTGCTCGCGGTCATTCCCCCACGTCAAGACAGCGGCGACGCCACGTTCATGCAGCGCCTCAGCCAGCGCCACCCAATGATCTTCCGGCCACAATTTGTAGTCCCCACTGGTGGCGTGCAACAGAACCGCGTAGCGTGGATGGGCCAGCCAGTCAAAAGCGCGCGGCGTGGCGCTAATGCCATACGCGCACGGCCTCTGAAGCGGATAACCCAGCGCTCTCGCCAAGAGCAACCGGTTACGTTCGACGGCATGCAAATGCCAGCCAATGCGGAAACGTTGTTGGTAAAAAAATCCAACTGGTTCACGCGCACTCTTGAAATCCAGCCCGTAACGACTGCCACGCGCGATGAGCGAAAGTGCCGCGCTTTTAAACAAGCCCTGTGCATCAATCACCGCGTCATAGGAATGCTGACGCAAACGTGCGACAAACCCGGCGATTTCGCGCCGCGTAGCGGTGTGCCAGAAACTGCGCCGCCAGCGCCGAAACGCAACCGGGATCACCGCACTAACGCCAGCATGGAGTTGCGGTATCGCACTCAGCGATTCCTCGACCAGCCAGTCGATTTGGAGTGAGGGCATGGCAGCGCGCATATCACTAACGGCCGGCAACGCATGGATGACGTCGCCGAGCGACGAGGTCTTCACGAGCAAAACACGAGTGGCCATCGAGGATGCCGCGGGGGCGTTTATAACGCGCGTAGCCTACACGACATTGCCGTGTCCGCATAGAATATCGGTCAACATGCCGCGCGCAACATCCTGCACGCGGACTTTTCTTTTCCCAGGAGTGGATTGCCTTGATTCTAGTCACCGGCGGCGCCGGCTTCATTGGTTCGAACTTCATACTCGACTGGCTGGCGAACGAAACCGCGCCGGTGCTTAATCTCGACAAGCTGACCTATGCCGGCAATCCAGGCAATCTGACTGCGGTTGAAAAAGATGCGCGCTACCGTTTCGTGCATGGCGACATCAACGACCGTGCACTGGTCGAACAGCTATTGCGTGAACACCACCCCAGCGCGATCGTGCATTTTGCCGCCGAAAGTCATGTCGATCGCTCAATTCACGGGCCCGGCGAATTTGTGCAAACCAATGTGGTCGGCACCTTCAATCTGCTCGAAGCAACGCGGGCCTGGCTGGGTACCGTCAGCGCCGAAGAAAAATCGCGTTTTCGTTTTCTGCACGTGTCAACGGACGAGGTGTACGGATCGCTGTCGGCGGACAGCCCACCGGCCACCGAGATTTTTCCTTATGTGCCGAGCAGCCCCTATTCGGCGTCCAAAGCGGCGTCCGATCATCTGGTGCGCGCCTACTGCTGCACCTATCAATTTCCCAGCCTGATCACCAACTGCTCGAACAATTACGGGCCGCGCCAGTTTCCAGAAAAGCTGATCCCGCTCATCACCTTAAATGCCTTGAACATGAAAGCGCTGCCGATTTACGGCGACGGCCTGAATATTCGCGACTGGCTCTACGTCGGCGATCATTGTTCGGCCTTGCGTGCTGTGCTGGCGCGCGGACGCATCGGCGAAACCTACAACGTCGGCGGCAACAGCGAAAAGACCAACCTCGAGGTGGTGAAAACACTGTGCAATATCGTCGATGAACTGCGCCCGGCGGCAAGCCCACGGGCCTCCTTGCTGAACTTCGTCAAAGACCGGCCCGGACACGACCGGCGTTATGCCCTCGACGCCGGCAAACTCGCGCGCGAACTCGGCTGGGAGCCGCAGGAAAAATTCGAAAGCGGCCTGCGCAAAACGGTAAGCTGGTATCTCGACAATCCGCAATGGGTGGAGGAAGTCGTCAGCGGTGGATACCGCAACTGGCTGGACACCAACTACGCCGCACGCTGAGCGCCGACGCTGGAAATACCCGTAAATCCGGCGGCACTTTGGCAATGGGGCGCGCCTGCCGTAACACGCGTTATGCAGCAAGCTGCTTGACGCGATTTCTCACCATATCGCCCATAGCGCCTTGTAAAATAAGCGCCGCAACCGGCAAGGCCGGCACCTTGCAGCATTTCAGGCTGAAGCGTTAACGGGACAGGCATCGAGATAAGGCCATTGCGCAGCCCGCCCAATCGTCAAACAACAATGGAATCACGCCCATGAAAGGCATCATCCTCGCCGGCGGCAGCGGCACACGGCTGTATCCGATCACCCAGGCAGTGTCGAAG
>CAIWNB010000364.1 GCA_903913965.1 uncultured beta proteobacterium
ACCAACGGTGTTGAAAACGCCTCTGCGTGTGCTTCCGAGACGGCCTGTACGGGTTTTATCCCCTGGACTACATTGGGCTCCGGCAAACTCGATGCCTGGGGCAATATCATCCGCTACAGTGTGACGCCGGCTTTTGCCAATGCAGCGTTTGCATTGACTACGGTTGGTACCAAGACGATACAGGAGCGTAACGCGGCGTCGGCGTTGGTGAGTTACGCCACCTTGGTGCCGGTCGTGGTGTGGTCCAACGGTCCGGAAAATTTCGGCACCAATGGCACGGCTGCGGTTCGCGCCAATAATTCTTCCGGCGTGACCAACGCAGATGAAATCACCAACAATACCGCCAGTACCACTTTCATACGCCGCATTCAGGTCAACAACAGCGCAGCAACCGGCGGCGAGTTTGATGACATCGTGACTTTTATTCCGACCGCGATATTGGTCAACAAGGCGATTGCAGCGGGCAAGTTGCCGTAGTCGATTGCAGTGTGCCGCAGCTTGAGGTCGCTCCGGCGTGTTGAACAATGTTGCAGGATAGTAATAACCGACGAAGGAGTGTGTTTATGCGCAACGCTGTGAAGATTGCTGTCGCCATTTTTTTTATCGGTCTGAGCGCCTTCGCCCGGGCGGCGGGCGATGAAGCAAAAAATCACGCCTTTGAGGTGATCGACCGTAATGCCGAGGCGACTGCCATCGTCGGCGACTCGCTGTTTTATTTCGGTGAACTCGGCATGCAGGAGCACGAAAGCGCGAAATTTCTCAAGCAGACGCTCGAAGGCATCGGCTTCAAGGTCGAGGTCGGCGGCGCCGGCATGCCGACCAATGTGTGGGCGCAGTGGGGCAGCGGCAAACCGAAGATCGTCATCGTCACTGAAATCGATGCCTTGCCCGAAGGCTCGCAGGATCCGCTGAGTTTTCCGCGCAAACCGCTGGTGCCCGGGGCGCCCGGTCACATGGAGGGGCACAACACGCATGGTGCGGTGGCGGTGGCGGCGGCTTACGCCCTGAAGCAGACCATGGAGCGTTATAAGCTGCCCGGCACCATTGCGCTGTCTTTCGGGCCGGCCGAAGAGCAACTGATCAGCCGGCCGTTTCTGGTGCGTGCGGGTTATTTCAAGGATGCCGACGCGGCGATCCTCGTGCACATCGGCGACAACATGCGCACCACCTACGGCTTGCGTAATTACGCGGCGATCAGCGCCAAGTTTACTTTCCATGGCAAGACTGCACACGGTGCGGTAGCGCCGTGGGAAGGCCGTGATGCGCTCGATGCGGTGGAGTTGATGAGCGTCGGCTATGACAAGCTGCGCGAACACCTGCGGCCAACCTCGCGCGGGCATCGCACCATCACGATGGGCGGCATCCAGCCCAATATCATTCCGGACCTCGCGCAGATCTGGTGGTATGTGCGCGACGCCAGCGGACCGGCGGCGAAGGAAAATTTCGACAAGCTGGTCAACATCGGCAAGGGCGCGGCCTTGATGACCGGCACACGCATGGAGATGGAGTTTGTTGCCTCGGCGTGGCCGCAACTGGCGAACAAGGTGATGGCCGAGGCCATCCAGAAAAATATTGATGTGGTCGGTCTGCCGAAATGGAGTGACGAGGAAGTGAAGTTCGCGCGCGATTTCCAGACTTCGCTTGGTTTGAAGCCGGTGGGGCTTAACACGCAGGCGCTGAAGTTCGGCGCCACCCAGCAGTCTTATTCGTCCAACGACAGTGGCGACGTGACCTGGAATGTGCCCACCGGCACGCTGGATTTCTCCGCGGGTATTCCGGGCGTGACGCCGCACAACTGGCAGGCCGCAGTGGGCAAGGCTTACTCGATTGCCCACAAGGGCGAACTGGCCGGCGCCAAGGTGCTCGCCGGTAGCATTCTCGATTTGTTGAGCACGCCCGAGTTGATTGAGCGGGTCAAGGCGCAGTTTCGGGAAGACACCCGTGGTGTGCAATATGTGTCCCTGATGCCGCCGGAGGCGGTGCCGCCTGTTGATATGAACCGTGACATGATGGAGCGCGTAAGGCCGGAGATGCGCAAACACTATATCAACAAGACGCCGCGCTTTCAGTAAAGCGGCCGGGCCACCGAACAAACAAGGGGGATGACATGAAGACAGTGGGGAAGATTGGTATGGCCGCCGCCGCGCTGGCCATGATCGGTATGGCTTATGCGCAGAGTGTTGCGTTGCCGGTGATGTTGACGCCGGCCGATCTCAAATGGATCGAGAGCCCGACCGGCACCAGGGTGGCGACGATCAAGGGCGATCAAAAGCTGCCAGGACAGGTGGTATTTCGCGCCAACTGGCCGGCCAACTTTCGGATCCCCGCGCACAACCATCCCGACGAGCGCATGGTGACAGTGCTCACCGGCACTTATTATTTCGCGCTCGGTGAAGTGTTTGATGAGAGCAAGTTGAAGGCTTATCCGCCGGGCAGCGTGATTATCGTGCCGCCGCGGGTGTCGCACTTCGGCGCCAGCAAGGATGGCGTTGAATTTCAGGAAATGGGTACCGGCCCCACGGCTACCGATCTGGTCAAGCCGGTCGGCACGTTAACCAAATAAAACGCCGCTGTAGCAGCAACCCGGGCGCACCACAATTTTTCGTGGCTTGCGTCACCGTTCAATGTTTTCGCCCCGCTGCGGGCGATCAGGAGAAAAAATGAAATCATGCTGGATTGTTACCAAAGACCATAAGGCCGCACTTGAATGGCGTGATGTAGCGGTGCCGCAACCGGGTGCCGGCGAAATTCAGATGAAGGTGCACGCCACGGCGTTGAATCGCGGCGAACTGGTGGTCGGTGGCGTCGTGCATGGCGGCGACGAAAAACTCGGCGGCAACGAGGCCGCCGGTGTGATCACTGCGCTCGGCGAGGGTGTTACGCAATTCAAGTTGGGCGACAAGGTGTGCGGCCGCGTGCGCGGTGGTTTTGCCGAATACACCATCGCGCCGGCGCATCAGATGATGCCGCTGCCGGCGCATTTGAGTTTTGAGCAAGGCGCGGCAATACCGGTGGCGTTTATCACCGGTTACGAAATGATCTATCCGCCTTATGGTTGTTTGAAGGCGGGTGAATGGCTGCTGATCACCGGCGTGTCCGCCGGTGTCGGTGCGGCCTGTGTGCAAATGGCGAAACTGCTCGGCGCAAAAACCATCGGCACCTCGGGGTCGGCAGAAAAGCTCGAGAAGCTGCGCGGCATCGGTCTTGATGTGGCGATCACCACCCGCGCGCCGGATTTTGCGGCGCAGGTGAAGGAAGTTACCGGTGGCAAGGGTGCTGATCTGGCGATCAATCTGGTCGGCGGTACGCTGTTTGGCGAATGCATGAGGTCGCTCGCGCGCAAGGGTCGTCTGGCCGTGGTCGGTTATGTCGATGGAGCGTTGACCGCCGAGATTGATTTGTCGGCGGTGCATGCCAACCGTTTGCAGATTTATGGCATTTCAAATGCGCGCATTACGCAGGACGAACGGCGGCAGGCGGTGGCCGGGTTTGTGCGTGACGTCTTGCCGGCGATTGCCGACGGCCGCATCACGCCGATGGTCGATCGCGTGTTTGCGTTTGCCGACATGCAGGCGGCCAAGGATTGCATGGAGTCGAGTGCGATGACCGGCAAGATCGTGGTACGCATCGACTGAGATTGCAAGCCTGCAACGCCCGCGTACTACGTCCGCGGGCGTTGCTCTGGTGTCCGCTACCCTGTGCTTCTTGGCGGTTTGCCGACCCTTCGGCGGGGGCGTAAAAATACGCCTGCCGCGTTTCCCTTACCCTGGTTTTTCCGCAGCTGCGCAGGCGCTGGCGATCACTCGGGCTGGATGCCGGCCTTCCTGGCGATGTCGGCGTATTTCTTCAAATCGCCTTTGAGAAATTCTGCGAATTGATCCGGCGAGCCACCGACGGCTTCGAGGTTGAGCGCATTGAAGCGCTCGCGCGTTTCGGGCATGTCGATGATTTTGTTCACCGCGCGGTTGAGTTGCTCGACGATGGCGCGCGGCAGATTGCGCGGGCCGTAGATGCCGTACCAGCCCGTGGCTTCATATCCTTTCACACCGAGCTCGTCAGCGGTTGGCAGATTCGGCAGTTGTGATGAGCGTTTGAGCCCGGTGTAGGCGAGCCCGCGCAAACGCCCCGCTTGCACCATGGGCACCAGCACCGGACTCGGTCCAAACATCAAAGGAATCTGTCCGCCGACCAGGTCGTTGATCGCCGGTCCCGCGCTCTTGTATGGCACGTGGATGAGTTTGACGCCGGCCATCACCTGAAAGAGTTCGCCGCCGATGTGGGTCAGGTTGCCGAAGCCTGCCGAACCATAAACGATTTTGCCGGGGTTGGCCTTGGCCTGATCGATCAGCTCTTGCAGGGTCTGCGCTGGAAATGACGGATGCACGGCGATGACGAGGCCGCCTGAATTGACGATGTGTACGACGGGCGTGAAGTCACGCAGTGCATCGTAGGGCAGCTTCTTGTAGACGGCTGGATTGATGGTGTGTGCGCCGGCGGTGACCAGCAGCGTATAGCCGTCGGCCGGGGCCCGCGCGACGATCTCGGTGCCGATGATGTAGTTTGCACCGCCACGGTTATCGATCACCACATTCTGGCCGAGTAGTGCCGGCATCTTCGGCGTGATGATGCGGGCGACGGTATCCACCGCACCACCCGGGGCGACCGGTGCGACTATGCGGATTGGGCGTTCGGGGTAGGCGGCAAGGCAACTGCCCGTGATGAATATCGCAACGAGGACAGTAACAATTTTATTTATCACTTTGCACCACCTTTTTGCGGTCACGTTTACCTGCAACATTGCTTGCATTTAATTCCCTCCCCCCTTGAGGGGGAAGGAACCTGTCAATCAACGCAGGACTGCTTATGCCGTCGGCACCCACGGCAACGGTGCCTGCACCGCGAACTCCGTTTTGACATCGATGACGGCGGGCAGATCGGAGGCCATGGCCTGTTCGAAGGCTTTGCGGAAATCCTGCGGTTTGTCGACGGTAACGCCAAAGCAGCCGAAGGACTGCGCGACTTTGGCAAAGTCGGTTTCAAGATACTCAAAGCACTCGCCCTTGCGGTTCGGATCGGGACGTCCGGCGTAGGCGGTGTTCAAATTGCGCAGGCCCTGCGACAGGCAGTGGTTGTTATTGACGATGGTTACCGTCTTGATACCGCGACGGCGCGCCGTTTCGAGTTCCGGCAAGTGGTAGAAGAATCCACCGTCGCCGCAGACGCAGATCACCGGTTTGTCCGGTGCGGCGCATTTGGCGCCGAGGGACGCAGGGAAGGACCAGCCAAGCGAACCGGCGGCGCGGTGATATTGCTGCTCCGGGTGATTGAGATAGAGCAGCGTGCCGGTCCACAACGCCGCATAACCGGTGTCGGCAATGACGATTGCATCTTTCGGCAACACCGCATTGAGCTCGGCGATCAGGCGTTCCGGCCGCATCGGATGAGCTTGCGAGCCGCGCGCGGTTTCCGCCTCGACACGCCAGGTGTCGACAAATTTTTGCGTGTGCGCGAGCCAGTCGTCGTGCTTGGCCGC
Organism: uncultured beta proteobacterium; assembly: GCA_903913965.1. Lineage (GTDB taxonomy): Bacteria > Pseudomonadota > Gammaproteobacteria > Burkholderiales > SG8-41 > PALSA-1004. The sequence continues at coordinate 5,534 of CAIWNB010000364.1, forward strand.
AGCGGCGGCAACTGCCAACGCCTCCAGACCGGCGCGCACGTCGGAGAGTATGCCGATGGTGCCGGCGTAGTTGCGGCCGATTTCAAGCGGATCGATGTCGATCTGGATGATTTTCGTGCCTTGTTTCGGCATCACGTAATTCGCCGTCGTGTGGTCGGAGGTATTGCTGCCGGCATAGATAACCAGATCGGCCTCATCGACGACGTGGTTGGCGCAGCTGCGGCCGTAGAGGCCGACGGTGCCGCGGAACATCTTGTCGTTTTCAAGCATGATGTGTTTGGCATCGAGTGTGACGACTACCGGGGCCTGGATACGCTCTGCTAGTTGCGCTACCGCTGACCGTGCACCGGAGATTACCGCACCACGGTCGGCGATGATGACCGGACGTTTGGAGGCGGCGATCGCAGCCACCGCACGTTGCACCGCGGCGGGATCGGGGGCGGGGCGGAAGGCTGGAAAATGCGTGTGCGCTTCATCGACCGTCATATCGAAGTCGGCTTCCATCGGCGTCAAAGCGTCGCCGGTGAAGCCGCCGATGTCCAGATGTACCGGGCGCGGTGTGCCGGTGGTGGCTTCGCGGAAGGCGGTGCGGAACAGATGCGGAATCTGTTCGACGTCGTCGATACGGCCGTTGAATTTGGTTACCGCGTCAAACAGCGGGCCGTGATCAACCTCCTGATAGGCGTTGCGATACTGGAAGGCGGCGACATGGCGACCGGTGATGGCGATCACCGGCGAATGACCGAGGTAGGGGTCCTGCATGCCGGAGGCGAGATTGGCCGCCCCCACCGACTGCGCCATGCAGACGCCGGGCCGGCCGGAGACGCGCGCATAACCGTCGGCCATGTAGGCGACGCCTTTCTCGGAGTGGCCGAGCACGCGCGTAATACCGAAGTCTTCCATTTCGGCGAGCGCACGACGCAGCACCGCGTCCATGAAAAATACATGTGATACGCCGTGTTCCTTCAATAATTGTGCAACGGCGCGAGCGCCTTTCATCTTTGCCATGTTTGCCTGCTCCCTGGTTAATTCGAAACGATTGATCTGCGACGTGATTGCGATCTGTTTGCGCTGATGGCCGGCTCAGTCCACTCTGGCCCCTGAAATTCGCACGACTTCCGCCCATTTTACGAGGTCTTCACGGATCATCTTGCCGAACGCCTCGGGCGTCGAGCCGGCGGGGTCGATGCCTTCGCCGGCGAAACGCCGCAATACTTCCGGCGCCTGTAGCGCTTTTGCAATGGCCGTGCCCAGCCGACCGACAATGTCGGCCGGCGTATTGGCCGGCGCCATGATGCCGTACCAGCCCGTCACTTCATAGCCGGGCAGCCCCGACTCGGCGATGGTCGGAATATGCGGTGCGGCGGCAATGCGCGCTTGTGCGGTCACGCCCAGTGCGCGCAAGCGTCCCGCCTGCACCTGTGGCATGGTCGAGATCAGGTTACTGAACATGATCGGTACTTCACCCGACAGCACCGCGGTGGTCACAGCCGCCGAACCCTTGTAGGGGATATGCGTCATTTCGATGCCGGCTTTAACCTTGAACAACTCACCCGACAAATGCGGCAGGCCGGCGTTACCTGATGAAGCGTAGTTCACCTGTCCGCGGTTCTTTTTGGCGAAGGCGATCAGTTCGCGTACGCTTTTGACCGGCAGGCTTGGATGCACGACGAGGATATACGCGCTGGAGGCGACCACACTGACCGGCGCGAAATCGCGCTCGGTGTCGTAAGGCAGTTTTTTG
>CAIWNB010000365.1 GCA_903913965.1 uncultured beta proteobacterium
CCGACGCGCAGATTGGCATCGCGAAGTTGGGCGGAGGATACAAATTCGACCCCGTAGAAGATCAAGCCAATCTGGATAGCGCCTGCAAACGGCACATCCTTTTCGATCAGCCTCGCGGCGTCGTACCCTTGTCCGGCTGGCGTATTGGCACGCACCCAGAAATTGTAGAGATCAACGAGCTGGTGCTTCGCCAGACCTTCTCGAAATATGATCTTCGCGTCCTCGACAAAATCCTGCATATCCAACGAGCCGCGGATTGCCAGCGTGCAGGCGCCGGACTGTCTATTTCGGAAAAGTGTTGCAGAAAAGCCGCCCAAGGTGTCCGAGACGTGATCGATGACTTCCCATTGGATGACGAAGGCGGCGGCTTGCGAGTTGCTGAAACCAGAAGCAGCAAGGCGATCCTGAAATGGTTGCGTATCCCCCAACCCAGCGATACCAGAAAAATTGGCGTAAGCCGCTTCAGCAAATTGCGCGTGTTCGAACAACAAAGAAATCGCGCTCATTTTTTTTCTCCTAAAAGCAATTTCGATAAATTGCCTACGAAGGAATCCATCGAATACATGTTTTCCTCCCCACCAGTACAATGATCGCTCTGTAGCCAAAACCTATCTGTCCGAGGCGGCCCGCCGATAAACCCACTACCTGTAGAAAAATCCACATACCGCACCAACACATCATTAGTTTTTATATCAATGACTTCCTTTTCCCACTGCCATTGGTTCAACAGAAAGGGGCCTGTTTTCTTAACTACCCAATTAAAGCGCTGATTCAAAAAATATGTATCGGTGTGATTCGCCATATCCCCTTGTCGTGTCGATGGCGCCCCCTTATTCGCCACGAGAGTTTCCGCCACCCCAGGATTCTCTTGCCTCCACTGGTCAAAGGTCTTGTAGACCCAAAACCCCGCCTCAGTTGAACAGTAGTATCGATGCATCACAACTGTCGGCAGCCAGTCCCAAAACGGAATCAAATACAGCACCAGCGCAGCGCCACCCGCCCAACGCAGCGCGCTCTTTCCGTTCTTCTTTGAATATTTGATAACCCCGATCACTACCAGAATCGAGATCATTACGTAGAGCGCTAGCAAACCCAGAATCACCAAGCCCATTTTGAACTCCTGCACATTTTTTCTTTTAAACCTTGAGTCGCCACGATCATCAAAGATGCCGCAGTAAATTTCTTTCTATCGTTCATCACTATTCCACTCATACAATTTAAGTTACCACTGCCCCAGCACTGATAAATTTGTCCAGCATTCGTTGGCCGGGGGTGACAAACGCACGCAGGACCGCGATATCCGAAGCGCAATTGAGCTTGCACGCCAACATTAGGAGACTCTGATGGCCAAGACCAAACTTAAAACAACCCCCTACGATTCGGCCGAATATTTGAAGAATAAAAAAGACGTTGCCGCTTACCTTGACGCTGCGCTCGAAGACGGAGATCCTGCACTGATCCGGCATGCGCTGAACGTCATTGCACGGGCGCGCGGCATGATGCAGATTGCCCGAGATTCCGGGGTAACGCGCGAAAGCCTCTACCGAGCGCTTGGCGAAAACGGCAATCCGGAGTTCACCACGGTTCTGAAGGTTGTACACGCGCTGGGGATGCGCTTGCGTACTCGGCCGGCATGATGTCATCACGATATCGGCAGCCTGTTCGAATTTAGGCATTGGAATTCCTTGAACTATTTCGCGACAATTCCGGGCTTCCAATTCTGACGATCTCACCCACCTGTAACGACCGCGGCAGTTGATGCGTAATAAACAGCATCGATACCTTGCCCTTAAGCTGATTGACGGTTCGCGCAAAACTCTCCGCCGTCGCCTCATCCAGGCTGCTCGTCGCTTCATCAAAGATCAAAATCTTCGGCCGCTTGAGCAACGCACGCGCAATGGCGATGCGCTGCTTCTGCCCGCCTGACAACCCAACACCGTGTTCGCCAATGGTGGTTTGATAACCCTCTGGTAACTTTTCGATGGTGTCGTGGATCTCCGCGAGCTTGCAGGCCTGAATGACTTGCTCGAAGGTGGCGTGCGCGTTGGCGAGCGTGAGGTTTTCGTAGATCGTGCCGGAGAAAAGAATGGTTTCCTGCGGCACCACGCCGTAATGACTGCGCAGGTCATTAGCCGAGAAATGCCGGATGTCGCGGTCGTCAATCAGGATTGCGCCATCAGAGGGCTGATAAAAGCCCTGCATCAGTTTAGCGAGCGTGCTCTTGCCTGAGCCCGAGGGCCCCATCAACGCGATGCATTTGCCCGGCTCCAGCTTTAGATTCAGATCGCGATAAAGAAACGGCAGGTTCTCGGCGTAACGGAAGCTCAACCCCTTGATCTCCACACTGCCCTTGCCGCCGCTTTCGCGCGACGGCAACATCGAATACGGCTCGGCGGGCGCGTTCATGACGTCGCCAAGGCGTTTGACCGCGATACTGGCGTTCTGAAATTCCTGCCACAGGCCAACCATACGCAACAGCGGCCCTGACAAACGCCCGGCAAACATCTGAAACGCCACCAGCATGCCGATCGTCATGTCAGTGCTGTTCATGACGATCCACGCGCCCACGCATAGCACGGTTAAGGTCAGGCACTGTTCGAGCATATTGGCCAGCGCGTTGGCCGTATTGGAGATCTGCTTGGTGTTAAAACCCGCGGCAAGGTAGGCCGCGAGGTATTCACCGAACTTCTTGGTGAGCTGCGGCTCCATCTGCAGCGACTTCACCGTTTCCATGCCCGAAACGTATTCAGTCAAAAAAGCCTGATTGCGCGCGCCGAGCAGGAATTGCTGGTTCAGGCGCTGACGCAATAGCGGCGTTGTAAAAACACTGATGGCCGCGATGCACAACAGAATTGCCAGCACCAGCAACGTTAGTAGCCAGCTGTAATAAAACATCACGCCGAGGAAGATCAGCAGGAAGGGAATATCGAGGCACAGCGTCACTGCGGCGCCGCTGATAAATTCGCGGATGGTTTCAACGCCCTGCACGCGCGCGATCAATACGCCCGTGGGCCGGCTTTCGAAAAAACGCGGCGGCAACTTAAATAGCTGTTCAAACACCTGCAAACCGAGCACGGCGTCGATGCGGTTACCGGTATGCAGCACCAGGTATTGCCGCACCCAGGTCATTACCGTCGAGAAGACCATGAACACCACCAAGCCGATGGCGATCACCCACAGCGTGCTGGCGGTGTGATGCACGATCACCTTGTCGATGACGATTTGCGTGAATACCGGCGTTGCCAGCGCCATCAATTGAATGGCCAGCGAGGCGAGCAGCACATCGCGCCAGATCTTTTTATGTTTCAGCAGTTCTGGAATGAACCAGCTGAAGCCGAATTCTTTTTTCTGCTGCAGCATCGGGTCGCCTTCGACGGCGCCCTTTGATTCGGCCTGGAACAGAATGACCTGGCCCGAATAGCGGGCTGCGAAATCGTCTAACCCGGTTTCGACAGGCGTTTTGCTGGTTTCGTCGAAGAGCAGGATGCGGGTGTCGTCGGCTTTGAGGATGAGGGCGAGGTGGTGATGCTGGGGCGGTGCTTCCTCACCCTCACCCCTGCCCTCTCCCATCGAGGGAGAGGGAGAAACCGGGCCAATGGCAGCGGGATCTGTGCTGTGTGAATTAGGGTCTTTGCTTGGTGAATTAGGATATTTTTTTGGTGAAGCAGTATCTGTGCTTGGTGACGCTGGCTCTGGGTTTGGTGACGCGGCACCTCTGCCTGGTGACGACGGATCGGCGTTTAAGGTCGATGGTGATGGCTTAAGAACGGCAATGCATGGCAGTAGAAGCGCGCGCAGTTCGGTGATGCCGGCCTGCCGAAGGCCCGCCTTGAGGCCCAGCGATTGCGCGGCCAGTTGCATCGCGGCAAAGTCGTACGGTGGCGGGATCTGCTGCAGAACCAGCGGCGCGGCAAACGGAATGCGCTGGAGATGACACATGCCCTGCAAGCCCCACAGGAATGTGTCTGTCCGGAACGTCAAATCGCTTGTTGTCAACGCGAGCCCCCCGAGCAAAATTACAAGCCGTCTGGTGCGTTCACTTTTGCGCCCAGGATGCTGTTTCGGGCGTCCGGCTTATGGACAGGCTGCGCGGGAGTGACTGGTGGGGCAAAGTTAACAAATCAAATATGAATTTACAATTCTCAAAAAGTATTATGTTTTCTACATATTTTGAACTCCTCCTTATAAACATGAATTCAAATACAAATAACCCGCACAACTCAGGGCTTAATGCTTGCTTTTCCTTAAGCAAACGACCCATAAACCGCCTATGGCGGTGCCAAACGCACCATCTATAGGCGGCAGCGCCTTCAACTTTTTAACCCGAGTCGCCGCGCCACCGATTGCTATAATTTCGCCCCGCCCGCAACGCCAGCGGCGACGCCTCACACGACCGACCTTGTTGTTTCACGCGCCTGATTTCCACAACCACCACGATTGAACACCATGCCTGTGTCCGCCTATTTTTGCCACCTCACCCAACCCGGTCTGTTGCGCTTTGCCGGTGCCGACGCACAGGGTTTTCTGCAAGGCCAGTTGAGTTGTGACGTCGCCGCGTTGCAGCCGTTGCAGGCCACTTATGGCAGCTACAGCACGCCCAAAGGCCGCATGCTGGCGAGTTTTTTGTTGTGGCGCGTCGGCGCGGACTATTTCATGCAGTTGCCGCGTGCGTTGTGCGAGCCGATCCGCAAACGCCTGTCGATGTATGTCCTGCGCTCCAAGGTGCAAGTTACCGAGGTCAGCGAAACCTATATACCGCTCGGCCTCTGCGGTGACCACATCGACGCCGCATTGCAAAGCGCGGGCCTGCCGGTGGCCACCGCGCCGCTCAAGCTCATTGAATCCAGCAACGCCCTCCTGCTGCGGCTGGATGCGGGACGCTGCCTGATTCTCGCTGCCATCGAACAGGCCGACCCGCTCAAAACCGCACTCGCCACCGCCGCCACGCCGGCGGCGGAAAGCGTCTGGGATCTGGCGACCATACACGCCGGCATTCCCATCATCACCGCTGCCACCCAAGAAGCGTTCGTGCCACAAATGGCGAATCTCGATCGCATCGGCGGTGTCAGCTTTAGCAAGGGCTGTTATCCCGGCCAGGAAATCGTCGCCCGCATGCATTATTTGGGCAAATTGAAGCAGCGCATGGTGCTGGCGCACGTCGATTCCGCCACCCTGCCGCAACCCGCTCAAAAGCTCTACAGCAGCGATCTCGACGGGCAATCCAGCGGCGCCATCGTCAATGCGGCACCGGCTGCCACAGGGGGTTTTGACGTGCTGGCAGTGGTTCACACTTCCAGCTTGGGCGCAGTTGCCGTAAAATTGGACTCTGTCGAGGGGCCTGAGCTGCAGCTATTAACCCTGCATTACCCCTTGGAAACGAATAGCCCGTCATAGCATAAAAATGAACTAATTCATTGCTTTACGGTTATTTTGCACGATCCACGATGCCAGTCAAAACACCATGTGCCTGATTTTATTTGCCCATAAGGTTCATCCTGACTATCCGCTGGTGCTCGCCGCCAACCGTGATGAGTCGTATGCACGCCCAACCCAGCCGGCGGCCTTCTGGCGCGATCACACCAACGTCTATGCCGGCCGCGACCTCGAGCAGGGCGGCACCTGGCTGGGCATCGCGCGCAGCGGGCGTATCTCCGCGATCACCAATTACCGCGACGGCACGGGCGCTAAAACCTCCCAACGCACGCGTGGCGAACTGGTCAGCAATTACCTGCGCAGCGCGCAAGGGCCGGCCGAATACGCCAACCGCATGCGGCGCGACGGCCATAACTACAACGGCTTTAACCTGCTCATTGGCGATGTCGACGAGCTGTTCTACGTCTCCAACCGCACCACCACGGTGACCGCGGTGGCCCCCGGCGTGCACGGCCTGAGCAACAGCCTGCTCAACACGCCGTGGCCCAAGGTCACCCAGGGCTGCGCGGCGATGACGCAAGTCATGCACCTCAAATCGCAAGACCTCGTCGACGCCCTGTTCAAAGTGCTCGGCGACCGCACCACCGCCGCCGATGAAAATTTACCCAATACCGGTGTTGGCCTGCCGCGCGAGCGCCTGTTGTCATCGGCGTTTATCGCCACGCCCGCCTACGGCACCCGCGCGTCCTCCGTGGTGCTGATCAACAATCACGGTCAGGTCGTGTTTGTTGAACGCAGTTTTGGCGAGCGCGGCAAACCCGTTTCATCGGTGACCGGCCGCTTTTCGCTGGAAAGCGCTCCTGCCTCCGCGGCGGCCTAGCAGTATGCGGCCGGGCGCGCGGGGTGTCCTGCGGCTGACGGCGTTCATGTTCTGCTGTGCCGGCGCCCACGCGCAAAACTATCCCGCCAAGCCGATCCGTTACATCATCCCCAGCACCGGCGGCACCGAGGTCATTGCGCGACTGGTGGCACAAGGCATGAGCCAACACCTCGGCCAGCAAATCGTGGTCGATCCACGCACCGGCGCCAACGGCAACCTCGGCGCCGAAATCGCCGCCAAAGCGCCGGCTGACGGTTACACGCTCTTACAGATCACCCAGTCGCATACCTTCAACACGAGTTATTTCAAAAAACTCGCCTTCGATCTGGTGCAGGATTTCACCCCCATCACGCTCACCGATATCTCACCGATGATCGTTGTGGTGCACCCGTCGTTCCCGGCGAAAACGGTGGCGGATCTCGTGCGCGTCGCGAAAGCCAAACCCGGCGCGGTTTTTTACGGTTCGGCGGGCGTCGGCACCTCGACCTATCTCGCCGCCGAGCTCTTCAAAGCAAGCGCCAATATCAATCTCACCGAAGTGCCCTACCGTGGGGGCGCACCTTCGTTGACCGCAGTGATTGCGGGCGAAGTGCCGGTGTATTTTTCACCGGTGGCCACCGGCGTGCCACTGGTGCAACAGGGGCGTCTGCGCGCACTCGCCGTGTCCACCTTAAAACGCCTGCCGGCCTACCCGGAGATCCCGACCGTTGCCGAATCCGGCTATCCGGGCTTTGAAGCCAGCAACTGGCACGGACTGGTGGCGCCGGCAAGGACGCCACCGGAGATCATCGCCACACTGAATGCCGCCGTTGTGAGCGGACTTAAACGCCCGGAGATCGCCAGCCGTGTGCGCGAACTTGGCTACGCCATCGTCGCCGGCACGCCCGCCGAGTTCGCTGACTTCATCCGCACCGATATCGAAAAATGGCGCCGGATCGTGCAAGACAAAAACCTCAGCGCCGAATAACACACCCGAAAGTACAGACCGATGAGCGGACCCCGCAGCATCATGACCGTCCCTGCCAATCGCGAGGACATGCTGACCAAAGCGCCGGCGTATGGCGCCGACGCGCTGATTTTTGATCTGGAAGATTCCGTGCCAGTGGCCGACAAGCCACGCGCTCGCGCCCTGGCTGCTGAGTACATCGGCAAACACAAGGCCCTCACCCACATCTACGTGCGCGTCAACGCCTGGGATACCGGCATGACCGCAGATGACATCGCCGCCATCGCGGTCGACGGATTGGTCGGCATCAAACTGCCAAAGACTGAATCGGCCGCCATGATCGAGGCCGTCGATGCGCTACTTACCGCCGCTGAAGAACGGCAAGGCCTGCCCGCCGGCCGCATCGGCATCGAGGTCGGCCTGGAGTCGGCCAAGGGCATCTGGTTCGCTTATGAAATTCTGTCCGCCTCACCCCGCGTGCATTCGGTGATGATAGGCACCGCGCAGGATGGCGATTTGCAAACCGATCTCGGCTATACCTGGACCGCCGAGGGCGACGAGGTGCTCTATGCGCGCTCACGCGTCGTGCTGGCCGCACGCGCCGCCGGCGTCGAACACGTGCTCGACGGCGCCTATTCGAACGTGCGTGACGCCGAGGGGCTGCGCATTTGTTGCGAGGCTGCGCGCAAGCTCGGCTACCGCGGCAAATCGGTGATTCATCCCAACCAAATCGAAACCGTGAACCGCATTTTTGCGCCGACTGCCGTGGAGATTGCCTACTATCAACGCGTCATCACCGCCTTCGACGAAGCTGTCGCTCGCGGCTCGGCCGCCACCACGGTTGACGGCAAACTGGTCGACTATGCAATGGTTGGTATGGCCAAACGTGTGCTGGCATGGGCAGCACAACTGGCCGATTAGAGATGCCGCACCGACACCCGCATGTCATCTTCGCCGCAGTGTTATTGGGCCTGGCCTTCCCCGCCGCCGTGCTGGCCCAGGCGTATCCGACGCGCGTATTGCGTTATGTGGTGCCGACACCGCCGGGCAGCGGCGCGGATGTGATTGGGCGCATCACCGCAGGCGGACTCGCCGCAACTTTGGGTCAGCAAGTCATCATCGACAACCGCGGAGGTGGTGGCAACAACATCGGCGCCGAGTTCGCCGCCAAAGCGGCCGCTGACGGCTACACGCTGTTTCAGGGCAGCCTGACGCACGCCGTCAATGTCACGCTGTATCGTAAACTTGCTTATGATCTGGTGAATGATTTCACGCCGGTGATACAACTGGCCTCCTCGCCGTATATCGTCATCACGCATCCGTCGTTGCCGGTTAAATCGATCGCCGATCTGGTGCGACTGGCCAAGGCGCGCCCGGGCGCGATTAACTATGCCTCGGCCGGCACCGGCACCTCGACTTATCTGGCCGCCGAACTCCTGAAAGAACAGGCCGCGATCAATCTGCTGCATGTGCCCTATCGCGGCGGCAACGAAGCGATGACCTCCGTCATGTCGGGTGAAACCTCGGTGTATTTTTCGCCGCTGGCGATCACGCTGCCTTTCTTGAAAGACAACCGTTTGCGTGCGCTGGCGGTGACCACGACAAAACGCATTTCCGTGGTGCCGCAATATCCAACGGTGGCCGAGGCCGGCTACGCGGATTATGTCGCCGGCAACTGGTTTGGCATCATGGTGCCTGCGAAGACAGCGAAAGAGATCGGCATCACGCTGCACGAAGCCGCGCTGAAAGCGCTCGCCAATGCCGAGGTCGCCAAACGGCTCACCGATCTCGGTTACGTCATCGTCGGCGACCGGCCGGAAGAATTTGCCGCGCATGTGCGCAGTGAAATCCTCAAACTCGGCAAAATCATCCGCAAGGCCGGCTTGTCGGCTGATTGAAATCATCAATAACATTTGTAGTCACGAGAGGACATTATGAGCGGACCCCGCAGCTTGTTGATCATGCCGGCCAATCGCGCCGATATGCTGGAAAAAGCCCCGGCCTACGGTGCCGATGCGCTGGTGTTCGATCTTGAAGATTCCGTGCCCATCGCCGAAAAACCACGCGCCCGCGAACTCGCCCGCCAGTACATTGGGCAACACAAGGCGAACACCATCATTCATGTGCGCGTCAACGCGCTACAAACCGGCATGCTCGAAGACGATCTGGAAGCGGTTGTGGTGGAAGGTCTGACCGGCATTCGTCTGCCGAAAACAGAATCCGCGGAAACCATCAAAACCGTCGACGCCCTGATTACCCGGCTTGAACAAAAGCGCGGCCTGCGTCCGGGTTCCGTCGGCATCGGCCCCAGCCTCGAGTCGGCCAAGGGGGTCTGGTTTGCGTATGACATTCTCTCGGCCTCGTCGCGCATTACTTCGGTGACCTGCGGTACCGCGCAGGATGGCGATCTGCAAACCGATCTTGGTTATACCTGGACGCCCGAGGGCGACGAAGTGCTGTACCTGCGCTCGCGCGTATTGCTTGCCGCGCGTGCCGCCGGCGTTGAGCACGTGCTCGACGGCTCATATGCCAATATCCGCGATGCCGCCGGACTCGCCACCTGCTGCTCGGCCGCCCGCAAACTTGGTTATCGCGGCAAATCGGTGATCCACCCCAATCAAATTCAGGTGGTCAATGATATTTTCAAACCGACCGCTGTTGAACTCGATTATTACCGCCGTGTGATTGAAGCCTTCGATGCGGCGGTAGCGCGCAACTCAGCCGCCACCACGGTCGACGGCAAGCTCGTCGATTACGCGATGGTCGGCATGGCCCGACGCGTGCTGGCCTGGGCACAATCACAATCCGTTTGATCAACTGTAAAGAAACTCATGGACAAACCCACCCCCGCCTCAGCCGCGGAAAACCTGCCGCTCTCCGGCCTCACTGTGATCGACTGCGGACAGGTGGTCTCCGGGCCGACCATCGCCATGATCCTTGGCGACTTTGGCGCCGAAGTCATCAAGGTGGAAAACCCCGAGGGCGGTGATCAAGGCCGCTATTTCGGACGCAATAAAAACGGCGTGCCGCTGACCTGGAAACAGCTCTCGCGCAACAAGAAAACCATCACGCTGTCACTGAGCAAACCCGCGGGGCAGAAATTATTCTGCGATCTGATTGAAAAAACGCAGGCCGATATTTTGATCGAAAGTTTCCGCGCGGGCACCTTCGAGCGTTGGAATCTCGGCTATGAGCGGCTGCGTGAATTGAGCCCGGGCCTCACCATGATACGGGTGTCTGGCTTCGGGCAGACCGGCCCCTACAAAGACCGTCCGGGCTTTGGCACGCTGGCTGAAGCCATGAGCGGCTTTGCACATGTCACGGGGCAGGCCGACGGGCCACCGACGCTGCCGTCGTTTCCGCTGGCCGACACCACCGCTGCGCTCTACGCCACGGTGGGCGCGCTGCTCTGCCTGTATCAACGTGACGCCAAAAAAAGCGGCCGCGGTCAGTGCATCGATGTCGGGTTGGTGGAATCGCTCTACACCATGCTAAGCGGACACGCTGTGGCTTACGATCAACTCGGCATCCCGGGCAAACGCACCGGCAACCGTACCTCCGGCTCGGCGCCGCGCAACACCTATCAAACCAGCGACGGCCGCTGGATTGCGATTGCCGGCTCGACCCAGGCCATCACTGAACGGTTGTTCCGCGAGATGGATCGCGCCGAACTCATCACCGACCCGCGCTTCGATACCAATCAGCATCGTCTGGCCAACGTCGATGCACTCGACGAAATCGTCGGCGCCTGGGTCGGCGCACTGCCGCGTGACGTATGCATCGCGCGACTGGTCAAGGCGGAAGTGGCGGTCGCTCCGGTGTCTGACTTCAAGGACCTCGCGGAAGATCCGCAAATGGTTGCGCGCAAGGTGCTCGCCACAATCGACGACCCTGAACTCGGCACGCTGCGCATGCCCGATGTCTTGCCACGCCTCTCCGAGACGCCGGGCCGCATCCGCCATGCCGGTCTGCCAATGGCAGTGCACAACGAAGAAATTTATCGCGAGCGGCTGGGGCTGTCGGCGGATGCGTTCGATCAACTCAAGGCTGACGGCATTATTTAGTCAGGCAGCACCAGACTCATCGCACGATGCGGGATGCCGGCGTCGGGATATACCTCACCCGCGGCAATAAAGCCGGCTTTTGCGTAAAAACCAAGCGCGTGAACCTGCGCACTCAGCGTCACGACGCGATGGCCGCGTTCACGCGCCGCTTGCAACAACGCCTCCAGGAGTGCCGCCCCCACTCCGCGGCTGCGCGCCTGCGGCAACACCGCCATGCGACCGATCACGCCGTCGGGCAACAAGCGCCCGCAGCCAATGGGCTGACCATCGGCGTCACGCGCCAGCACATGCCAACACTGCGCATCGACAAGATCATCCCATTCCAGCGACGGCGGCACCTTTTGTTCTTCGATAAAGACCCGCGTGCGCAGCGCACGCAACGCGTGCTGGTCGGCCAGCCAGCTGACGCGCATCACCGAAAACTCACAGGGTTTAGTCATGGCGGAGAATTATAATGGCCCTCTCACACCTGACCGGCCACACATGAAAAGTCTCTGGAAAGAACAGGAAGCCGCCCTCTTTCAAGGCGATCTCGGCCAGCGCGTCTATACCTCGCGCCTCTTGGGACGCGATAAATCACTGGTGCTGCACGGTGGCGGCAACACCTCGGTCAAGGCGAGCGTGCGTAATCTGGTCGGTGAAGACGAGCAGATTCTCTACGTCAAAGGCAGCGGCTGGGATCTCGAATTCATCGAAGAGGCCGGCTTTTCGCCAGTGCGTATGCCGCATCTGCTGAAGCTGGCAAAACTGCAGTCGCTAAGCGACCCGCAGATGGTCAACGAACTGGTGACGCAAATGACGCGCGCTGCCGCGCCTGCGCCCTCGGTCGAAACTATCCTGCACGCGTTGTTACCGCACAAGTTCGTCGATCACACGCACGCAGATGCCGTATTGGCGGTTACCAACACCGCCAATGGCGAACAACGGATCGCCGACATTTATGGCGACAAGGTTGTCATCATTCCCTATGTCATGCCGGGCTTTGATCTGGCGCGCATGTGCGCCGAGTTATTTCCCAAACACGCGGGACCCAACACCATTGGCATGGTGCTACTTAAGCACGGCATCTTTTCGTTCGGCGCAACAGCCCGCGAGTCGTATGAGCGCATGATCGCGCTGGTGGATCTGGCCGAACGTCATCTGCAACAACACCGCGCGTGGTTGCTGCCGGAGACGGCTGGCGATGCGAGCAACACCGCCTCCGCGGCTATCGCTGAAATGGCGGCCCTGCGCGGCGACATCTCACGCGCCGCCGGTTTTCCATTGCTGATGACCTCTGATCAGACGCCGCGCACACGTGCTTTTCTGCAGCGCGCAGACCTCAATGCCATCACCCAACAAGGTCCGGCCACCCCCGACCATGTCATCCGCACCAAACGTCTGCCGCTACTCGGTCGTGATGTGGCCGCCTATGCGCGCGACTATGGCAAATATTTCGCCGTGCATAACGCTGAGGCCAAAGAAACCAAAATCATGCTCGACCCTGCGCCACGGGTCGTGCTCGATGCCGCCATCGGAATGTGCACCCTGGGCCGCAGCATGAAAGAAGCCGCGATCGTCGCTGATCTCTACCGGCACACGATGGATGTGATCGAACGTGCGACGCTGCTCGGCGGCTGGCGCGCCCTCCCCTCGCGCGATATTTTTGCTGTGGAGTATTGGGATCTTGAACAAGCGAAGTTGAAAAAGTCTGGCAAACCCGCGGTCTACGCCGGTGAAATCGCGCTGGTGACGGGCGCGGCCTCGGGTATCGGCAAGGCCTCTGTTGAGGCCTTGCTGGCGCGCGGCGCTGCGGTGGTCGGGCTTGATCTGCAGGCGAATATCAGCGGGCTCTACGCACGCGCCGATTTTCTCGGTATTCAGTGTGATGTCACCTCTGGCGATGCAATCGCCGCCGCCCTCGACTCCACGGTGCGGCTCTTTGGCGGACTCGATATGCTGGTGTTAAACGCCGGCGTGTTTCCCGGCGGCACCGCGATTGCCGCCCTCGATGACGCGCAATGGCGTGACGTCATGCGCGTCAACCTCGACGCCAATCTGACCCTGCTACGCATGGCCCACCCGCTGCTGAAGCTCGCCCCACAGGGCGGCCGCGTGACGGTCATCGGCTCTAAAAATGTGCCCGCCCCCGGCCACGGTGCCGGTGCTTATTCGGCATCCAAGGCTGCACTGACACAACTCGCACGCGTCGCCGCGCTCGAATGGGGGGCGGACCAGATACGCGTTAACACGCTGCATCCCGATGCAGTTTTCGATACCGGCTTGTGGACTGCCGAAGTGTTGGCTGCGCGCGCCGCGCATTACGGGCTCAGCGTCGAGCAATACAAGAAACGTAACGTTCTCAAAACCGAAGTCACCAGCCGCGATGTCGCGGCGCTCGCCGCCGAGATGCTCGGGCCGCTATTTGCGAAAACAACCGGCGCACAATTGCCGGTCGACGGTGGGAACGAACGGGTGATTTGATGAGTGCCAACAAAATCAAAACAGGATTTGAAACGCTGCGCTGGCGCGACGGCCGGCTCGAAATGATCGATCAGCGTGCACTGCCCTCGGAGGTGAATTATCTGCCGTATACATCGGCCGCTGAGACCGCCGCTGGCATCCGTGACATGGTGGTACGCGGCGCCCCGGCGATCGGCTGTGCCGCCGCTTACGGCATTGCGCTCGAAGCCCTGCAGCTGCGCAAGCACAGCGCAGAAGAATTTAATGCCGGTCTCGAGGCGGCCTTCGCAACGCTCGCCGCCAGCCGGCCGACGGCGGTCAATCTTTTCTGGGCGCTCGAACGCATGCGCGAACACTGGCAGAGCGCCGCCGCCGCAGCGCCAGCGACGATTGCCTTCCGACTGCTTGCCGCCGCGCAGGCTATCCACAAGGCAGATATCGCCGCCAATCGCCGTATGGGTGAATTCGGTGCGGCACTGCTGGCCGATGGGGCGCGCGTGCTGACCCATTGCAACGCGGGTGCGCTGGCCACCGCCGGTCACGGTACTGCGCTGGGGGTGATCCGCTCAGCCGTCGAAGCCGGCAAATCGATCAGCGTGTTCGCCGATGAAACGCGGCCCTTCCTGCAAGGCGCCCGCCTCACGGCGTGGGAACTCATGGAGGACGATATTGCGGTGACCTTGATCGCTGATAACGCTGCTGCGTTTCTAATGAGCCGCGGCGAAATCGATGCGGTGATCGTCGGCGCGGATCGCATTGCCGCGAATGGCGATGTCGCCAACAAGATCGGCACCTATGGTGTCGCCGTGGTGGCGCACCGGCATGGCATCCCGTTTTATGTGGCGGCGCCGCTCTCAACGATAGACGCCGGGATCGCCAGCGGCGCGGACATTCCCATCGAGGAGCGCAATGCATCGGAAGTCACGGGCTACGGCAATCTGCGCTGGGCGCCTGCCGGAGTCAATGTGCGTAACCCGGTTTTCGACGTGACGCCGGCGGAACTGGTCACTGCCATTATTACGGAGCGCGGCGTGATACACGCGCCGGATGCGTCGAAGCTGCGCTCACACCTCGCGGCGTAACAACAGCCTGTTAAATCGTCAGCCCGCCGCTGACTTCGATCACCGCACCGTTGATATAGCTGGCTTCGTCGGAAGCCAGCCAGGCAAAGGTATTTGCCACTTCCTCGGGACGCCCGAGACGCCCCATCGGCACCTTCTCTTCCAGCGCCTGCAGCACTTTTTCGGGTATGGTGGTGAGTATGCTGGTAGCGATAAAGCCGGGACAAATGGCGTTGCAGCGGATGCCCTTGCGCCCGAGTTCGCGCGCCCAGGTTTTCATCATGCCGATCACGGCGAATTTACTGGCCGCGTAATTGGTCTGGCCGAAATTGCCGTACAGACCGACGATCGACGAGGCGTTGAGGATGACCCCGGACTGCTGCGCCAGCATGGTGTTCACCACCGCCTTGGTGCAGTTGTAGACGCCCTTGAGATTTATGTCGATCACCGAATCGAATTGATCTTCGGTCATGTTTTTGAGTTGGGCATCGGCCACGATACCGGCATTGTTGACCAGACAATCAATGCGGCCCCATTGGGCAAGCGTCGCCGCCACCATGGCGTCCAACGACTTGGTGTCGCGCACATCGGCCGCACAGCCGATGGCATCGCCCCCGGCCTGCTTGCAGAGCGCCACGGACTCCGTGAGCCATTCCTGCTTGAGATCGCACACCACAACGCGGGCGCCCTCACTGGCAAACTTGATTGCGGTGGCCTGCCCGATGCCGCGCGCTGCGCCCGTGATAATCGCCACTTTGTCTTTGAGTCTCATGCCATCGCCTCGCTCGAAAGTTTAAGACCGCCGCCCGTCGCTGCGACGCAGCATTTTTATGATTGTAGAGCACCGAACAAGATCATGACAAGACAATTTCAAGTGCCGCAAAGCGCCGTTGCGACCGGCATATGAAGCACCGGACCGGGCGCGCCAAGGCAATACAGGCACCCCTTTGTTATTCCTGAATAAATACCCGATCGCCGCACTTTACGCGATCAAATAATTCAATCAATTCATTATTATTCATGCGGATACAACCGATAGATCCAGTAACTCCTAAAGTTACGCTATCGGGCGTTCCATGGATATAGATGTAGCGCCGCATGGTGTCGACTGCACCCCAGCGATTAAATCCGGGCTCGCACCCCGAGAGCCACAAGATTCGTGTGAGTATCCAGTCGCGCTCCGGATATTGCGCCGCAAGATTTTTATCGTAAATTTCCCCCGTCGGGCGGCGGCCGACAAACACCGTATTCGAGGGTTGCCCGGCACCGATCTTGGCGCGGATCACATGCAAGCCGCGCGGGGTGCAATAGCTGCCCATGCGCTCGCCAGCCCCATTGCGCGAGCTGGAGATGAGATATCGGGCGACGAGCGCACCCTGATCATCGTGAAGCTCTGCACTCTGGGTCGAAAGTTTGATGTCGATTCTTGCCATTAGCCCGCCATTTTCCGTCGCCGGCTGAAAAACGCACTCAGCCGCGCACCGCATTCGTCCCCCATGACGCCCTCAATCACCTCGGCGTGATGGTTTAACTTCGTCCCGAACAGGTCAACCACGCTGCCACAGGCGCCGGTTTTCAAGTCACGCGCACCGTAGACGACACGCCCGATGCGGGCATGCATGATCGCCCCGGCACACATCGCACAGGGCTCCAGCGTCACGTAGAGCGTGGCACCGGGCAAACGGTAATTACCGCGCGCCGCCGCGGCGTCCCGCAACGCGATCACCTCGGCATGCGCGGTCGGATCATGGGTGCCGATCGGTTGATTGCTGCCGCGCCCGATCACCACGCCGTCCATCACCACCAGCGCCCCGACGGGCACTTCTCCGCGCGCCTCGGCGGCGTCCGCCAGCACCAGGGCCTCACGCATGTAATCGGCGTCGTTCATGACCTCGGCGCGCCACACTGCCGGGCCGACAAGGCCTGCTCATACTGATCCACCTTGAATCCAACCAGCAACCCGCCGTCGTGCTCAATGACCGGGCGTTTGATCATGGACGGTTGCGCCAGCATCAGGACGATCGCCGCCTCAACACCGGCGACTTGCTTCGCACTATCCGGCAACTTGCGAAAGGTCGTGCCGGCGCGATTGAGCAGCGTTTCCCAACCCACCAGTTTGCACCACGACGCCAAACGCGCCTGTTCGATGCCGGCCGATTTGTAATCGTGAAAATCATGGGCGATGCCTTGCGTGTCCAGCCAGAGACGGGCCTTTTTGACCGTATCGCAATTCTTGATCCCGTAGACGATGAGTGCCAATCCGGATTTCCTCACAATGCAGAACGCCATCCCAAAAAATATGAGAGCGGCCTAACAGCCGCCGCACAGGCGCGATTGTTACATGCCAAGGCAAGCGCTGCATGGCTGCAGGCGCGGCAGGATACGTCCCACCGGACGACAGTAATTGTTGGCGGACCGCAGGGTCGAAACAAATGTTGCCCGGCCCCGATGCATCGCGGCTTGAATTTGGCATCTACCTCTGCACTTTCTGGGCGGATCACCTCACATAACCAAAGAAAA
>CAIWNB010000366.1 GCA_903913965.1 uncultured beta proteobacterium
CGCTGTACCGACTACAGCCACCGACAGCGCTACGCTGACAGCTGCTCAGCTAACCAACGGCATCATCATCGGCACGCCGACGACGACGGCCGCTTACACGCTGCCTTTGGCAACCGACCTCGACGCCGTGCTGACGAACTCCAAGCCTGGCTCGACGTTTGACTTCCGCGTCATCAACACGACGACGGCGGGCGTCATCACCATGACCACCAACACTGGCTGGTCCATTGGCAGCAGCGGCTCGCAGGGTCTCATGACCATTGCGGCTACGGCTGGCACCGTGCGCGCCTTCCGTGCGCGTAAAACGGCTGACGGTTCTTGGGCGCTGTACGCTATCTCATAAGCAAATCGGCCCCTGCTTCGGCAGGGGCCACCTTTTCAGGAAATTCTATGCACATCTATCTGCGCCACCCGGACCACGGCACTAAAGTCGCCACGATGGACCTCGAAGCGATTTATGATGAAGAGAACGGCTGGGTGCGTTATACTCCCGGCGAGCAGCCCGCCGCGCAGGCGAACGAACTGGTCACCAGACGACGCGGGCGTCGTCCTTTGGTTGAGGAAATAGCGGCAGATGGCAACGACAGCGGGCGATCAGATTAATGGTGCGCTTCGGCTCCTCGGCGTTCTAGCCGAAGGTGAAACGCCGTCTGCTGCCACGTCGCAGGACGCGCTAACGGCGCTCAACCAGATGATTGACTCGTGGAACACGGAGCGAGTGGCTACGTATTCTACGCAGGATCAGGTATTTAGCTGGGCACCCGGCCTCATCTCGCGCACGCTCGGCCCGTCTGGCAACTTCGTCGGCAACCGCCCGATCTTGCTGGACGACTCGACCTATTTCCGCGACCCGGCCAGCGGCATCTCCTACGGCATCAAGATCATTAACCAGCAGCAGTATGACGGCATCGCCGTCAAGACTGTGACCAGCACCTACCCGCAGGTGATCTGGCTGAACATGAACTATCCCGACATCGAAATGTACATCTATCCGGTGCCAACCAAGACACTGGAATGGCATTTCATCTCGGTTGACGAGCTGACGCAGCCGGCGCTGCTGTCTACCCCGCTGGCGTTCCCGCCGGGCTACCTCCGCGCGTTCCGTTATAATCTAGCCTGCGAGTTCGCACCGGAGTTTGGCATTGAGCCGCCGCCTACGGTGTCGCGCATTGCGATGGCGTCCAAACGCAACCTGAAGCGCATCAACAACCCTGACGACATCATGTCGCTGCCTTACAGCATTGTTGGTACCAGACAGCGTTACAATATTTTCGCTTCTAACTATTGATCGTAATTGCTATGCTTACCGCTCACAAAACCTTTAACACCTTTAACCGCCCGCAAAAGCCCCTGCGCTTTGTAGGTGTCTATGGCGTGTTGAATGTTTTCGCGGTGCGTAACCAGCTCCAAGTTTTCCAATCTGTTATCGCTTCGGTCAAGATTTTTGTGGTTGATTTCAAGCCTGCCCTCAATAGGACCTACGAACGCCTCCCACAACGCGCGGTGAACCGAAACAAATCTGTATTTGCCTTCTTTGCACAAACGCACACTTCTGTAATGTTTTTGGTAGCCAATCTTGACCGGGCGATACGATTCGTCACCAACCCACGTTCGCCCTTGTTTAATCGCCATCACCGTTGTAATGCTGGTGCTCAAAAACGCGGCAACTTCTTTCAATTTAGACCCTTGCGCCAACATCCGTTTGGCTTCGCGCACTTGTTCAGCGGAAAATTTTTTACCCCTTGCTATACGCCGTATTTCGGCACCGTCGCTAATCTCATACAGACCTTCGTATCTCAGTACCGCGCGCCATTCGACCATGCTTCACTCCTATCGGTTATCACATATAATAAACATGTCTGCCTAGGAGGTCAACCCTGATGCAGACGCCCATCCTCGGCTCCGCGTACGTAGCCCGCAGCGTCAACGCTGCGGACAACCGTATGGTCAATCTCTTTCCAGAGATCGTGCCGGAGGGCGGCAAGCAGGCGGCGTTTCTCCAACGCGCCCCCGGCCTGCGTCGGCTGGTGACGGTGGGCCTTGGTCC
>CAIWNB010000367.1 GCA_903913965.1 uncultured beta proteobacterium
AGCCGGACAATGTCGCCATTGGATTCGGCGTGCGCGAGTTTGACGACGAAGGTCGCTATGTGCGCGCCGATTTTGGCGCGTTGTCGCTGATTTCGGTTTATCTGCCGTCGGGCTCCAGCGGTGAACACCGGCAGGAATCGAAGTTTCGTTTTCTCGAAGTGTTTCGTCCGCACCTCGCCGCCATGAAAGCCGAGGGGCGCGAATTTATCGTCTGCGGTGACTTGAACATCGCGCACAACGAAATCGATCTGAAGAACTGGCGCGGCAATCGCAAGAACTCGGGTTTCCTGCCTGAAGAGCGCGCCTGGCTGAGTGGAGTTTTCGAAGATGGCTGGGTGGATGTGTTTCGCCGTATCGACCAGCGCCCCGACCAGTACACCTGGTGGTCGAATCGTGGCCAGGCGTGGGCGAAGAACGTTGGCTGGCGCATTGATTACCAGATTGCGACGCCCGGCGTCGCAGCGGCCGCACGCCAAGTTAGTATTTACACCGAACAGCGCTTTTCGGATCACGCTCCTCTTACCATTGACTACGAATTGAGTGACGCCCAGCCATGAGTTTTCGTCCCGCCGCCGCAGTTGGCATGCCGCTTGCCGAAGTCGATACGCCCTGTCTGATCCTCGATCTCGATGCCTTTGAGCGTAATTTGCGCCTGCTGCCTGAGTCGCTCGCCGGTCGCAATATCCAATTGCGACCACATGCGAAGAGTCACAAGTGCCCGGAAATTGCGCACCGCCAGCTGGCGCTCGGCGCGGTCGGTGTGTGTTGCCAGAAAGTCAGCGAAGCCGAGGCGATGGTCGACGGCGGTATCCGTGATGTGTTGATCGCCAACGAGGTGGTGGGGGCCGACAAGCTGCGGCGACTGGCCGCGCTGGCGAAGCGCGCCACCATCAAGGTTTGTGCGGACGATGCCGGCAATGTACATGAACTCGACGCAGCAGCGCGCGCCGCCGGTGTCGTTCTCGATGTGTTGGTAGAAGTAGACGTCGGTGCGCATCGGTGCGGAGTGGCGCCGGGCGCGCCAGCGGCTGCACTCGGTGCTGCGATCGCCGCCTGCGCCAATTTGCGCTTTGCCGGCTTGCAGGCCTATCAAGGCGCGGCGCAGCACGTGCGCAAGGTCGCCGAGCGCCGAGAGGCGATTGCCGGTGCGGTCGCCGATGTGCGGCAGACGCAGGCGTTGCTGCGTGCCGCCGGCATTGCCTGTGATTACGTCACCGGCGCCGGTACCGGTAGCTATATGTTCGAAGCGACGAGCAGCGTTTACTGTGAATTGCAGGCCGGTTCCTATGTGTTCATGGACGCCGACTATGCGCGCAATGAATGGGTGGAGAGCGGCATTCCGTCGTTCGAGCACAGCTTGTTTGTGTGGGCTACCGTGATGAGCGCGACGATGCCGGGCCGCGCGGTCGTCGACGCCGGTCTCAAGGCCTCGAGCGTCGATTCAGGCATGCCGCGCGTGGCTGATTATGCCGACATTGAATATATCAAGGCCTCGGACGAACACGGGGTATTGCAGTTCAACGGCGCCACCCGGCTCAAGGTCGGCGACAAGTTGAGATTGATCCCCGGGCATTGTGACCCGACGGTCAATCTCTACGATTGGTATGTGTGCGTGCGCAATGGCTATGTCGAGGCCTTGTGGCCGATCACCGCACGAGGTGCGGTTTTATAAACGCACGCAGGTTTATTCCGTCGCCGCCGAACCAAAGCCTTTGCCTGATTTTTTATATTCGGCGCGCGGCGGACTGAAAATATCCAGCACCAGCGCCGGCGTATCGCCGGTGGTGATGCCGTGCATGACGCCGCCGGGCGTTTGCCAGAAGTCGCCAGCCACGCAATCGATCGCCTCACCATCTTGAATGCGCGTGCATTTGCCTTCGAGCAGTACGCCCCATTGTTCTTCGGGATGGGCGTGCACGGTGCCCTGCGCATGGGCTTCAATGCGCACCACTGAGAGCATGACGTTCTCGCCCGGAAATATATTGGCCTCGATGCCGGGCGCCAGCGTGCGCATGATGCCGCGTGTATCGCCGTTCAGGTTGTATACCCACGATGCTTTGTTCATACGCGTCCTCTCCAGATGTTGTTATGAGTGCTGATCCCGCAGCAGCGCCGGCAGCGCAGCGGCAGGAGCGGTCACCCAGTGGATTTTACGGTGCGCCGCGGCAGCCGGTGGCAAACGCGCTGCGAAATCGGTCAATGACGGCGGCGTACTGAAATGGAAAAGATGGGCCGCACAGGTGCAATCGCTTGCCCCAAAGTGCGGCAGTGGCAGGCTCGCGCCGGCGAGACTGGCGCAGGTCTGCGCCCAGACGTGCTCACTGCCGTGGTGGTCTTCGCGGTACCAGATTTCGAAGGGCGTGGCGATACGGCGCAGATAGTCGATATGCCAGTGCAGGCGTTGGGCGACGCCGAGATGATGGCGCAGCCGCGCGCGCAGGCCGCCGGGGCCGAACGCCGAGCCGATGTAGACATAACAACCTGCCGCCGCAGCCAGCGCGCCGAGTCTGCCGATGGTGATACGGCGACGTCGTTCAACCGTCAGCAGTAGCGCGTACGTCCCCTGCCGTGCCGGGATGGTGGTTGCCGTCATCTCCGCAGGCGCGGGCTCGCGGTGGCGGAGGCTCATCGGGCGCAGCTGTTTGCACAGGCTTGCATCGCTGTGCGCACTTAGAACGGATTGAGCGTTTTCGTTTTGGTGTAATGCACGTAGCCGATGCTGGCGCCGGCGCGCAGACCAACGCCCAGACGAATCGGTGCCAGCGTGATGCCATCACGCCGCTGGTAATTGATACCGGCGCCGCCGACGTAATAAAAACTGCCGTCGACGGCCGGAAAGCGCTGGAACAGACTCTCGACGTTGCGCAGGTTGTAGACCAGCACAAAGACTTTCGAGGCATTGGCGCCCAAATCGAAACCGATCGAGGGGCCCTGCCAATGTACGCTGCGGGTGCTGCCGGCTTTCAACTGCAAGGTGCCGTGGCCGTAGCGCAGACCGACCGTGATAGCGCCGCCGGCCTCTTCGCCCTTGATATAACCGACCGGGCGGCCGTGGTCCTTGAAGGCTTTTTCCACCACGCCGGCGAGCCCGGCGCTGCCTTTACCAAACCAGGCGACGGCGTCCTTCAGGATGGAATCCTGATCGTAGGTATTGTCGGTGGCGGATTTCGTGGTCTCGGCGGCCAGCAGAGGCATGCCAAAGGGTAGCAGCGCCAGCGCGAGTCCTTGCGTAAGGGTGCGGCGGCGCAGATCGGTTGTCGCGAGGGGCGATGCTGTTCGCGCTGTTGCATCACTGGAATCGGTGCAAGGGTCATGCCGGTCTGGGGTCTGCTGTGTCATGTCGCCTCGGTGGTTGTGGGGTTGTGTGCGGCATCGCTGCGCACCAGCATGGTTTTGACCCACGGCAGCAAAGCGTATGCCGGGAAGGCAAGGAAGAAGGTCAGCAGAAAATAGCCTGAATAGCCCATCGCCTCGGCGCCGAAGCCACTGGCCCAGCCGGCGAATGAGCGTGACAACGCAAACACCGAGGAGAGCAGCGCGTATTCAGTGGCTGCGCGCTGTTTGTCGACAATCGCCATCAGGAAGGCGAGAAACGCCGCGGTGCCCAGCCCACCGGTAAACGATTCGATGGCGCTGGCGCTGTACAGTATGGCGCGGTGTTCAAACAACAGCGTGGCACCGGCGGCGGCCGGCGGGATGAGTGCTGCAGCGAGGGCGTAGCCAAGATTGGAGACCGCCTGCAGCAGGCCGAGTACCCATAGCGCACGGTAAATGCCCTTGCGGTCGGTGTACCAGCCGCCGGCCACGCCACCGGCGATCGACAGGCCCAGACCGATGTTGACCGAGACCAGGCCGATCTCGGTGGCGGTGAAGCCGCTGTCAACCCAGAACGGTTTGACCATGAAGCCCATCGAGGCGTCGGCCAGTTTGAAGATCAGGATGAAGGCGAGTACCGGCATGATGCCGGGCCGTTTGAGCAGATCCATTAACGCGCCAAACATCGGGCCGTGCAGGGCGTCGTTTTGCGTGTCTGCGCCGGGGGCGCGGCGCGCGGCATTGGCGAGCATGAGGGCGGCGAATGCGGTGAAGGCGATCCCCCACGCATACAGCCAGAAATAACTGTTGCTGGCCGACCAATGGGTCACGCGATTGGCCAGCCACACACAGGCGAGCACAAACAGCAGCACCAGGGCGAGCGTCTGTGGCGCGCGTGAAATGGCCGCCAGTTCGCCGCGTAGGGAGACGCCGGTGGCGGCGGCGGCGTGACGTTCGCGCGGCGCGGCGAGGCAGCCGGCGGCACAGACGACAAAGAGCAGTCCGGCACAAGCAAAGGCGCCGCCCCAACCCAGCACATCCGACAGAATCAGGATAACGCCGGCGCCGAGCATGCCGACGCGGTAGAAGCCGATGCGCACGCCGTTGGCGAGCCCCATCTCGTCGCGATCGAGCAACTCAATGGTGTAGCCGTCGATCGCGATGTCATTGGTGGCCGAGAGCACGGTGAAGACGGCGATACCCAGCCAGACCCAGAGCGGCAGGCCTTCAGCGATCGCAAACGCCAGCATGACCGTGCCCATCAGGACATCGACGACGGCCATCCAGATGCGATGCTGGCGGTAATGATCGATTGCCGGCGCCCACAGAAATTTGAACGTCCAGGCCAGACCAAGCAAGCTGATCAAACCGATGTTGCGCAGCTCCACGCCCTGTTGGCGGAACCAGACCGGAAAGATGTCAAAGAATATTCCGAGCGGAAAACCCTCGGAGAAATAGAGCAGCGCAACCCAGAAGAATTTGGACCGCAGCAGCGGCGTGGCGGTGGTGTTATTCAAGCGGAGATCGTGCGGGGGAGTGCGGAGAGGGTCACTAACATAATAAAATGCGCCGCCGTTATGTGTTATCCGATATGTTGGGCACGCCTGTCATATCGGGGTAGGATACTAACAAATCCGCTGCGGCCTGTAACAAAGTTTCAGCCGGCCGCGCGCCTCCGGCCATGCGGTAACAGGTTCGCCAGGCGCAAGTGGAATTCCGATCATCAAGAAGAGACGGCCGCGCGGGGCGTCATCACGGCGCGCGCGTTGGGACGTCAGAAGCGGGGAAACATGGCAGGCATGCATGCGTTGCAGAAAATCGTCGCCGCGAAGGCGAAGCCGGCGCGCGTCGAAGCTGTGGCCGGTGAATTTCTGGAAATCGAGCCGGATATCTTCAGCGTTATTGTGTCGTTTAACGCCACCGAGGCGCGCCATCTGGTCGCCAATCTCACCGACCTCGGTGTGAAGCATCTGCCGCTTAAACACAAGATCATCGCTTTTTCCGATCATGGTTCACCGGCACCCTCAGCCGCTGCTGCCGAGGGTCACAAGTTGTGGCGTGATTTTTATCGTGCGCACGGCGTTCAAGTGATCGATGGCGGTGCCGGTATTTCGCATCTGGTGCTGGCCGAGCGCGGTATGGCCGCCCCCGGTGAAATTGTAATCAACCAGGATTCGCACGCACCGACGCTGGGTGCGATCGGTGTCTTCGGTACTTCGTTGGGTGGCGGCCGCATGATGCTCTATGCGCTGGGTCGTTACTGGATCGAAGTGCCGAAAGTGGTGTTGGTAAAACTCGAGGGGCGTTTGCGTCCGGGCGTATATGGTCGCGACGTTGCGCTGCATATCAATGGCGTGTTGGGTCAGCAGGGTGCGCTTGGTATGGGGCTTGAATTCGCCGGCTCGTATGTGAGCGAGGCCAGCATGGATATGCGCTTTACACTGTGCAACATGGGGACTGAAATGGGCGCGGTGTCGTCCTACATTCAGCCCGATGCGACGACGTTGTCGTGGTTGCAGCCACGCTGTAGCAAACCGTATACGGTGTTTGAAACCGACCGCGATTTTGTCTACGAAAGCACGCATGTGATTGACGTCGCGGCGATCGAGCCGCAGGTTGCCGTGCCGCATGCCTGCGATGACGTTAAACCGGTTAGCGCGGTAGCGGGTCGCCGCATTGATCAGGCTTATCTCGGTTCTTGCGCGAGCGGACGCCTTGAGGACATCGCCACCGCGGCGGCCTTGATTAAAGGCTATAAAGTGCATCCCGATGTGCGTCTGATTGTGACGCCGGGTTCGCGCGACGTGCTGATGGCCGCCACCAAAGCCGGTTATATCGACATCCTGCACGAGGCGAATGCGACGGTGACGAATGCCAACTGCGGCGCCTGTCCCGGCATCCACGGCGGCATACTGGCGCCGGGCGAGGTGGTGATTTCCACCAGCACGCGCAACAACAAGGGCCGCATGGGCAAGGGGGCGGAAATTTATCTGGCCTCGCCGGCGACGGTGGTCGCATCAGCGATCGCCGGTTGTATCGCTGATGCGCGCGACTATTCGCAGGAGGCAGGATGAAACTCAACGGCAGCGCGTGGACCTTCACGCAGGAAGACATCAGCACTGATTTGATCCGCGCCAAGGCGTGGTCGCATTTGTCGCCCAAGGAGCAGGGCGCGCATTGTCTCGAAGAAGTCGATCCGGCTTTTGCTGCGCAGGCGCAGCCGGGCGATTTCATCGTCGCCGGCAAAAATTTCGGCTGCGGCTCGTCAACCGCCGCACACGTCGCGGTGATCGGGCTGGGCATCGGCGCGGTGATTGCCGAGTCGATCGGCAAGTTGTTTATCACCAATGCGGCCAGCGCCGGACTGTGGGCGGTGAGCTGCCCGGGCATCATCGCCTTTGCCCGCGCCGGCGACAAACTCGAACTCGATACCGCTGCCTGGCAGGTGCGCAATCTCGCCACCGGTGCGTCGATCGCGGCCAATCCAATGCCGGGGTTCTTGTGTGAAATGATCGAACTCGGCGGCGAAAAAAATTATCTGCGCGCCCGTCTGGCGCGCGAGGCGGCAGTCTGAACGACGCACGCCATCAAGGAAGCTCCGTGCCACGTATTCCAACCTTCAACGAAAGCAGCGATTTCAATCCGGCGCAGCGTCGCGTTGTCGATGCCATCCTCGGGCGTCGCGGCGGTCGCATTCCCGGGCCCTACCGCGTCTCGCTGCACTGCCCGGAAATCACCGAGGTCTGGCATCCCTTGGGTGAAAAGCTGCTCTTGCAGAGTTCGTTTCCGCCGCGCCTGTCGGAGTTTGTGATCATCCTGGCGGCGCGCGGCATGGATTGCGATTACGTTTTCAACTCGCACATGGTGCATGCCGTGAAGAACGGTTTGCCGCAGTCGGTGGTGGATGCGATGGCGCAAAACCAGCGTCCGCTGTTCGTGCAGGCGGATGAGGAAGCGGTCTATGATTTTT
This sequence comes from uncultured beta proteobacterium, assembly GCA_903913965.1. Classification (GTDB taxonomy): domain Bacteria; phylum Pseudomonadota; class Gammaproteobacteria; order Burkholderiales; family SG8-41; genus PALSA-1004. The sequence goes on from CAIWNB010000367.1 coordinate 7,286, forward strand.
GTCGCGAGCTGACCCAGAAAAAAGTGGTTAGTGATGCCACCTACCAGAGGGCGCTTGCTCTCTTCGGCGCGCCCGGCGTGGTCGAACTTACCGCACTGCTTGGTTACTACACGATGGTGTCGATGACGGTGATCGCGCATCAGATACCGTTGCCGGCGGGGGCGCTGCCGCCGCTGACCAAGAACCCATGAGCATTTCACAGGAGAATATTTTGTTTGCAAAGAAAGTCATGCTGGCCGTTGGCCTCTCAGTGCTGGCCGCCGCGGCGTGCGCACAGCCCGTTGCGAAGGGTAAAAGTGATGCCGCCTATCCGTCACGCCCGATCCGTCTGTTGATGCCGTTTCCGGCCGGTGGCACGCCCGATGCGCTGGGCCGCATGGTGGCGACCCAGGTCGAGTCCCAGCTCGGCGGCAGCATGGTGGTGGACAACCGCACCGGTGCCAACGGCATGATCGCCTATGAACTCGGTGCCAAAGGCAATCCCGACGGCTATACGATTCTGCATGCGACGCCGTCGTTTGCGCTGAATACGATTGTGTTCAAAAAGCTCGCCTACGATTTGCATCGCGATTTCACGCCGATCACCAATATTGCGCAGGGCTTTGGTTATCTGATGCTGGCGCATCCGTCGGTGCAGGCGACCAACGTCAAAGAGTTGATCGCTTTTGCCAAGACGCAGAACAAACCGCTGACCTACGGTACGCCGGGCGTGGGCAACACGCTGCATCTGGCCACCGAGTTATTCAACGCGCGCGCCGGGCTGAACATGCTGCACGTGCCTTACAAGGGCGTCGCACCCGCGCTCAATGCGCTGCTCGGCGGCGAAATCAGTGTGATTATTCTGCAGCCGCCAGCCGGTGTGGCGCAGGTCAAGGCCGGACGCTTGCGGGCGATTGCCTTCACCGGTTCACGGCGCTGGGAGGGTATGCCCGATCTGCCGACGGTATCCGAGTCGGGTTTGCCGGGCTTCGTCGTGCATTTCACCTGGAATGCGTGGTTTGCGCCGGCGAAAACGCCGCGTGACATTATCATGCGACTGAACGCCGAGGTGAAGAAGGCGATGCAGGTGCCCAAGGTACGCGAATTCTTCATTAGCGGCGGCTGGGAGATCCTCGCCAGCACGCCCGAAGAACTGGGTAAATATGTCGACGCGGAACTCGTGCGCTATGCCGAGGCCGCACGCATTGCGAAAATCCAGCCGGAATAAGCGGGGTGAAAGTCTACGTCTGGAAGCATTCGGGTAATTCGTACAAGCTGCGTGTTCTGTTGGCGCTGATTGGCGTCGAGTATGAAGAAGTGATGGTGAACTTTCGTATGCACGAGCACAAAAGCGCCGACTACCGGAAGATCAATCCGCGCGGCCAGGTGCCGGCGATTGTTGATGGCGAGATGGTGTTGTGGGATTCGGCGGCCTGTCTCGTTTATATCGCACGCAAATTTGGCGGCAAGCAGTGGCTGCCGTCGGCGCCGGCGCCGATGGCCGAGGTCATGAACTGGGTATCGCTGGCTGGCAATGAAATGCTCTACGGCTTGCAATATGCGCGACGCGGCCTGACGCGCGGCATCTGCAGCGCGGGTACGGTTGAACAAATGCAGGTCAATGGCCGCATCGCGCTGGATGTTGTCGAAGCGCGTCTTGCCACACAGGACTGGCTGGCGTTGGGGCATCCGACCATTGCTGACATCGCGTGTTTTCCCTATGTCGAAACCGCGCCTGAGGGGGGCATGCCGCTGGCGCCCTATCCGCGTATCACCGCCTGGCTGGCACGCTGCAAAGCCTTGCCGCAATGGCCGGCGCGCTGGCAGACTTGAGCGCCCCGTGCCTTGCAGACCTGTCAATTCTTGCTGAATAGAGCGATGCCACATGGCCATGCAAAACATTAACGAAGCCACCCAGCAGCTCGCTTCCCTGATTGATCGTTTGCGCCCGCCGACGGCGACTGACGCCGGTGTTGCCGAGCGCCGGGTGCGCAGTGAGGCGGTGCGGCTGGCGGCCTGCCCCGCTGACGCACGCCGGCTGTGCGACAGCGTGGCTGTTTTGCTCGGCTTGCCGCGGCAGGGCTCCCTCTACGCCGAGGCGGGTGTGCGCTCGGCGCTGGGTTTCTGGCTGGAACTGTGGCAGCGCATTGGTCAACGGATTTTGCCTCTGGTGCCGGATGACAGCCGTCTGCACAATATTCTGCGCCGTATTTTCGTGCGCGCTGATGATCATCTTTGGGTCGCCGCGGTGGCCGATGAGGCGTGGCTGGCGCTGGTGGCGGCGATCGGTGGTGACAGTGTGCACGGCGGTAACCCGGCGTCTGTGCTCTTCAATAACCTGCGTGAATCGGTGCGCTTGTTGTCTTACCGGCTGGCGGGCGCGGCGCTCGATCGCGAGTTGTTGCGCGCTGAGCCGCAGATCGAAACCCACGATTCGCCGTTTCTGGCGCAAAACGCCGCGCTGTTGCCGCTGCTCGAGCAGGCGCGCGTTGGCGCGCCCGTGGCGTTTGGCGATGTCGACGCCGTCTATGAGCTGTTGCAGCGCTGCGACGCCGAGCTCTCGCATATCCGCCTGCGTGCACGTGAAAAGGGCATCAGCATACGGCTGACTTATCAGCTGTCGCGTCTTGAGCAGATCAGTCGCCGCCTGCGTCGGCTGCTCGATATTCTGTCGGCGCGCGATGACGAGACGCGTCTGCGCCGCCTGGTCGGTTTGATGAAAATACTGGTGAGGGCGGAACAATCGCGTGATGGCGTCGCCGGTTTTGTGCGTGATGATCTGAGTCTGCTGGCGCGCAATGTGGTCGATCATGCCAGTCGTCATGGTGAGCATTACATCGCCGAAAACCGCCGCGAATGGTGGGCGATGTGCGTGGCAGCCAGCGGCGGTGGCATCATCATTGCGCTGATGGCCATCGTCAAAATGCGTCTGGCGCTGTTGCATTTGCCGCCGTTAACCGAAGGCGTCGTCTATGGGCTGAACTATGGTCTGGGCTTTGTGCTGATTCATCTGTTGGGTTTTAGTGTTGCCACCAAGCAGCCGGCGATGACGGCCGCTTCGATCGCCGCCACCCTCGACGAGACGCGTCCCGGCGAATGGGGAAAACTGGTCGACCTCGCGCAAAACGTGGTGCGCACCCAATTCATCTCAGTCGTGGGCAATGTTTTTCTCGCACTGCCAGTGGCCTGTCTCGCGGCCTGGGCCTGGTTTACGCTCGCCGCGGTGGCAGTGGTGCCCGACGCAAAAGCCGTGCTGATGCTAAAGGAGATGATCCCGGTGCACAGCGGCGTGCTGTTTTTCGCTGCGGTCGCCGGGGTCGGTTTGTTTTTGTCCGGTCTCGTGTCTGGATATTTTGACAACCAGGCGCGCTACCATGATCTTGGCCCGCGGATCGCCGTGGCGCCGCTCTTTTCCCCGCTCGGCGCCCAGGGGGCGGCGTGGCTCGGTGATTATCTCGACAAACACTACGGCGCCATCATCGGCAATCTTTTTTTCGGAATGTATCTCGGCATGATGGGGGCGATGGATCACCTGACCGGGCTGCCACTCGATATCCGCCACGTCGCGTTTTCGAGTGCGAATCTGGGCGCCGCGCTGGCGATCCTGGATGCGGCGGTGCTGCGCGAGTTGCTACCGTGGGCGGTCGCTGGCGTGATTAGTATCGCGCTGGTCAATCTGGTGGTGAGTTTTTCCCTGGCGCTTTACGTGGCGATGCAATCGCGTGGCATGGGGGCAAAGCCGGTCTTTGCGCTCGGCCTGCTGGTAGTCAAACGCTTTGCCCGCGAGCCCCTGGCTTTTTTTACGCCGCCGCCGCGCTGAGCGTTATCAAACTGATCTGTGACAGGACACGCCTTGAACATTGCCATACTGGATGATGAATTCGATACCGTGCGGACACTCGATTGTTATGCCCAACTCGCCGCGCATACGGTCACGATCTGGCGCGAACACAGCAAGGATACCGTGGTGCTGGCCGCACGCCTGCGCGATGCCGAGGCGATTGTTTTGCTGCGTGAGCGCACGCCGATACGTGCCGAGCTGATCGCACGTCTGCCGAAGTTGAAGATGCTGACGCTCAACGGCCCTTATCCGCATGTCGATCTCGAGGCGTGCAGCGCCCATGGGGTGGTGTTATGCGCCGGCAAGCCGCGTCCCTCGTCGGCGACGGCGGAACTCACCTGGGGTTTGATCATCAGCGCGATGCGGCAAATTCCGCAACAAATGGCCAGCCTGCAACGCGGTCGCTGGCAATCTGCGCTTGGTCTCGGTTTGCACGGGCGTACGCTGGGTGTCTGGGGCTACGGACGTATTGGCCGGCAGGTTGCCGGTTTTGGCCGTGCCTTCGGCATGCGTGTACAGATCTGGTCGCGCGAGAGTGGCCTCGCCCTGGCGCGTGCAGACGGTTATGAAGCCGCGGCCAGCCGCGAAGCGCTGTTCGCAGAGTCCGATGTGCTGAGTTTGCACGTGCGCCTTAATGCGCAGACGCGTGGCATGGTGACGGCAGAGGATCTCGCACGCATGAAGCCGGATGCACTGCTCGCCAACACCAGTCGCGCCGAACTGATCGAGCCGGGTGCGCTGGTGGCCGCCTTGCAGGCGGGGCGGCCCGGTATGGCGGCCCTCGATGTGTTCGAGACCGAACCGGTGACCGATTTGCAACAGCCGCTGTTGAACATGAACAATGTGGTGTGCACACCGCATCTGGGTTACGTCGAGCGCGACCAGCTCGAACGTTATTACGGGGATCAATTCGCACGCATTCTGGCCTTTGCGCAAGGCGCGCCGGTTGATGTCGCCAATCCGCCGGCAGCTGGTTGAGGTGTTGATGGAATCAATGTTCTCAGGCACCGTCCGCGCATTGTTGCTGCTGTTTGCATTTCACCCATTAACGGTGACAGCAGCGCAAACGCCGCCCGCCTATCCGCAGCGCTCGATCCGGCTGGTGATCCCGTTTCCCGCTGGCGGTACGCCCGACCTGATTGCTCGCACCACCACCAACCAACTTGAAGCCGAGTTCGGGCAGTCTTTCGTCATCGATAACCGCGCCGGTGCCAACGGCATCATCGGTACCGACATCGTCGCCAAGTCTGCGCCCGACGGTTATACGCTGCTGCATGTGACGCCATCATTCGTCATCAACCCGCGCGTTTATCGCAAACTGCCCTACGATGTGTTCCGCGATTTTGCGCCCATCATTAATCTGTGCACCTTTCCCGGGTATTTGTTACTGGTGCATCCGGCGGTCAATGCGAGGAGCGTCGGCGAACTGATTGCGCTGGCGAAAAGCCGCGACAAACCCCTGACCTACGGCTCGCCGGGCATCGGCAATACCCTGCATCTGGCGGCTGAAATGTTCAACGCGCGTAGCGGTACACAATTGACCCATGTGCCGTACAAAGGCATAGCACCTGCCTTCAATGCGTTGTTGGGGGGCGAGGTGCAGGTGTTGTTCATTCCGCCTGCCATTGCTTTGCAGCAGGTGAAAACGGGACGCGCGCGCGCCCTCGCCTTTACCGGTGCTGTGCGCTGGGCGGAGTTGCCTGAATTGCCGACACTCGGTGAGGCGGGGCTGAACGGCTTTTCGGTCACCGGCGGCTGGCACGCATGGTTTGCGCCGGCCGGCACACCGCGCGCCGTATTGCAGAAACTCGAAAGTGCCGCCGGCCGCGCCGTCAAACTGCCGAAATTGCGCGAGGGTATGGTGGCGGCAGGCTGTGAACCGGACGGCAGTCCGACGGCCCTGTTTACGGAGTTGTTGCGCACTGAAGAGCGGCGCTATGCCGAGGTCGTGCGCGCGGCGAAAATCGAAGCGGAATAACGGAGGATGAAGATGTCGGGTGTGCGCGCGGTGTGCGGAGTCGGTGTGGTGGTGGGTCTGTTGATGGCGCCGTCGATATTGTTGGCGCAACAAGCGCCAGGATATCCAAGTCGGCCGGTGCGTATGGTGGTGACCTTTACCGCCGGCGGTACCCCTGACGCCATTGCACGCATCGTTGCCGGGCAGGTCGAACGCCAGCTCGGACAGTCGATGGTGGTTGATAACCGTGCTGGTGCCAACGGCATCATCGGTACCGATATCGTCGCCAAGTCAGCCCCCGACGGCTATACGCTGTTGCACGTGACCGGGTCGCTGGTGATCAACCCGCGGATCTATCGCAAGCTGCCCTACGATGTGTTCCGCGATCTTGAGCCGGTCACCAATATTGTTCTCGGTGACGGTTATCTTTTGCTGGTGCATCCTGCGGTGCCGGCGCAATCGGTGAAAGAGCTGGTGGCGCTGGCGAAGAACAAGGACAAGCCTCTCTCGTATGGCACGCCGGGCATCGGTAACACCTTGCATCTGGCCACCGAGTTGTTCAATGTGCGCGCCGGTACGCAGTTGTTGCACGTGCCTTATAAGGGCGTCGCGCCCGCGCTTAATTCGCTGCTCGCCGGCGAAACACAGGTCATTTTTATTCCACCGACGATCGCCGTGCAGCACGTCAAAACCGGCAAGGCACGTGCGCTTGGTTTTACCGGCAGCAAACGCTGGCCGCTGATGCCGGAGGTGCCGACCATTCTGGAGGCGGGCGTGCAAGACTTTGAAATCACCGGCTCCTGGCACGGCTGGCTGGCGCCGGCGAAAACGCCGCCGGCGGTGATTGCGCGGATACAGGCCGAGGCGAAAAAAGCCCTGCAGGTGCCGCGTGTGCGGGAGTTTCTGGTGGCTGGCGGTTATGAGCCTGACGGCAGCACACCCGAAGAATTCAGAAAATTTCTGAAAACCGAATCGGCCCGTTATGCCGAAGCGGTACGTGCCGCCGGTATCAAGCCCGAGTAAAGCCCGGATTTCAGGCTGGCTGCGGCGTGCGCTCGAAGCGGTAGATGGCGAGGCTGCCGCGCAGGTTCGGCAGCAGGTGCACAGTGGCACCGGCATTGTTCATGACGATGCGTTCGAGGATATGCACGCCGTGTGAGCCGCAGAAATTTTCGAAGTCGGTGATCGTGCAGAGGTGGATGTTCGGCGTGTCGTACCACTCGAACGGAATGTTGTCGGAAATCGGCATGTGGCCGCCGAGCACGTGCATGCGATTGCGCCAGTAACCGAAGTTCGGGAAGGTAACGATGCCCTCGCGGCCGACGCGCAGCATTTCGCGCACCACGCGTTCGCTGCTGCGTACCGCTTGCAGCGTTTGCGAGAGCACCACATAGTCGAACGAGGCGTCGGCGAATTCGGCGAGCCGGCGTTCGATATCGCCCTGAATGACATTGACGCCGTTTTTGACGCAGCCGAGTACGCGCGCGTCGTCAATCTCAACGCCATAGCCGACGCTGCCGCGCTGCTCGGCGAGATAACGCAGCAGCGAGCCGTCGGCACAGCCGAGGTCGAGCACGCGCGCGTCCGGCCTGATCCAGCCGGCGATCGCTGCGAAGTCGGAACGTTGCACGCCGCTACCGGTCATTTTGCGAGCCCCCCGGCGATACGATCGAAGTAGGCGGCGACGATATTGTGATAGCGCGGGTCGTCGAGCAGAAAGGCGTCGTGACCGTGCGGCGCGTCGATCTCCGCATAGCTGACGGCACGCCGGTTGTCGAGCAGTGCCTTGACGATTTCGCGCGAGCGCTCGGGCGAGAATCGCCAGTCAGTGGTGAATGAAACCACCAGAAATTCGGCCCTTGCCGCTTCGAGCGCGAGGCTCAGGTTGCCGCCATGCGCCGCCGCCGGGTCGAAGTAATCGAGCACCTTGGTGATGCGCAGATAGGTGTTGGCGTCGAAGTAATCCGAAAATTTATTGCCCTGATGGCGCAGGTACGATTCGATTTCGAATTCGACATCGAAGGAATAATTCAGGCTACCGTTGCGCAGCAGGCGGCCGAACTTGTTGGCCATTTCGTCGTCGGATAGATAGGTGATATGGCCGACCATGCGCGCCACGCGCAGACCGCGTACCGGCCGCGTGTTGTGTTCGTAATAATGCCCCTCGTGAAAATCAGGGTCGGTGATGATGGCCTGGCGCGCAACTTCGTTGAAGGCGATGTTCTGTGCCGAGAGATTGGGCGCGCCGGCGATCACCAGCGCGTGGCCGACGCGTGCCGGATACTGGATCGTCCACGACAGTGCCTGCATGGCGCCGAGGCTGCCACCCATCACCGCGGCAAAGCGCTGGATGCCGAGCTGGTCGGCGAGTCGCGCCTGTGCATTGACCCAGTCTTCGACGGTGACAATGGGGAAGTCCGCGCCCCAGGGTTTGCCGGTGGCGGGGTTGAGTGAGGAGGGGCCGGTCGAGCCGAAGCAGCCGCCCAGATTATTGACGCCGATGACGAAGAAGCGGTTGGTATCGAGCGGCTTGCCGGGGCCGATGATGTTGTCCCACCAGCCGATGTTCTCGGGATTATCGGCATACCAGCCGGCGACGTGGTGCGAGGCGTTGAGGGCGTGGCAGACCAGCACCGCGTTGGAGCGCGTGGCATTCAGCGTGCCGTACGTTTCGTAGGCGAGTTCGTAGCCGCCGAATGCGCTGCCGCACTGCAGCGCCAGCGGCGCATCAAAGTGCGCTTTCTGCGGGGTTACCGCACCGACGGAATTTTTCTGGTCAAGCGACATAGATAAAAATCACACGCATAAAAAAACCCGGTCTGCTTGCGCTAAACCGGGCTTTGTTTTGCTTTGCCTCTCTTTAGCCGGATTTATTAGGCGCCCGCAAGCTGAATCAAATCGGCGCACAACAGCGGACGAACCTTAACCCGTGGCGAAGCCGCTTGTCAAATGAGGGGGCCGGATTGGCAACGTATCGGCTTGAGTTCGCGGGGTCTATTCCGCGCAGCATCGGCTCAGGCGTTGAGTTTGCGCAGCATCGTCTGCAGCTTGTCGGCGTCGGCGGTGCGCAGCATGCGTGCCGCCAGCGGTACGAGCTCGCGCAGGTTCGATTTCAAGACCTGCTGTTTGACTTCGAGCAGGCTCGCCGGATGCATCGAGAACTGGCGCAGGCCGAGGCCGAGCAGCAGGCGTGTGAGGCGCACGTCGCCGGCCATTTCACCGCACAGCGCCACCGGCGTGGCGGATTTATTGCAGGCCTTGATGACGCCGGC
>CAIWNB010000368.1 GCA_903913965.1 uncultured beta proteobacterium
GAAGATCGTCTTGTCCACGCAGATCGCCGAATCGCAGTTCATCGTGCTGGCCGACTCACCGCTCAAATCGATCAGCGACCTCAAGGGCAAAAAGATCGGCATGACCGCGGCGCCGAGCGCCATGCATGCCATCGTCAGTGCAGTGCTCGAAAACAATTTCGGCATGAAGGCAACCGATTACACGGTAGCCCCCGGCAACGAAAGCCGGCTTGCGCAATTCATCACGCAGAAGGACGCCGATGCCGCCGCCATCCGTTCGGTCACCATCGCACAAATGAACGAAGTCAAACTGCGCGCCCTCGGCAACGTCGTCGACGAGTGGAAAAAGATGACCAAGTCAAACTCGCCGCCAACCCTGGCAGTGACCATCGTGCATAACGATTACCTGTCGAAGAACGCCGATGCGGTGGCGAAATTCATTGCCGCCACGCGCAAGGCTGTCGAATGGGGCAGCAAGAACAAACCGCAGGTCGCCGAGATTTTGCGCAAGGCCGCCAACATGGACGCCACCGATGCGCTCGCCTATGCCAACCAATGGGACAGCGCCTATTTCGCCAGCTTCGAGCCGCAGGATATCGCCACCCTGAAACGCATGAACCAGATCTTCAAGGCCGCCGGCACCGCCAAGCAGGATGTGCCCGACAGTGCGTTCATGGCCGAGCCGTATATCAAATCGAAGTCGATCAAGTAACGGAGTTACCAAGCCGTGTCCAAATCAACACCGCGCTATCACCTGCATATCGAGAACGGGCGCAAGCGTCTGCCCATCCTCCAAATAACCGCGCCGATTCTGGCAGCGGCATTGAAGCGCCACCCGCTGCTTGCCAAGCAACTCAGAGTCACTGTCGGCTGGGATGGCGACATCATCGACGATGCGCTGCAGACCGCGGATTTTCTGATTCACTGGAATCCGCCGCGTGAGAACTTGCGCGAACGCGCGCCGCGCCTGCGCTGGATACAAACCACCGGTGCCGGCATCGATGTGCTGATGCCCCTCAACTGGTTGCCGCGCGATATCGCCCTCACTAACAACACTGGCGCCCACGGCGACAAAGCCGAAGACTCCTGCCTGCTGGCAATGTTGATGCTGCACCAGCGCATGCCGGAAATGATGCAATCACAGCATGCGTCACAGTGGGCACCGGTTTTCACAACACCGATTGCGGGACGCACCGTAGTCGTCATTGGTTTTGGCGACCTTGGGCGCGCCGCCGGCCGCGCCGCGAAAAAACTCGACCTCAACGTCATCGCCGTCACCCGTAGCGGCAAAGCCGCGCGCCCCGCCGATACCGTCGTCAAGGTGTCGGCCATCAACCGCGTGCTGCCGAAAGCCGATTTCCTGATCGTCGCCACGCCCTTAACAGCAGAAACCAGCGGCCTCATTAATCGCACCCGCTTGAACCTGCTCAAACGCGAGGCCTTTGTCATCAACATCGGCCGCTCGCCGATTGTCGATTACGAAGCGCTGCGCGAAAAACTCGAAGCCGGCGAACTCGCCGGTGCGTTGCTCGACGTGCACAGCCCGGAGCCGTTACCGGCCTCCTCGCCGCTATGGAAAACGCGCAATCTCATCATCACGCCGCACACTTCCTGCGACGACCCGCGTTACATGCATTTTCTATGCGACACCTGGTTTGCAAACTTTGCGCGACTGCTGGAAAACAAGCCGCTCAAAAACCGCGTCGACCGCACACTGGGCTATTAGGTACGCGAGGCCCGCATGACTCTCGATAAAGCGCCCGGCCGGCCTTCGCGCAGCGCCGAAAAAATCGCCGCTGCGCAACCGCCACGCGCCGGCAAACTCAATCTCGATCACGTCGCGCATTTCGTGCCCGACATCGACGCCGCCTCCGCCGCCTTCGAAGCACTGGGCTTCACCCTGACACCGTTCTCGGCGCAAATGCAGCGCAACGAGGCGGGCGAACTCGTATCGGCTGGCGCCGGCAACCGTTGCATCATGCTCGAACGCGGCTACCTCGAATGCCTGACGCCGACTGGCGACACCGTCATCGGCAGGCAATTGAGCGAGGCCATCGCGCGTTATACGGGCCTGCATCTGATCGCCTTTGGCAGCGGTGACGCCGCCGCCGATTACACGCGTCTTGGCACGCAACAATTCGCGCCATTACCAACCGTCGATCTGCAGCGCAGCATCGCCACCGTCGATGGCGAGGGCACCGCGCGCTTTAGCGTCGTGCGCGTGCCGCCGGGCACCATGGCCGAGGGCCGCATACAGTTTTGCCAGCAGCACACGCCCGAGTTGCTGTGGCAAGCGCGCTGGACGCGTCACCGCAATCAGGCCGTCGGCCTCAAGGCCGTGATCGTGTGCGTTGAAAACCCTGAGGAGGCGGCGCAGCGTTATGCGCGCTTCACCGGCATTGCAGCGACTGCGGCGGGTGATGACCGCATGATCGATACCGCACGCGGCCGCGTGCTGCTGGTGGCGCCGCAATCGGTGCAGCGCGTCTTCCGGCTCGATGCCGCAGTCATGCCGTGGATCATGGGCAGCGTACTGGCGAGTGCCGACATGGAAAAAACCCGCGGCCTCATCGTCGCCAGTGGCCTGCCGCACGGCATGCTGGGCGCGGAACGTCTCTACGTCGTGCCACCACCCGCGGTCGGCGGCGTCATGGTGTTCGAACCGCGCGGCATCGCACCACTCTCACTGTCTTAAGCTGCCGCTGTCTTAAGCTGCCGCTGTCTTAATCTACCGCTACCTTAACCACCCGCTGCTTTAACCTGCGGAAAACGCCGGCAAAAACGCGGCGGCCGGCGAACAAAGAATACGCGTCGCTCAGTCCGCCTTGATGCCGGCCGCCTTGATGACGCGGCCGAATTTTTCAATATCCGCGCGGATGGTCGCGGCGAACTGCTCAGGGCTGTCGCCGATCGACTCGTAGCCGAGGTCGCCAAAGCGCTGTTTTACATCGGCACTCTTCAGTCCGTTAACGATGGCGGCATTGAGTTTGGCCACTAACTCTTTCGGCACACCGGCCGGGGCAACAATACCGAACCACGCATCGACGGCATAACCTTTGACGCCGGATTCTGCGATCGTCGGCAGCTTGGGCGCGACCATGGCGCGCCTGCTGCCGGCTACCGCCAACAGGCGCAGCTTGCCGATTTTTTCGAATGGGGCGAGCGCGGCGTAATCGGCGATCATCATGTCGATCTGGCCGGCCATCGTATCGGTGACAGCCGGCGCGGTGCCTTTGTAGGGCACATGAATCAGATTGGCACCGCTGTCGGCACGCAGTAATTCAGCGGCCAGATGCGACATCGAACCGGAACCGGATGAACCAAAACTCAAACCGCCTTTTTGCAATTTCGATGCAGCAATCAACTCGCCTATGGTTTTCGCCGGCACATGTGGATTGACGGCGACCGCATAGGGCACAAAGGCGACGTTGCTAATGGCAGTCAATTCGCGCGCATCGTAGGCGAGCCGGGCGTAGAGCCCGGGCGCCACGGCCAAACTACTCGAACCACCCATCACCAGCGTATAGCCGTCTGCCGGTGATTTCGCCGCCAGCTCGACACCGATGGTGCCGCCGGCACCGCCGCGATTGTCGATGACCACGGAGTGGCCCCAGGCCTCGGTGAGCTTCTGGCCGACGACCCGGGCAATGATGTCGTTCGGGCCGCTGGGCGCGAACGGCACGATGATCTTGATCGATTTGGCAGGATAAGCCGCCGTTCCCGGCTGCGCCCATACCGCCACCGGCAACGCCGTACCGGCTAACGCCAGGGCGCACAGTCGGGCGCGCAGCAGAATCTTTTCCTTCATGCAAACTCCTGTGGGTTTAACGCGGGCGCAACAGCCTCGTGCTCACTTTGCAAGGGCCGTGCCAGATTGGCACACGCGGCATCAACGACCGGACTCCAGCGCCGGCGCGCAGTGTGCCACGGCGCCGCCGGCGAATGAAGGGTCGAATATTTCGATCGAAATAACCGTGCGCTATATGGATGGGCGCCAATGACCTGCACTACTGGCGTGCAGGCTGCCGCGACGATGCTCCGCCGCGGTGCCATCGCTGCAGTGCCGTCGCTGCAGTGCCGTCGCCAAGGCCTGCGCGGCACCGATAGCCGCGCGTGGACCGGTTATTCGAGTTTGATGCCGGCCGCCTTGATGATTTTGGCGTATTTGTCGATTTCCACCGGCAGCAGCTTACGCATCTCGGCCGGCGTCATGGTCAAGGCCTCGGCACCATTGCGCTCGAAGGGCTCTTTCATTTCAGGCGCGCGGGCGACGCTGACAAGCTCTGTTTCCAAACGCTTCAAGATGGCTGCAGGCGTGCCTTTGGGTGCAAAAAATCCCAGCCACAACGAAGCGTCAAATCCCGGATAACCCGACTCCGCCACCGACGGCACATCCGGCAGCGAGGGCGAACGCTTGGGCGTACCCACCGCGATCGCGCGCAAGCGCCCGGCCTTCGCCTGCGCCAGCACCGCCGGCATACTGCCGAACAACACCTGCACCTGGCCGCCAAGCGTGGCGGTATTGGCCGGACCGTTGCCGTTAAACGGAATATGCACGACGTCGATGCCCGCCGCGCTCTTCAACATTTCCATCGCCAGTTGCGTCGTCGTACCGGTTCCGGCCGAGGCGTAGTTTAACTTGCCGGGCTGCGCTTTCGCCAGCGCAATGAATTCAGCCAACGTATTGGCCTTAACCCCCGGATTGAGCACCAGCAGATAAGGTGTCGTCGCCACCAGTGTGATGGGCTCGAAATCCTTGAGCGGGTCGTATTTGAGATTGGCATACGCGCCCGCCGCGATCACGTGCGTGCTGGTCGTCCCCATGGTCAAGGTGTAACCGTCCGGGTTGGAGCGTGCGGCAATCTCGGTGCCCAACGTGCCGCCGGCACCACCACGGTTGTCGATCACCACCTGCTGACCAAGACGCTCACCAAGCTTCTGCCCGACGATGCGCGCGATGATGTCGGTAGAACCCCCCGCCGGAAACGCCACGATCAAGCGAATCGGCTTGCTTGGGTACGTCGGCGCCTGCGCCAAGGCCGTGCCGGCGCCCAACGCACAACCAGCCACCACCGCCATGCTCGTCACCACCTGCAATGCTTTACGCATCATGCTCTCCTTGTCGGGTTTTTATTCGCGGGTCAGCGCGCCCATCTTGATCAGACGGTTCAGGCGCGCCACTTCGTTCACTACAAAACGCTGGAATTCCTCCGGCGTACCACCCTGCACTTCAAGTCCGAGTTCATCGAAGCGCTTTTTCACATCCGGCAAACCGAGCAGACGATTCGATTCGCGGTTCAGTTTGTCGATGATAGCCGCCGGCGTTTTGGCCGGTGCCGCCATGCCGAACCAGACAATCGCCTCGGCGTCCTTGATACCCGACTCGGCCAGCGTCGGCACATCCGGCAATAACGCCACCCGTTTGCTCGCCGCCACACCAATCACCCGCACACGGCCGCCGCGAATCTGCGCTTCAGCGGACACCGTGGTGGTATGCATGAATTGAATCTGTCCGCCAACCAGATCGATCAGCGCCGGCGCCGACCCCTTGTAGGGAATGTGCGTAACATTGGCGCCAGTGGCCGCCTGTAATAACGCAAGTCCGATATGCAAACTGCTGCCGGTACCCGACGAACCCCAGTTCACCTTACCGCTGTTGGCCTTCAGATACTCCAGCAATTCTTTGGGATTGCGTACTGGTAGCGCCGGATTGGTAAAAATCATCAGCGGCGCATAACCAAAAAACACCACCGGCACAAAATCATCGACCTTGTACGGCGCGTTCTTCGCCAGTATCGGCGAGTTCACGCTGGGCCCCGGATTCGACAGCATCAGTGTATAGCCGTCGGGCACCGCCTTGGCGACGGTATCCGCACCGACCAGACCACCGGCGCCACCGCGGTTGTCAATAATGAACTGCTGGCCCCACGCTTCGCCGAGCTTGGCCGCCACCAGCCTGGCGACGATGTCGTTGGAAGCGCCGGGCGTGAAAGGCACCACGAAGCGCACCGGCTTGGACGGATACGATGCCGCAGCACCGGCCGTCTGCGCAGAAACCGCAGGCCCGCACAACACCAGCACCGCACCAGCCACCCATCGCAACATATTATTCATGCCACCGCCCTCCCGACGATTAATACGATTACGTTTTTGCCTGAGCCAGCACACCCGGATTGACCACATTGATCGGCTTGCCAGCGGCATAGGCCGTGATCTGGTCGAAAATATCATTGAACTGCAACTCGAATTCATCGCGCCCGACATAACCGATATGCGGTGTGCACACCACGTTGGGCATATTCAGCAGCGGATGCGTGGTATCCAGCAACGGCTCTTCCTCGTAGACATCCACCGCCGCCATGCCGGGACGGCCGGCGCGCAGTGCGTTCACCAGGGCATCGGGCTCGATCAAACCAGCGCGGCTGGTGTTGACGATCAAAGACAGCGGCTTCATGCGCGCCAGATCAGCGGCCTTGATGATGCCGCGCGTTGTCTCGACCAAGCGCATGTGCAAGGAGATGACATCGCATTCCTCGAAAAAAGCTTCGCGGCTGCGCGCCACGCTATAGCCATCGGCACGCGCGCGTTCGCACGAAGCCTCGCGCCCCCACACCAACACCTTCATGCCAAAGGCTTTGCCGTAACCGGCGATGACGCTGCCGATACGGCCGTAACTGTAGACACCCAGCGTGCGACCGCGCAGACCGAGCCCCAGTGCAATCTGCCACTTGCCCGCCTTCAGCGAATTCATCTGCTGCGGAATCTGCCGCATGGCGCCAAGAATAATGCCCCAGGTCAGTTCAGCCGTGCCATAGGAAGGCGTGCCCGCGTGCTGGTTCGACGACACCACCACACCGTGTTCGGTGCAGGCATCAATGTCGATGTGCGGATAAACACTGCGCTGGCTGATCAGCTTGAGTTTCGGCAGACGCTTGATCAACGCCGCACGCACCGGAGTGCGCTCGCGGATCAAAACCAGCGCCTCGGTATCCTTCAGCCGTTCGGCGAGGATATCAATGTCCTTGGTATGGTCGTTCCAAATGGTTACATGATGTCCTGCCGTCTTGCCAAAGCAGTTCAGGGTACGGACCGAATCAAAATAATCGTCGAGTATGGAAATATTCATTTGGGCGTGATGAGTATGGTGTCAGAAGTGAGGTGTTAGGAAGCAGGGGTGCAAGGAAAGCGCGAGTTTAACGTGCTTTGGCGCCTGCTCCCGTCTGCTTCTTACCCGTACGGTTTGATACGGACTTGCGACTGCGCCAGCACTTCGGCGGCGATTATTCGACAATTGATCGAAGAAGCGCCGCACGAACCCGGTACCGCTGGGCGGATTCGTGCGCGTCAGCGAAGACGCCGACAGTGGTCAGGTTCTCTCAAGTATGTGCAGGCCGCGCACACGGTCGAGCAGATAAATCAGACC
>CAIWNB010000369.1 GCA_903913965.1 uncultured beta proteobacterium
GCCTCGGCCTTGCCGATGATGCTTTGCGCCATGCGAATGTTGGCGATATCGATCATGCGACCGTCGAGTTGCGCCGAACCGCGCCCTTCGCGCGCCGCCTGCGCCATCGCCTCGACGATACGCCGCGCGCGTTCAACTTCGGCAGGCGCCGGACTGAAGACCTCGTTGACCGTCTCAATCTGTGAAGGATGGATCACCATGCGGCCCTCAAAACCCAGCGCCGCCGAGCGGCGGCTCGAGGCGAGCAAACCGTCCTTGTCGTTGAAGTCACTGTAGGGGCCGTCGAGCGGACGCAGACCGTAGGCGCGACAAGCGGTGACAATGCGCGATTGCGCGGCGTGCCACGGGTCGAGTGGATACGACTGCCGATGCCCCGCCGGATCGGCTTCGGACAACACCGCGTAATCAGGATTCAAGCCGCCAATGGTGGTGGTGCGTGCGCCTGTCGAGGCGGCAAAATCGCCCGAGCCAAAACACATCGCCTCAAGGCGTTTACTCGACTGCGCGATCGACTCGACGTTACACAAGCCGAGTGCGGTTTCGATCATGATTTCAAAACCGATGCGCTTGCTGCGGCCATGCGCATTTTCAATTTGCGTGACCAGCACATCGAGCGCATAGACATCGGCGGCAACGCCGACTTTGGGCAGAAACAGCATGTCAACGCGCGGACAGGCCTCGACCACTTCGATCACGTCGCGATAAGTAAACGGCGTATCAAGCCCGTTGATACGCACGCTCACCGTGCGCGTGCCCCAATCGAGATCGTTGAGGGCAGCGATGATGTTCTTGCGCGCGCGCGGCTTGTCGTCGGGCGCGACCGAATCTTCAAGGTCAAAAAACACGATATCGGCGGCACTGCGGCTCGCCTTCTCAATCATTTTCGGGCTGGATGCCGGCACGGCCAGCTCGCTGCGATGCAGACGCGGCGTAACCGCTTCATAAACAGTCAGACTCATTGCTTTCCTCCGCGGCGCGGCGAGGCTGGATTACCCCGCCGGCATCCTGCTAGTGTAGCGCAGGGCACCCCATCGGGCGCCCCGTGCGGCGCGGCTATTTTGCGCCGCCGGCCTGTTCGAGCACTTCGATCATGCGCGAAAAATCCGAATACGCGCCACCGCGCCCGACCAGCGCATTGATCTGCTGCAGCGTCACCGCCGCCGCCGGCGACGGCAACCCGAGCTCATGCGTCAGACCGAGCACGATATTGAGATCCTTGTGATAGAAGCGCGCATCCACGCCGTGTTCGAAATCACGCTCGACCATGCGTTTGCCAAACAACTCGAGCACGCGACTCGCCGCAAAACCACCGAGCATGGCCTCGCGCACCTTGACCGGATCAACGCCGCAGCGCGCGGCGAGGTTGATCGCCTCGGCCACGCCCTGCAGCGTAACCGTCAGACTCAGCTGGTTGCAGGCCTTGGTGACCTGGCCGGCGCCGTGATCGCCCATATGCAAAATCGTTTTGCCCATCGCTTCAAACAACGGTTTGACGCGTGCAAACACCGCATCCGCGCCACCGGCCATGATCGACAGTGTGCCATCGCGCGCGCCCATCGGCCCGCCCGACACCGGCGCGTCGATATGTTCAATACCGCGCGCTGCCAGGGCCTCGGCAATGCGCCGCGCCGCCAGCGGTGAAATCGTCGCCATGTCGATCACCACTGCGCCGGCTGCGGCGCCCTCGATGATGCCCTGCGCTCCGAGCGTCACTTGCTCGCAATCGGCGGCGGTGGTCACCATGGTGACCACGATGGCGGACGCGCGTGCGACCTCCGCCGGTGTGGCCGCCAGCGCCGCCCCCGCCTTCACCAGCGCGGCGGCCGCCTCCGCGCGACGTGCATACACGGTCAGCTGGTAGCCGGCCTTGATCAAATTAAGCGCCATCGGTTCGCCCATGGCGCCGATACCGATGAAACCCACTGCCGGTTTAACACTCATGCTTTGCACTCCATGATAGCTGCCACTTTCGGATTCGGACTCCACGCACGCTCGATATGCCGGCGCAGATGCCCCAGCGTGGCATAGCGCAGCGGTGTGGTGATCACCATCGATTCAAGACGCGTGTGCCCGCCGGTGGTGACCGGTACCGGGTTGACGCGAAACACCCGCCAGTCGGCGATCGCCGTGCTGTCGGCGAAACTGCGCGCCGCACTGTCGCGCTGCCAGCGGCCGGAGAGCGTCAATTCGTTGCGCGCATCCTGCGCATTGGCACCGGCGTGATTAAAGACCAGCTCGAAGGCCAGCGCATCGCCCTCGCGCGTAAGCCGACCGCGCACACGCCACGGCGCATTGAAATCGAGTCGCCCCATCTGGCCTTTTTGCACCTGCAGTGGGTTGGCTGCTTCGTCGAGTTCAAGGTTCTTTACCGCCATCACCGCGGCCGGCCCTTCCGGCACGGCGCGCGCCAAGAGGCGCAACAGCATTTGCAAATGCAGCACCGGCTCGTCGAGTTCGCGCATCTCGCGGCGCGGCACCGGCGCCACGCCCTGCATCAGCAGCGCGAGGTCATCGCACACCGTCATCACGGTGGCGTTGAGCGCCACGCCGGCGCGACGCTCGTCGCGAATCACGCGGTTATCGCCGTTGTCGGCGCGATCAAACTGCCAGGTCGCGTTGAAATCGCGCGCCGCATCTGCGATCCGTAGGGTGACGTGACCGGCGCGATACCACTCCGCAGCGGGCGCGGCTTTGGGCGCCTGCGCAACCACCGGTGACACGAGGCCACTGAGCGCCATCACCAGCGCGGCAAACCAACTGATTTTTTTCATCCATCACTCCAGAAAACCGGCATCTTAAGCGCGCTACCGGTAACACGGCGGGTTGGCCCGACCAACGGCCGGCGTGCCCTCACCAGTGGATCGATCGCGCCGCCGCTTGCTCAATGCAACGCTAATGAATCAACCCGAGCGCCAGCGTCAGCGGCAATGTCAGCCAGAACAGAATTGTACTCCAGCCGATCAGCAAAGCCGCCGCCGCACTGTCGAGACGAAAGCGTTCAGCCAGGAGCAGCACCGTCATCATCGCCGGTGTCGTCGCCTCAATCGAGGCCGCCAGATGGGCCTCGGTTAACGGCTCGAACAAACAGCGCGCAGCCAGCGCCACCAGCAGCGGCGCGAAGAGTAATTTGACCCCGGCTGCGGCGAGTATCTCCGGGCGTGGTGTGAGGTTGCGCCACGGGATGGTCATGCCGAGCACGAACAACACCAGCGGGATAGTCGCTTGACCGATCATGTGCGCGGCGTTGACCAGCGGCGCATAAGCGAGGCCCGTGTATTGCAAGGCCAGGCCGGCGCCAAACGCCCACAACAGCGGGATCGAAAACACCACGCGCCACACCGACGGATAGGATGCCGCGCTGCCATGCGAACCCAGGCGCGTGGCGATCAACACGCCCAGCGTCCAGACAAAAGGCATCGTCATCAGCATGTCGTTGAAGACGGCGTAACGCACCGCATCGCGACCGAAAAAAAACATCAGCACCGGCGCACCGAGATTGAAGGTGTTGCCCCACATGCCACCGATCATCAGGGCGGCGCGCGTCGGGTCGGCCAAATTGCGGCCCAGCGGCGATACATACAACAGCACATAGAGCAGCGCCCCCGAACCCAGCGTGCCCAGCCCGACCAGCAGCGGCACTGCGAGTAGCTCGGTAGTGACGCGCGTGCTGGCGCCCACCGCAAACAAAATGCACGGAAAAAACAGATAGAGCACCAAGCGGTTTAACTGCGAGCGCATCGCCTCGACATCGGTGTCGGGAAACAACAGAGGCCAGACCGCACCGGCGCCCACCAGCAGCGACAGCGGCAGCATGACCTCGATCATCAGATGAATGATTTGCATCGTCTTCCCGCCATGCGGCGTTAATGTGTGCGCCGCCGGCCGCCGCTACGATTTACGGTGCCTGGTTGGGCTTGGTCGTTTTGGTCGTAACCCACCATGCTGAACGTCGCCAACCAGGCTTAATCGTATTCAGTCGCGTGCAGTCGCCCCTAATCGTTCTTAAGCGCGTTTGACTTCGGGGTTGAGCAGATTGGGGGGCAGCGCACCGCTCAGTGCGGCCACCGCATTGGCCGCCGCCGTCATCGCCATGGCGCGACGCGTCGCTTCCGTAGAGCTGCCAATATGCGGCGAGAGCACGACGTTTTTCAGGGCGAGAAAGCCCGGGTTCAGTTTCGGCTCGTTTTCAAAAACGTCGAGCCCGGCGGCGCGGATGGTGCCGGCCTGCAGCGCCTCGATCAGCGCGACGTCATCGACCACGCCACCGCGCGTTGAATTGATGAGAATGGCGGTGGGCTTCATTTTGGCCAGCTCCTGCGCACCGATCAGATGATGGGTCTCAGCGGAATATGGCATTTGCAGAACGATGAAATCGGCCTCGGCCAGCAAGGCGTCCTGCGTCACATAGCGGGCGTTGAGGCGCTGCTCGATGTCGGCGGCGAGCGGCTTGCGGTTGTGATAAATCACGCGCATGTCGAAGCCGCCGGCGCGCTTGGCGATCGCCTGCCCGATACGGCCCATGCCGATGATGCCCAGCGTGGCGTGATGCACATCCACGCCCAGCCATTGCTTGAGGCGCCAGCCGGTCCAGTCGCCGCCACGGATATACGACTCAACCTCGGTCAGACGCCGCGCTGTCGCCAACATCAGCGTCCACGCCAGATCGGCGGTGCTGTCATCGAGCACGCCGGGCGTATTGGTCACCATAATGCCGCGCGCCGTACAAGCGGCGACGTCGATGTTGTTATAGCCGACGGCGATGTTCGCCACCACCTTGAGCCTGGGACATTGCGCCAACAGCGTGGCGTCGACCTTGTCGGTCAGCGAACACATCAGCGCCTCCGCATTGCGCAGACGCGCGGCGATCTGGTCGGCCGTCAGCGGCACATCCGCCTGATTAGCCTCGACCTCGCAATGCCGGCCCAGAAAATCGATGGTTTCATCAAATACTTCGCGCGTCACGACGATGCGGGGTTGGGCCATGTCAGCTTTTCACAAGGGGTGGTTGAGCAGGAAAGCCATTATCGCATGGCCTCCCCGGCGCTCCACAGCCACCAAAACCAGCGCGACTCGCCGGCGCCGCTGGATTATTTCTCTTGCCGCCCCGGCAATTTTGCGTTTTCGCAATTTTGCGGGACGCATTCAAAATCATTCCGGTTAGAATCCTTCCGGGCACAAAGAAATCCGCAGCCATATGCGAATTGCTCAAGCTTTCGTAAAATCAGAGGTATTTATGGCAGGCGGCGCAGATAACGCAACAAGGCCGCATACCCGAGCTACCGCAAGCGATCGCTTCTGCGTAATTATTGCTCAACACTGAAGCGAACAGACGAAAGCGCGATTTGAACGTTACACCCGACGGCAATCATCCGAAAACCTCGCTGCCCCTCGTCTGGGCGCGCGCAGTGGCCGAGTCCTCGCAAGGGATCATCGTCGTCGATGCCAGTGACGGTAAATTGAGCACCATCTACGTCAACCCTGCCTACGAAAACATAACCGGCTACAGCAGCGCCGAGCTCTTGGGCAAGCCGCCGGGCCGCATACTCCATGGCAAGGATACCGAGCAGGCGGATATCGACAAATTGCGCGCAGCCATCGCGGCACAGAAACCGATAACGGTGACGCTGCGCAATTACCGCAAAGACGGCAGACTGTTCTGGAACGAATTAACAATCTCGCCGGTGCACGACGCGCAAGGGCAGCTGACGCATTTTTTCGGCTTGGTCAACGATGTCACCGCCCGCAAAAACGCCGAGGATGCGCTGATCGTCTGGACGGCGCGCATCGAAGCACTGACGTCGATGAGTGCGGACGGACTGGTGGCCTTTGACGAAAACGATCGCCTCGCCTACACCAACACGGCCTTTCTGGAACTCACCGGCCTGCCGGCCAACGCCATCAATGGCTTGAGTGTGGCGGAGTTAGACGCAGCCATCGCGCATCACTGTGATCCTGAAAAAATCTACAGGCCGATCGAGGCCAAGATGCTGGGCATCAACGCCAACCCCAAGGCACTCGAGTCGGCACACGAAATTTATCTGCAACAGCCGCACAAAAAAGTGCTGCTGCGCCGCGCATTGAAAACGCCCTTTGGCATTTATTTGCTGCTGTATTTCCACGACATCACCGCGCGCTACGAGCTCGACGAAATGAAGACCCGGTTTCTGAACACCGCTGCGCACGAATTGCGAACCCCGCTGACGAGCATCCTCGGCTATTCGCAACTGCTGCTGGCGGTCGATTACGACAGCGAAACGCGCCGCGACCACCTCGAGACCATCGCCCGTCAGGCCACCCGTACCAGTGAAATCGTCACTGAAATGCTCGATCTCAACCGCATCGACAATCTACACGGCACTGATTTTGTGTTCGATACGCATGACTTGCGCTCGGTGGTTACAGAGGCGCGCAAAACCTTTCATCAGGCCTCCGCGCGCATCATCCTCAAAACACCGCCTGAAACACTGCTGGCACGCGTTGATTACAACAAAATCCTGCAGGCGGTCACGCATCTGCTGGATAACGCGCTGAAGTTCTCTCCCGCCGATCAAACGATTACGCTGTCAGTGGGGCGGGACGACAACGAGAGCGACGCCCGGGTCAAAATCGTCGTCGAGGACCAAGGCATCGGCATCAGCCAAATTGATCTCGCGCGCCTCGGCGAGCGCTTCTTTCGCGTTGACACCTCGGGCACCCTGCCTGGTGCCGGCCTCGGTATCGCGCTGGTCAAAACCATCGTCGATTTGCACAAAGGCACATTCACCGTACACAGCACCCCTGCAGAAGGCACCTGTGTGACGCTGTCGCTGCCGGCGCTGCCGGCGCTGCCACTCGATGACGCGGGGAAAGCGCCCGCTTAAAGCGCGCAGCAGCACTTTCAATCCACGTCAGCAATCTTATTGCGCACTGGCATCTCCGTCAGGCCAGTTACTTTGTCCTTGCTCAAGCCGGCGAACACCTGACTTGCGCCCCCCCCCCTGCATCGATCCCCGCACGACCGCCGTCAGGACGACTTCTTCGGCCGACTGATCCAAGCCCCGGCCGCCATCAACACCCCGTTGACCCAGAACATCGGCAGCAAGCCAAAGGCGGTGGCGATGCCGCCAAAGATCATGGGGCTCACCATATTGGTGGCGTGATTGGTGGTGACCTTGAGGCCAACGCTTTCGCCAGTACGCCCCGGTGGCGAGTTCTGAAAGGTCAGCATGGTGATGATGGGCTGGCCGCCGCCCATCCCGAGGCCGAAGATAAACGACAGCAGCACCAGCATCCATGGCGCCTCGACTAGCGGCATGAGCACGAGGCTCGCCGCACCGAGCGAGAAGGCCAGCACCAGCACGCCCTCTTCCTTCAGCCACTGCAAACTGCGCGGCAACAAGGCACGCGCAACGAAGGCGGCCGCCGCCTGACTGGAGAGAATGAGCCCGATGACCGCGCCCGACAGGCCCAGACCGTGGGCATACACCGGCATGTAAGCCACATAGAGATTCATGCCGGAGTTAATCATGCAACCGGTGGCGATGGTATGACGAACCATGGGGTCGCGCAGCATGGCCAGCGTCTCGCGCAGCGGGATCGCCGCCTTCGGTGCCACCGCGCGTTGCGCCGCCGGCTCCAGTCTGCCGCGACGCAAGAGCAGCAGGACCACGGTCACCAGGGTCAACACCGCGGTAGTCGCGCAGGAAATGCTGTAGCCAAAATGATCAACGGCGAAGCCGCCGATCACCGGGCCGATGAGACCACCGGCCGAAGTCATCATCGAATAGGTCGAGAAATTGCGCCCGCGTGTCGCCGGCGTACTCCATAGTCCAGTGAGGCTTTGCAGCGAGACGTTGTAAAACACCATCGACAGCCCGGCCAACGCGCCGGCAATCAACACCGACGCCAACGACGGAAAGGCAATCGGCAGGCACATCCCTAGCGCCGACCCGGCCGCGCTCGCCGCGAGAAACCAGCGCGCGCCATAGCGATCCACCAGGCGACCGGCGACCACCGCCAGCGTCGCCGGAAAAAACGAGAACAGTGCCACCAGCGCACCGACGACCAAGGCCTGCGCGCCCAACTGCAGCGCGTAGAGGGTCAGCACCATCCGGCTGGCGAAAAGGCTCGACTGCTGCAGGATGCAGAGCCAACGGAGGAA
>CAIWNB010000370.1 GCA_903913965.1 uncultured beta proteobacterium
AAAAAACGAAGGCCTGTCACCGCACAAGGCGCCAGTCACAGGCGGATCAAAATGATGTGTCGGAATCGACAGCGACCCGGGGACTGGTCAACAGAATCGCGTGGCGCGGAGTATACCAGCGCAATCGCTGTTCCAGCGGCCTTAGTGATCCTGCGTTAAACGATGACGATCATGCGCGCGCTATGCATAACAGCGGCAACACAGGCAACGCTGACCGGTGTTTAATAGCGCATCCACCGCGATCATCGGAGCGCTTGAGCCATGTACAGTTTTGATGCCTATACGCCGAAAGAAATTGCCGAAAAAGTCGAGACTATCGGTGTCGCCAAAGCGCACTTGCCGACCTTGCAAACCATCATGCTGGGACTCGTCGCCGGCGGCTTTATCAGTCTGGGCGCGCTCTATTACACAGTGATCATCAGCGACACGCAGCTCAGTTTCGGCATTGCACGCATGGCCGGTGGCATCGCCTTTTCCCTCGGCCTCGTGTTGGTGGTAGTGGCCGGCGCGGAATTGTTTACTGGTAACAATCTGCTGGTCATGGCGTGGGCCGACGGACGCATCAGCTGCACGGAGTTATTGCGTAACTGGGTGCTCGTCTATTGCGCCAACGCGGCCGGCGCCATCGGCCTCGCCCTCGTCGTCTATTTATCGAATCACGCCGCCATGAATCACGGCGCGGTCGGCATCGCCTATTTAAAAATCGCCGCCGCCAAAACCGCCATGCCGTTTGGCGAAGCCTTTTTCAAAGGCTTGTTGTGCAATCTGCTGGTTTGTCTGGCGGTGTGGATCGCGCTGGCTGGACGCACCGTCACCGACAAAATCGTCGCCATCATCCTGCCGGTGTCGGCGTTTGTTGCCGCCGGCTTTGAGCACAGCGTTGCCAATATGTATTTCATTCCGCTCGGCATCCTGTTGCGCGCCGACGGCGTGAGCGCAACGGGTGTGGACACCACCACGCTCGACTGGGGCGGTTTTGCCACCAACCTCTTACCGGTCACGCTGGGTAATATGGTCGGCGGCAGCGTGCTGGTGGCGCTGGTGTATTACACGATCTACCGCCAGCCGCCGGCCAAACCCTGATACGCGTGGCTGCCTAACTCCCGAGCGTGATGCTGCGGCCAGTGCGCGCCGACTCTTCAATGGCGAGCGTGATTTCCAGCGTTTGACGTGCCTCACGCGCGGTGGCCATCGGACAGGGCCGGTTGCGCGAGAGATGATCGAGCCATACGCGCGACTCATCAGCCACCGGGCCCCAATAATCACCAAGGTGCCAGTTTCCGGGGGTTGATGACGACAAAAACGCGGTCTTGAATTCGAGCCCCGGAATATAGGCGTGCGGAATGCCCTTGTTGGTAATCAGCAGTTCGTCGGTGTGGTCATCGTTGAGCATCAACGAGCCTTCCGAGCCATAAACCTCGATGCGCACACCCATGCCGAGTTGCGGCGCATGTTCCGGCAGCGCGTAGTAAACGCCAAGATTCACCACCGCGCCATTTTCATAGGTGATCAGCGCAAAGGTCGCATCATTGACGTCGTAACCGGCCTCGCGAAACACCGTGCCGTGACCACGTGCAGTGACTTCGCGCGGCCGTATGCCTTCGAGAAACCAACCGGCGACATCCACCCAGTAAGTCAGCACATCCACCACCGGTGTGGCGGTGGCTGACCGCTTGAGAATCTCGATCCCTTGTGCGCGCGTATTGCAGGCGCGCCCGGTGAGCGCGGTGATTTCGCCAACGCGGCCGGCAAGGATTTGATCTTTTGCCGAGAGATAGCGCCGCTTGAAGCGCTGGGCGTAGCCAACATACAAGGGCGTACCGGTGGCCTCAGACTTGGCGATCAGCGCATCGGCATCGGCGAGTGTAAGTGCAATGGGCTTCTCAACCAACACCGGTTTACCCAGTTCCAGCGCCTGCATCACTGGCAGCAAATGCTCGTGCTCGCTGGTCGAGACGATCACCGCATTGACCTGCGGATGCGAGATCACCGCCAGATTGTCCGCCGAGGAAAAATCAGCCCCCGTGCGCTCAGCCAACTCAGCGGCGCGATCGGCGCTCAAGTCGGACACCGCCAGAAACTTCACCGCCGGATGCGCCGCCGCCATTTGCGCCCGCAGCGAGCCGATGCGCCCGGAACCGACCACCGCGATACCCAATTCACGTGTTTCCATTTCCACTCCTTAGAATTGCAGCGTCGGGCCACCGGCGCGCATGCCTAAACATTGTCGCACCGCCCGAGAGCAACAGCAAAAGCGCCACCACAGCTATTGACCAGCGTCATAACACGGGCGCAAGATCGCGACGGTTTTAGCCACCACACTACCGTCTGCGGAGAAAAACTTGTGAGGTCTTATTTTTACCGGCTGCTGCCGGCGTTGTTGGCAACGTTCGCCGTACCGTTCATGATGGTATTTAACACGGCACAAGCCGCATGGCCGGATAAACCAGTGCGCCTGATCGTGCCGCTCGCTCCCGGCGGCAGCGTCGACACGGTGGCACGTCTGGTGGCCGCGCAGCTCAGTGAGAAATTCGGTCAGCAATTTGTGGTCGACAACCGCAGCGGTGCCGGTGCCACAGTCGGCATCGCCATCGTCGCGCGCGCCAATCCCGACGGCTATACGCTGCTGATGATGTCGTCGTCTTTCGTCGCCAGCCCCGCGCTCTACAAACTGCCTTACGACCCGGTGCGTGACATCGCACCGATTGCCTTGATGGCTGCCGGCCCGATGTTTCTGGCAGTGCATCCGGGGGTCAAAGCGGGCAATCTCAAAGAGTTCATTGCGCTAGCCCGTGCGAAGCCGGGCAGTCTGAACTACGGCTCGGCGGGCACCGGTTCCTCGACGCATCTGGCCACTGAATTATTCCGGCAGATGGCCAACATCAACGTCGTGCATGTCCCTTACAAAGGCATCGGACCGGCCATCATCGATTTGCTCGGCGGCCAGATTCAGTTTTACATCGCACCCGGCGCCGGCCTGCTGCCGTATACGAGTACCGGCAAATTACGCCTGCTCGCCGCCACCGGTGAACAACGCTCACGCGACCTGCCCGAGGTGCCGGCGGTCAACGAAGTGGTGCCCGGCTATTCGGCTGAATTCTGGTACGCGCTGGGCGCACCCGCCGGCACGCCGCGCGCCATCATCGCCACACTCAATCAGGAGGTCGCACGCGTGCTCAAACAACCCGAGCTACAAAAACGCCTGCGCACCTTCGATCTCGAAGCCACGCATTCAACACCGGAGGAATTCGCTCGCCGCATCACCCGTGAAATCAGCATGTGGTCGCAGGTCGCGCGCAACGCCGGTATCAGCGTCGAATAAGAGCCGCGGCCTGCTGCGCGAAAACATGCTGACGACTGAATGCCTGGCCCGTTACATGACAGCCACCTGCACCTAATATGACCGCGCACCGGCTGGCAGGTCACGTAATAGCCTGAGTCCCACTCACCCATCAGGGTTCCAGCGCAATACCCGCCTGCTTGACCACCTTCGTCCACAGCTGCAATTCACTGCGCAACAACGCCGCAAACGCCTGCGGTGTGGTGGGTGTGATTTCGCCGCCTTCCACCAGCAGCGTTTCCTGCACATCGGGCAGCGCGAGTATGCGGACGATTTCACGGTTGAGTTTGGCAATGATTTCAGGCGGCGTTTTAGCCGGTGCCAGCACACCATGCCACGCCGTCACATCAAAGGCAGGAACCCCCGCCTCAATGACGGTCGGCACATTGGGCGTGAGCCGCGTACGATTCGCACCGGTGGTGGCAATGGCGCGGATGCGCCCGTCACGCACAAACGCGATCTGTGAAACCAGCGAGGACGAAACAAACACCAGACGGCCGGCGGCCAGATCCAGTAACGCCGGTGAAGCGCCCTTGTACGGCACATGCACCAGCTTGATCGCCGCGCGCTGACTCAGTAGCTCACCGATCATATTGCCGACACTGCCACTGCCCGAGGTACCGTAGGTCATATCGCCGGGCCGCTTCCTGGCCGCGGCGATCAATTCCTGCAGCGATGTGATACCGGTGCCTGGATGCACTGAAATCATCGAGGGTGCTTTCATCAACAGCGTCAAGGGCGCAAAGTCCTGCAAGGGGTCGTAGCTGCCGCCCGCGCGCAAGGCCGGCCCCACCGTCAGCGAATTGGGATGGCCCATCAACAACGTGTAACCATCGGGCACCGCCTTGGCGACCACCGCCGCCCCCAATGCCATGCCGGCACCCGGACGGTTATCGATGATGACCTGCTGCCCCCAGGCCTCGGTCAGTTTTTTACCCAGCAGGCGGGCGTAGAGATCAGTACCGCCGCCCCCGGCAGTCGACGGCGCGATCAGTCTGAGCGGCCGCACGGGATAATCTTGCGCCTGGGCGCCCGTCGTCATGTGGCAGGCAAGCAGCAATAGAAAAAGCACAGCGCGCATCAAATCTTCCCCGGTTGAACCACGACTCACCACAACACCCCGCCACGCTGCCGCGCCACTTCATGACCCGCCACCGCCGGCGCGTCATTGCCCCACGCCGAACGGATATAGCTCACGAGGTCGGCGATCCGCTCGTCGCTCAACGTGCCGCCGAAAGGCGGCATGCCGAACGGTTGCGGATTACCCGCCGTGCCGGGCGCGTAACCGCCCTGCAAAACAATGCGTATCACATTCATCGCCGGCGTCATGGTGACATCACGATTCGCGGCCAACGGACGCGTTGCCGGCACACGGCCCTGACCCTGTTGGCCGTGACAGCCGGCGCAATGATCGGCGTAATCGCGCGCCCCCCGCGCGTTGGCCACCATGCGCGTTTCGGCTGACTGACGAGGCGCGGCGGCCGGCGGCGGCGATACCTGCGCCTTGAGTGACCGCAGATATACAGCCATCGCCCGCAGATCTTCATCGCGCAGATGTTGCAGGCTGTTGTAGACCACCTCGGCCATCGGCCCGAGGGTTACCGCCTTTTCATTGAGACCGGTGCGTAGCAGTGCGATCACCTGATCTTCCGACCATGCTGCAACCCCTGCTTCAGCAGCCGCATTTAACGCTGGCGCATACCAGTTGTGTATCACACCACCGGCAGCATCCGCCTGCCCGCGGATCGCACCGAGCGCATTACGCGCGTCGTGGCAGGCGCCGCAATGTCCGAGCCCCTGCACCAGATAGGCACCGCGGTTCCAGCGCTCATCCTGTGTGGCGACCATTTGGTAAGCGCCCGGCCTGAAGAACAGCGCCCGCCACGCCACCACTAGCCAGCGCTGGTCATACGGAAACTGCAGGCTATGGGCCAGATTGCCTTTATTCACCTCAGGCACGCTCTGCAAATACGCATAGAGCGCAGCCACATCAGCACGTGAAATTTTAGTGTAGTGGGTATACGGAAAAGCCGGATACAGCGGCGCACCGTCGGGGCGTTTGCCTTCATGCATGGCACGCCAGAAATCATTTTCGCTCCAGCGTCCGATGCCGGTTGCCGCGTCAGGCGTGAGATTGGGTGTGCGGAACTCGCCAAACGACGTCGCGATCACGCGACCGCCCGCATAATCCGCGCCACCCCGTTCGGTATGACAACCACGGCAGTTGCCCGCCAGCGCGAGGTAGCGGCCACGCGCGACGCGATCCTGCAGATCAGACGCGATCACCGGTGCAACCGATTCTTCAGAGCGATCACTGCGTAAGCCCAGCCACGCCACGAGTGTCACGCCACCGATCAACAGCAGCAGCGCAACCATGGCAACGCGCAGCGCTTTCGTCATCGCGGCTCCAGACTGCCGCAGCGCAGCGGTGCCTCAAACCGCTGCAACGGTGCACGCGCATCACGCGGCACCGGCTGCGAGGCCAGCCACGCACTAACCGCATCGACATCGTCGGCCTGCAGCGCTTGTGCAATCTCTGCCATGCAATCAGGCGCGCGGGCATGGCGCAAACCCTGACGCCAGGAATTAAGTTGGGCTGCCAGATAATATTGCGGCAGCCCCAGCAGCCCGGGCACAGCGGGTGCGATCCCTGTGAGCTGCTGACCGTGACAGGTCATGCAAGCAGGAATGCTGTGCGCAGCATCTCCTTTGCGCACCAGTTGTTCGCCACGCGCCATTGATGCGGCATCGCGCCGGACCACTCGCGGCGTCGCGTAGGGAAACTCCTGTTGCGAAAAAAATTCCGCCATCCTGCGCAGGTAAGCCTCGGACTGGCGATCCACCATATAGCTCATCATCGGCGAGACCCGGCGTCCGTCACGAAAATTCAGTAGTTGTTCGTAGAGATAGCCAGCCGGCTTGCCGGCGATCCGCGGCGAATAGCCTTCGGTGGCCGGACGCCCTTCCCTGCCGTGACAGGCAGCACAGGGCTGCATACGCTGCGCAAAGTCATCCAGCGGCGCAATCTCCGCCGCATGGACGCCAGCCGCCATGCAGATCCAAACCAATAACGCCTTCCAGGTAACGCGCATGCCGTTTCTTTACCACCTTGGTGTGTCGAGGCCGACCCTATCAGCGCGACGTTAGTAGATAACTCCAGACCGGCCAACCCAGCGCGCTGTTTACAATCAGCCGGGCGGCTCCATACCGATCTCGCGTAACACTCGTGCGGCCTCCGGAGAAACCAGCATTTTGAGGAGCGCCCGCGCCGCATCGGCCTGGCGAGCATTCACGCTCAGCGCAGCAGAGAAGCGGGTGTAGTTCTGAATTTCCGGTGGCAGCGGACCGGCCAGCTCGGCCCCCTTCTCATACAACACCTCGCTGATCTGCGTCACACCGAGTTCGACCTCGCCTCTGGCGACCGCCTCGCCGCCGCGCGTGTTGACGAACTTGGCTTTCATGTTGTCAGTAATGCCAAGCCGCTGGAACAGCACCGCCAGATAGCTGCCGGTGATGCCGCCATCGATGTAGGCCACCGACTTCGCATTGAGCATCGCGCGCTTGAAGGCTTCGGCGGTGCTGAGGTCGGGCTTGGGCGCGCCCTTGCGAATCGCCACTCCCATGCCTGAACGCGCCACCACCGTACGCGAAGCGGCGACCAGCCGGCCCTTTTGAGTCAGCTCATCGATGCCGTCTTCGCCGAGGATGGTCAGATCAAACGGCTCGTTCTTTTCAATCCGCGCCTTGAGCGGATTGGTGGAACCAAAAGTCATGATCAGCTTGTGTCCGCTTTCACGCTCGAAGCGCGGGCCAATGTCCTCCAACACCGTTTTCACCGCATTGGAAATAAACAGCGTGACCTCGGCAGCGCTGGCGGCCAGCGGCGCGGCCATCATCATCAACGCCAGCACTACGGCTTTTAAATAAACGGTCGTCATGTAACCTCCAAATTGCGTTGTTATATTTTGTACCCCGCTCCGCTTGATCGCAGCGCGGTGTTCGGAAAAATTCATTCGGTACGCATGCGAAGGCTGGCTGACCGGCGGGGAGCGCCGATCAGCCCGAACAAGCGCTAGGACTTGCGCTCCTTGCGCGCAAACTCGCCGAGTTTTTCTTTCCACGCGTCGGAGTGCATGCAGGCGATCCACGCCTCATCGTCAAAGCGCAGGCCCTGCGAGAGCGCCGTTTCCATCGACTGGTTCATCGCACGCTTGGCCTGGATCACACCCATCGACGGATAGGCGGCGATTTTTTTTGCCATCGTCATCGCTTCGTTCAACACCTGATCAGTCGGCACGATTTGATTCAGCAAGCCGAGTTCCTTCGCTTCTTTGGCATCGAAGCGGCGGCCGGTGAGGATCAATTCTTTCGCTTTCTGATATCCAATGATGCGCGGCAGACGCTGGCAGGCGCCGCCGCCGGGGAAAAACCCGTGCGTCACTTCGGGCAGGGCGAAGATCGCGTTGTCGGCGGCAATCGAAATATCGCACTGAAGCACGAGCTCAAAGCCGCCACCCATGCAATAGCCCTTGACCGCCGCGATCACCGGCTTGCTCACACTGGCAACGACCACGGTGAATTTTGGAATCATGTAATGACGGTCATGCACCATGTCGGCGGTAGTGCGTGACGAGCGCTCCTTGAGATCGGCGCCGGTGCAAAAGGCCTTGTCGCCCGCGCCGGTCAATACGATCACGTTGACGTCGTCGCGTAAATCCAGCAATGGGAAGAGCTCCAGCAACTGCAGGCGCAGTTCGCGGTTAATTGAATTCATCGCCTGCGGGCGGTTGAGGGTGACCAGCGCCACACCGTCTTCAACGGTAAGCAGATAGAGGGGGTCCGACATGATTACATTCCTTCAATGGGTGATGACAGTATTTGAATAATCTTCAGAAGCGAAGAATACCGCAGCGGCAGCGGTAATTGGACGTAGGAACTCTACCCACGACACCAAGCGACTGATGATACTGGCTAGCTTCATAAAGGTCTGCTCATAAGTTACTCCGGTCGCCAGCCAATTGACGGCGAGGTAATGGGGCTTCTGATTTGAGCGTCCGAGTCCGAAAACTCCCAGATGGCGCTATCGACCCACTACTGTCAGCGCTGCAGTCGGTTGGGTGGTAGCCGCCGCTGCGTGCCACGCCATGAATATCGACACGGGTTGCGATTGAGCCCACGCCTGCCTTGTCGTCCAGTGCAGTGCAGCGGAAGCCGCAAGTGGGGCCATCAGGAAACGGCGGCGATACTCGAATTTGGGCCTGTTTACTGCCCTTTGCAATCGCTTATGACGCTCAATATCAATTGGTAACACGGGAACCCACGAATACATTGGCCCGATAACAATACGCCGCCGAGTTAATCACCGGAAAAGCAGCGCCAAATTATTATCCGGCTCTGCCCTTGGTTGGCTCCCGATCCAGGCTCGTATTAAGCGCCTGAATTAGCGCATCGTAACTGGCCGTTAAGGGTCGAAAGTGTGATCTGGCGATTTCGGACTGCGGACGCTCGAATTCACAACCCTGTAGCTCAACAACCACTGGCCCCCAGTAACCGCTCAGACCGAGGAGCAGGCTTTGTAGGAAGTAACCTTTACCTTCGGTAAGTTGGCGGAATCCGTTGAAAACTTCAATTTTCCGAAACAAATCTATTAGAGGCGCCGGGGTGCGTCCATGCGATCGTGCAACACGCGGATTACGGCAATACCGTAATCGGTGATGCGGAAATAGATCGCGTGTCGCCCCACCCGGCTGCGGCGATACCCTTTCCGGATATAGTCGCAGGACGCACCGAGCTTTGGATTGTTTGCGAGTTGATCGATGGCGGCAGTGAGTTCATCGGTGTAATGATGAGCTTGCTCGATACCCCATTCTTTGAGCGTGTACAGCCAAATACCTTCAAGATCGCGCGTCGCGGCAGGGGCGAGCCGGTATTCAGCGCGCTTTTTGGGCATGCTTGGCGGTCATCTCCCGTTTGAAGCGTGCCGCGTCGAAGGGGTGCGGCTCACCGCTCGCTTCACCCTTGATCAACTCAGCTCGAACGGCCTCCATTTCCGCGTTACGCGCCTGATCACGGCGAATCAGATCGCGGACGTATTCACTGTCGTTGGTGAAACCCCCAGCCGCGATCTGCGCCTTGATCCACTCATCCTGCTGGTCGGTGACGGTAATGGTCTTGCGGGTGGTTCCCATCCAAGTCTCCAAAAGGTGTGATTTAAAGATCATACTATTGATGCAGAATAGCACGATTTTAACGTGCTTGTAATTCGCCTTAGGGCACGCCATCTGACATTTTTCTGGAGCAGATGCTCAAGCCCGAAGCGCCGACCATCTCTTCGGCAATCGCTAGCGGCCGCTCTGGCCTACAGACCTCCAACCCGGGGGTTCTGGCCGATTGGGCCACGACGAGAGTTGCCGATCAACGATGGTCGCTATCAGCACTGTTTCCCTGCTAAAGCCCATGGTGGCGCCAGCGAGGCTACTAGGGTTACAAGTGCTTGGATGTGGAAAGTGCCCTGACAAACGTTTCTGACGTGCGAAATGCATTGCGAAAAAGTTTTTTAAAAATGATGCAAGTTTCCATCAGCACTAACGCCGCGTCATCAGCGATGTGTGGCGGACAACACCATCACAACGATGTCGTGATGCGCCTTCAACATCAGGCACGCCCGCGCAGCAGACGCAGGCGCCACCCTCAGCGCACCACCGGCATCGTAATCTGCGTCAACTCGGGGTCACCCGGCACGAAGGTGCCGTCCACCTGCAAACGACGACCAATCATGCGACCGCGCACCGTGAAGTCCTGTGCAATGGCAACGTGTTCGCGTTCCCAGGCTGCAAGCTTTGCCGCCCAATCATGTGCCCCACCGGTGTCGCGCAACGCATCAGCCAGGCCCCAGGCCGCGCGCATCGCCCGCGCTGTTGAAGCGCTCACATGCGGGCGCGTGGCGGCGGCAGCATCGCCGACCAGCACACGGCGGCCGAACACCATACGAGAGGGTTCGACGTCGTTGATGGTGGTGACAAAAGGCTCGGCGCGCGAAAACACATCGACTGCGGCGGGCGGCAATTCGGCGGCGACGTCACGCTGAAATTGTTCGACATGACGCGCTTGCAAGAGGCCGGCGCGTATCGAGGTCGGTCGGTGTATGCCTTCGCGATCGGTCATCAGCGACTCAATTTCGGCGCCGGCAGCAACGTTGCGATACCAGATGGCGTTGATCAAGCGGCCGCCTTCGGCGCCGAGCCCGGCCTCACCCGGCACCGGATAGAGAATCACATGACTG
>CAIWNB010000371.1 GCA_903913965.1 uncultured beta proteobacterium
CGCGGCCTTTATCCCGCCGGCGAAGGCGCCGGTTACGCGGGCGGTATCATGTCCGCGGCAGTCGACGGCATCGAGGTCGCCGAGGCGCTGGCACTCGACCTGTTGCAATTCCACTGAAAGAACCCATGAACGCCCCCATAAACTCCGAAGGCGAAAAAGTCCGCATCTCCAAACTGATGTCGCAACAGGGTCTCTGTTCGCGCCGCGAGGCCGACGCTTATATCGAGCGCGGCTGGGTGCTGCTCGATGGCGAACCGGTGACTGAACTCGGCACACGCGCGTTTCCGCATCAGAAAATCACGCTGACCCGTAACGCCCAATCGAAGCAGGATTCGCAGGTCACGATCCTCATGCACAAACCAATTGGCTACGTTTCAGGCCAGCCCGAACCCGGTTATATACCGGCGGCGACGCTGTTCACCGCCGAAGCGCATTTCAAGGACGACCGCTCGCCGATCCGTTACCACCCGATGCAAACCAAGGGCCTCGCCCCTGCCGGCCGCCTCGACATCGACTCGACCGGCCTGCTGATCTTGACCCAGGACGGCCGCATCGCCAAACAGCTGATCGGTGAAAACTCGCCGATCGAAAAGGAGTACCTCGTGCGCATCGTCGGCGATCTGACTGCCGAAGGCCTCGCCAAACTCAATTTCGGCCTCACCATGGACGGCAAGCCGCTCAAACGCGCGCAGGTCAGCTGGCTCAACAAGGAGCAGCTGCGCTTCATTCTGCACGAAGGCAAGAAGCGTCAAATCCGCCGCATGTGTGAAATGGTGGGGGTGCGCGTCGGCGGCCTCAAACGCGTGCGCATCGGCCGCGTGATGCTGGGTGACCTGCCGCTGTCGCAGTGGCGTTATCTCGGCCCTGACGAAAAATTCTAGTCAACCCCACGGGGATTTGAGCGGCGCGCCTTGCGTACAAGGTGGCGCCGCTTGCGCGTAAGGACTAAGCGTTTGCAGCGCGCGCCGCGAACAGGCGTTCGCCCACAATCGGCAACGGTGTTGCATGCACCAGGCGCCGCACCACCTCTTTCGACCACGCCTCCATGTCGGGGCGCGTGGTTTCGTAGTGCACAAAGTGTTCATTGCGCGCCGCCAGCGAGGTGAATTCGTAAAAGCAGGCGTGCTTGGCCCAACCAGCGACCGACACCAACTTGCGCACACGGATCACGCCCGGCAAGGTCGTCAATGAAGGCAGGCGCCACTGCGCGTACCAACGTGCCATGTCTTCTTCGTCGCGCCAGTCGATGGAATTAAAGCTGCCCAGCTGTATGCACGCACCCGGCAACAGGTCAGCCTGCGGCTGTGCCGCCTCGGGGCCGTGTATGCGCTCTTCCTCGATCATGATGTTGCTGCGCTCGCCAGCACGTAATGCCAGCATCGCGCGATCCGTCGCCGACAGCCCGGCATGCAGGGCGTCGCGCCCCGGGTTGGCGAACACATAAGGCGACGCAGCGCCGAAGATCGCGATAAAACCATCGCCCTGCGGCACCTCGGCGGCACCCGCGTGCTTGCTGACGCGGCCCTTGCCACCACCGAGTGGCGCGATGTTGGGCAAGGAGGCGTAATGCGCGCCCCACAACACGCCGGGTTGTTTCAACACCGACGGAATATAAGTACCGTTCATCCACGCCAGATACTCACGACGCTCACTCTCCTGCGCAGGCAGGTCATACCAGCTGATCCAATAAGCACGATCCGACACAATCACTCCTGGTTAATTTCCGTTGCCTGACAATTTCATCTGCGCCAGCAGCGCGCGGCCAACGATGCCGAACGGGTTGGCGAAGGTTTCGCGAATTTCAAAATGGTTGAAGCCCTCGGCAACGATCAACTCGACCGGCTTGCCGGCCTGCTTCAGCGCGGTGGCAAAGTCACGCGTCTGCCGTTGGAATTCAGGCGTCTCCAGCGTGCCATGCACCAGCAGCACCGGCGTGCGTATCTTGTCGAGATGGCGCTGGGTACTCAGCGCGTCTTCCATGGCGTCGTCGAACTTGACGTAATTACTGCGCGCCGACAAACGCGGCCCCTTGAGATCGTACATGCCGCTGCATAGCAGCGCACCTTTGATGAAATCGTCGGGGATATCGTATTCGCGCCGCCAGTCGGTAATCAG
>CAIWNB010000372.1 GCA_903913965.1 uncultured beta proteobacterium
ACGCGCGCTATCAGCCCGCAACGACTCGCCCGAGCTCGCGAGCAGGCCGTGGGACAAGGACAGGGACGGTTTTGTATTGGGCGAAGGCGCAGGCGTTCTGGTGCTCGAAGAATACGAACACGCCAAAAAGCGCGGCGCGCGGATCTACTGTGAGTTGGCGGGTTATGGCTTGAGTGCCGACGCTCACCACATCACCGCACCTTGCGAGGACGGCGAGGGCGCTGCGCGCTGTATGACCAATGCGCTGCGCAATGGTGGGATCAATACCGATCAGGTGGATTACGTCAATGCACAGGGGACGTCTACACCGCTTGGTGACCTTGCAGAAACCATCGCAGTTAAACGTTGCTTTGGCGATTACGCAAAGAAACTCGCGGTTAGCTCGACAAAGTCGATGACCGGTCATCTCTTGGGCGCGGCAGGCGGGATCGAAGCAGTATTTTCAGCCATGGCAGTGCATCAGCAGATTGCACCACCCACCATAAACCTGCTCAATCAGGATCCACAGTGCGATCTGGACTATGTACCGAATACTGCTCGTGAAATGAAAATAGCAGTCGCCATTTCGAATTCATTCGGATTTGGCGGGACCAACGGCACACTCGTATTTAAAGCGGTTTGAGATTGCGGCGGCGGCAGATCGCGCCAGCCGCCCCTAATTAGCCGACCATGATACTCGTCAACGGCGTGAACGGCGGAGCCATTGATCCATTGGATCGCGGCATCGCCTACGGCGATGGCGTATTTAGAACCTTTCCGTTGTATGCCGGCAGGGTCCCCCATTGGCACCGGCATTACACCAAACTTGCAAACGACAGTGCCAAATTACAACTGGCCTGTCCACCGCGAGACTTATTGGAAAACGATTTACAAGAGATTGCCAAGGCATACACTGAGGGCGTGATCCGCATTACGCTGACCCGCGGAACAGGCGTTCGCGGTTATGCCATACCTGAAAAAACATTAGTGACCCGAATCGTTAGTCTCAGCCCGAAAAGAAGTTTTATTGCGGGGGCTGATGGCGTCCGCGCACGTTGGTGTCGTCTGCGACTGGCAATCCAGCCTGCACTTGCCGGAGTTAAGCATCTCAACCGACTTGAGAATGTACTTGCGCGGTCCGAATGGAGTGACGCAGCCATTGCCGAAGGTCTGTTGCTTGATGCAAATGACCATGTCATTGCCGGCACTATGACTAACTTGTTTATTCTTCGTCGTGGGGACTTGTTAACCCCACAGCTCGACGCCTGTGGCGTGGCTGGTGTGACACGTGACTTGATAATCGAACGCGCAACGCAAGCACGGGTCAATATTGCGGTTACCACGATAACGCGCGAAACTCTCTTGAACGCCGATGCAGTATTCCTGGTCAACAGCGTCATTGGGATGTGGCAGATCACAACACTCGAAGAGAAAACCTGGAATGTCCACCCATTTGGTGAGCAGATGCGCTCGTGGCTAACGGATGACCAGCATTAAAAGGCGCCGTCGCAAGTGGGGATGGCTTCTATTTATTGCCGCCATGGCGGTTGTTTTGCTATGGGTGGTGGGCGGCAATTTCGTCGCCGTTAAAGTCGCCACTCCGGTCCAATTCAGCCTCAAGCATGGGAGCGGATTGCGTAGCGCCGCACGCCAGCTCGAAACGGTGGGGGCAGTCGCCTCAAGCTGGCGTTTTGAAATGCTGGCGCGTGCCGTAGGTCTGGCAAATCGCATCCAGGCAGGTAACTACGAAATATCGGCTGACATCACCCCATACCAATTGTTATTAAAGGTCACCAGCGGTGATCATCGTCAGGACAAACTGACTATCCTGGAAGGCTGGACATTCCGGCAATTACGCGCCGCCGTCGATGCACATCCGGCATTGCGGCATGACCTGGAATCGCTACGCGACGGCGACATTGCCCAACGCCTGGGCATTTCAAGTGCGTCCCCGGAAGGACTCTTCTTCCCGGATACCTATTTTTTTGTCAACGGCACTAGCGACCTTGCGGTGTTGCAGCGGGCGCACCGCATGATGCAATCCCAGCTCAATACCGTATGGCAAGGACGTGAAACGGGACTACCGATTGAAAGTCCTTACGAGGCGCTGATTCTGGGGTCGATTGTGGAGAAAGAAACCGGCCAGGGCAGTGAGCGAAGCATGATCGCTGCAGTATTCGTCAATCGGCTGCGCTTGGGCATGAAACTACAAACGGACCCAACCGTCATCTACGGTTTGGGGGAGGGCTTTGACGGGAATTTACGCAAGCGCGATTTAATCACTGATACGCCATTTAATACATATACCCGGAATGGCCTGCCGCCGACGCCGATTGCGATGCCCGGGCTGGGTGCACTGAGTGCCGCCTTGCACCCTGCAAAGACCAAAGCGTTATATTTTGTGGCGCGGGGAGACGGCACCTCAAAGTTCTCCGAATCACTCGCAGAGCATGAACGCGCCGTGACAAAATACCAGCGTCAGGGTAATCGTTAGAAAATGCACCCCATTTGAAAGCGTATCCAGTGCGAGGAAAATTCATCACTCTCGAGGGCATCGACGGCGCGGGAAAAAGTACGCATTTGGCCTGGCTTGCCACGCATTTCAGGACACGTAATCTGCCGATTTGCCAGACGCGCGAACCGGGCGGTACGCCGCTGGGTGAAAAATTACGTGCATTACTGCTGGATAAAGATCAGCCCATGCATCTTGAAACCGAAACCCTGTTAATGTTTGCTGCACGCCGCGAACATATCCAACAGGTAATCGAGCCGGCTCTGGCGCGGGGGGATTGGGTGTTGTGTGACCGGTTTACAGATGCGACGTTTGCCTATCAAGGCGGCGGACGCGGCGTCGCCTGTGAAAAACTCGAAATACTCGAACAATGGGTGCAAGATGGACTGCAACCGGATCTGACTATTATTTTTGATTTGCCACCCGCTATCGGTCGCGCCCGCGCCGGCCGTATCAAAATACCGGATCGTTTCGAGGCCGAGAATGAAGCATTCTACGAACGCGTGCGGGCGGGCTATCTGGGACGAGCGAAAAACGACGTGAAGCGCATTCGCCTCATCGATGCCTCCCGCAGTATTGCCGAGGTGCAAGCCGATCTTCTTGTGCTGGTGGATCGACTATGTCAGTGACTGTTTTTCCCTGGCATACTTCGACCTGGCATGATTTACTGGAACGCAAATCCAACTTGCCCCATGCACTGCTATTCATCGGCAGGGAAGGCATCGGCAAGATTGATTTTGTTCGTAAACTGGCCCAGTCACTGGCATGCGAAACACCGGCCTCCGATGGTGCAGCTTGCGGTGCTTGCCAAAGCTGTCGCTGGTTTGCGTCGTCTTCTCATCCAGACTACCGTGAGATTTTGCCGGAGGCCATGCGCGGCGAAGAGCAGGACACTGCTGACGGTAGCCCTGACGCAGAGAGCACCACATCCAAACGTAAACCAAGCCAGGAAATCCGCGTCGAAGACGTGCGAAGTCTGCAGGACTTTATCTTCCTGACCTCCCATCAACGGGGCGGTAAGACTATCGTGCTCTACCCGGCTGAGGCAATGAATACGAACGCTGCAAACGCTCTGCTCAAGAATCTCGAAGAGCCACCCGCCGGAACGCGCTTCATGCTGGTGTCGCATCGTCCCAGCGAGTTGCCGGCGACCATTCATAGTCGCTGTCAAAAGGTGGTGTTG
>CAIWNB010000373.1 GCA_903913965.1 uncultured beta proteobacterium
CGGCGACGACCAGACCGAAATTTTCCGCCTTAGCCGCAATCGGCCAGCGTTTGAGCTGCAGCGTTTCGGCAGGCACCTCGGCGTCCATGTTTTCGATCCAGCTGATGCCGCCCGCCGCACGCAGATCATCCATCTCTAAACTAGAGTGTTCGAGCAAAAATTCCTTGACCGCTTTTTTACTGAACCCGAGTGCCGCCAGATCACCGGCTACCACACTCGAAATCACCAGTATGCCGGGCGTGCCATGCGTGTATCCGTAGAGGTAATGCATATTAGGCACACGCAGCGATTGGGCAATGCGATGCAAGCCCTGCAGTGCTTCTTCTTCGCGCGTTTCTTTTTTCACGCCGCAGCGAAAAATATTTTCCGCGCCGTTGGCAAACGCCAGCGACAGGCAATTCACACCGCGCTTAAAACCATGCCGCTCTGTCGTATGCAAATCCCAACCTGGCGGCAGACCGTCTTCATCCTCGGCGAACACCGCATTGGTAAAACGCATCTGACCAAACACCGCCATGGTGCCGCTACCAGGCAACGCACCGCCGAGATTCTGTTGCAGCAAGCGCAAGGCGCGACCGATGCAGGCGCCGGCCGGATGTTGCGCGTCGGGTCCGAGAAAACCAAAACCCGAGCTCAACCGTATTTGCTTCGCAATCGGCCCGCTGACCACCACCACCGGAAAGGGGTTGCCCGAGGTCGCCTGCAACAACTCGCCGGTCGCCGCCGGATCAAAAAATGCCTCGACGATGGCAATCAACACCGGCAGATATTCGGGGCGCCCGCCGGCCATTGCCAGCGCAACCGCGCAGGCTTCAACAGTCGCAATACCGCCGCGCGGCGGAAATTTTCCAAGCACATACGCACGCGGACTGACCGCACCGCGCATGA
Organism: uncultured beta proteobacterium; assembly: GCA_903913965.1. Classification (GTDB taxonomy): domain Bacteria; phylum Pseudomonadota; class Gammaproteobacteria; order Burkholderiales; family SG8-41; genus PALSA-1004. The sequence goes on from CAIWNB010000373.1 coordinate 889, forward strand.
TCCAGTTCACGCGCTCGACGCCCGGCGGCAACAGTGGCAAACCATCACCCCATTGGTTCACCAGCAACAATTCGTTAAACCGGTTATGCGCCTCTTCGTAGGTCGCGCCTTCAACGCTGAGCAAACGCGCCGCACCAGCGCGCACCTTGGTCGACGACCATCGCGTCAGACCGTCATAAAACTCGCTGCGACGCGCCTCTACCGGCGCGAGATCGGCGTCCGGCAGAAAGGTCGCAGTATCGAACACCACCATGGCGATATCAGGCGCGAGGCCGATGCCGGACACCGCATTCCTGACCACGCCGACAAACTCCCGACGCGTGAGTACCACCGCGGGGATCCCCAACGCTTCCAATCGAGCGGCTGCACGGCCGCAAGCTGTGGCGCAGGCCCCTCAGGCCGCGTTGCCGATGATGACGGCGTCGACGCCGCTTTGTTTAACCTGTTGCGCGACCTCTTCGCTGCCGATCAGCATATTGCCCTGCGGATAACTGTCTTCGGACAACACTTCGATAGCCGGAAAATCCGCTTCCAGCCACTGCTTAATCATCGGCAACATGCGGTAGGCCTGCCACTTCGCATTCGACAACAGACCAATCCGCTTGCCGGCCAGCGAGGACAGCCGTGCCGCATACGGTGTGGCGGCATCAAGCGTGCCGGCCGGATCATGAAACTCGATAGTGACCATGCGGTTCTCCGTGGAGTTGTGCGCAAACGCCTGTCGCGTCGCGTCAAGACAAGCGACATTATGGGCCGCAACGCAAGGCCTTTCCACCGGCACGACGGCCGCCGTGGTGATGACGGGGCTATAATTTGTGCGCTACGCGCAACGCTCGTTCCAGCGCATTGTTCGTCACAGGCGCTGGTGATGCAGCGTGGTCATCAGCCGTGACAACTGCAGCCATCCACAAACTCCGGAGCCAACCATGTTTACCCGCATCGACCACGTGATGATCTGTGTGCCCGATCTCGCCCAGGGCATCGCGCAATTTAAAAAGCTCGGCTTCAACATGCAGGAAGGCGGCGCGCATCCCGGGCGCGGCACGCACAATGCGATCGCCTTTAATCAAGATGAATACATCGAACTGCTGGCGATACGCGACCGCGCCGAATATGCAGGCGCAGGCGGCGCCACCGGCGGGCTGCCGGATTTCATCGCCGCCGGCGGCGGTATCCGTTATCTCGTTTTGCAAAGTGATGATCTGGTCGCCGACGTCGCCGCCATGCGCGCGCGCGGCGTCGATGTCAGCGATGCGATCGAAGGCCGCCGCCTGACGCCGGCCGGTGTCGAATTGAAATGGAAAGCCGCGACACTCGGCGCCAAGAACGCGCTGCCGCTGGTGTTTGTGCAACACCTCACACCGCTCGAGACGCGTCGCCGTCAGGTGACAGACCCGGGTGTGCACGCCAACGGCGTCACCGTGCTCGACCGCGCCTACATTGTCTCCGACCAACTCGATACGGCCGCCGCGCTGTATGCGAAAGTCCTTGGCCTGCCACAACCGGCGGTGGTCAAGGGTACGGTCATCATGTCCAACATGGCGGTGTTTCAAATCGGGCCTACCGGGCTTGGCGTGGTGCAACCCTATGCAGACGGCCCCGCCGCTGATGCGTTAAAGCGCCGCGGCCCCGGCCCTTTTCAGGCGCTCTATCGCACCACCAGCATGGGTGCGGCCGCGCGCTGTGCCCAGGACCACGGTTTGCCGCCGCTACCGCGCGGCATACGCAACACCGGCGAACACGCCATGCTCGCCACACCGGATGTGGCCTGCGGTGCTTACATTGGTTTCGTCGGACCGGAATAAACGCGGCACAGCAGGCTGCGGGCAAGTGTCGACATAACGCCCGCACAAAAAAATTGCGGAGCAGTCCGGGGGGCCGGGCTACTCCGCAAGCGGTCAAGCATAATGGGAGGCTGCCTGACCAGGAGATTTCAGTTCATGTCGCACCCTGACATCGGGGGGATAGCAAAGTGCAGACACGAACAGACTATAGGCCACGCTAGGTGGCCGTCGTTTGATACACATCAAACAGTCCGCCATTAAGCGTAAAAAGAACCGTTTATCCAACCCGGCGACCGCCAACGCATTGCGTGTGCCGGTGAACCCGCGCAATTTTGAGTTAGATCAAGGGTACCGCCTGCACACTTGTTAGCCTAAGGTCTTTCCGACGCCGAAGGAGTGGCAATGCCCGTGCATCGTTTGCCGGAACTGGTGTGTCCGGCGGGCAGCCTGCCGGCCTTGAAAGCGGCGGTCGATCACGGCGCCGACGCGGTTTATCTTGGCTTCAAGGACAACACCAACGCACGCAATTTCGCCGGCCTGAATTTCGACCGCAAGACCATGAGCGAGGGCATCCGCTACGCGCACGCACGTGGCAAAAAAGTGCTGCTCGCGATCAACACCTTCCCGCAAGCCGGTCGTGTCGCTGAATGGCATCGCGCCGTCGATACCGCCGCCGAACTCGGCGTCGATGCGGTGATCATGGCGGACGTCGGACTGCTCGCCTACGCCAGCCGGCGGCACCCGACCTTGCGCCTGCATCTGTCGGTGCAGGGCTCGGCAACCAGTTTTGTCGCGGTGAATTTCGCTTATCAGGAATTCGGCATCAAACGCGCGGTGCTGCCGCGGGTGCTGACGCTGCAACAAGTTGAGCACGTCATCAACAATACCGGCGTTGAAATCGAAGTCTTCGGTTTCGGCAGCCTGTGCGTGATGAACGAAGGCCGCTGCTGGCTTTCGTCGTATGCCTGCGGTGAATCACCCAACACGGTCGGCGCTTGCTCACCGGCCAGGTTCGTCAAGTGGGAGAAAAAAAGCGGCGGCATGGAAACGCGCTTGAACGGCATCCTCATCGACCGTTTCAGCGATGACGAAGCGGCGGGTTATCCAACGCTGTGCAAGGGGCGCTTCGAAGTCAACGACGCCACTTACTATGCGCTCGAAGAACCGACCAGCCTCAACGTGCTGCCGATACTCCCGGAGATTGTGAAAATCGGTGTCGCCGCCATCAAGGTCGAAGGCCGGCAGCGCAGTCCGACCTATGTCGCCCAAGTCACCCGCACGCTACGCGCGGCGCTCGATGCCGTCGCCAACAGTGACTCCGCCTACGCAGTGCGCCCGGCGTGGCTCGCCGAACTGTCGCGTCTGTCGGAAGGCAGCCAGGCGACACTCGGCGCCTACAGCCGTCCGTGGCGCTGAAAGCCCCTATGAAAATCGCCCTCGGTCCGCTGCTCTTTTTCTGGCCGAAAGAACAATTACTGGCCTTCTACCATAGCGTCGCCACCCATCCCGCCGTCGACATCGTGTACCTCGGCGAAGTCGTCTGCGAACGACGCAAACAAATGCGCGTCGCCGACTGGATTGCGCTGGCACGCGATCTGGCCGCCGCCGGCAAGGAAGTGGTGATCTCGACGCGCGTTCTGCTCGAGTCACCGAGCGACATTCGCGAGGTGCACCGCCTGCTCAACGACTCGGCGGATATTCCCGGCTGCCTGATCGAAGCCAACGATCTGGGCGCGGTAAATCTGGTCAAACGTTCGCGTCCGTTCGTTGCCGGCAGTCATCTCAATATTTACAACGAAGACACACTCGCCAGCTTTCACACCCTGGGCGCACTGCGCTGGGTGCCGCCGCTGGAGAGTTCGCGCGACACCGTGCAGACGCTGCACGCGGGGCGCCCGGCCGGCATGCAAACCGAGGTGTTCGCCTTCGGCAAACTGCCGCTGGCGTTTTCGGCGCGCTGCTTTACCGCACGACACTATGATCTGAACAAGGACAACTGCGAATTCAAATGCCTCGAACACCCCGCAGGCATGACCCTGAAAACGCGCGAGCACCAGGCCTTCCTCACCATCAACGGCATTCAAACGATGTCGGCACAAAGCCATAACCTGCTCGCCCACATGGAGGCGCTGCGCAGCGCCGGCATTGATGTCATACGCCTGAGTCCGCAGGCAACGCACATGAACGAGATCATCGCCGCCTTCGACGCCGCGCGCAGCGGCCGCCCACACGACGGCGCCGCCGCCGCATGGGCCGAGAACGGCTTCGTCGACGGTTATTGGACCGGCAAGCCCGGCATTACACAATCAGCCGGCGCTACCGCTACGCCCAATGTCAACACCGCTGCAGGACGCGTGGCGGCATGAAACAGGCACGCAGCATGCCGCGCTTCAAACTGCCGCCGCTGCTGGCGCGCATCGGCCCCCATCTGCCGCAATGGCCGCATGCCGCCGCCTTGTCGGTGGTACTCAACGCCGCCGCCAACGCCCGGCTGCTGCCACGCGAAAGCCTGACTCAACTCGAAGGCCGCAGCTTTCTCATTATCGTCACCGATGCCGGCAGCCGTGCCGCCTTCACGTTCAGCAGCGGACACTTCAAGCCCTTGTTCAATTTTCGCGGCACACCGGACCTGACCTTCAGCGCAACGCTGTCGGTTTTTCTGCGCCTGCTCGCCCGCGAGGAAGATCCCGACACGCTGTTCTTTAATCGTGAACTCGCCATTGAAGGCGACACCGAGCTCGGCTTGCTGGTCAAGAACATGCTCGATGCCGTCGAACTGCC
>CAIWNB010000374.1 GCA_903913965.1 uncultured beta proteobacterium
ATGACATTCGCCACCAACAGGCGTGCCTCGGCCTTGCTCGCCAACGGTACGGAATCTTCAAGGTCGAGAATAACGGCGTCGGCGCCGCTCTCCAGCGCCTTGAGCATGATTTTGTCTTTGATACCGGGGGCAAACAATGCGGTTCTGATGGGTTTCAACGGAAGATCTCCACGACGGTTTGTGGCCCGGAAAGGGCTGGACGCATTCCGGGAAAAGCGAGCCGTCTGCGCCGGCAACACAATGCCCGCGCAGACGGAGTTACAGTGACATCGTTACGGCTTGAGTTGCGCGCTGGAACGGAAGTTGTAGAGCTTGCGCCAGTCGTCGAGCGATTTCTTTTGCGGGCCCGAATACAACAGACGGCGGCTTGCCTGCAGGCCGATCGACTTGTAAAGGTCGCCCATGCCTTCAGCGGTTTTCAGCAGCACCGCATTGCAGTCCATGATGAGCACGCCGTCGACTTCGTTGATCTTCTCGCGACGGATGATCGAATTGACGGTCGCGCAAGCGGCGAGTATCACCTCGGCGCCCTGCTCGCCCAGACGTTTGCATTCCTTGATGAAACGCTCGGTCATCTGCCCCGGATCAGTGAAGCCCTTCTGCACTTCGTTGAAGTCGATGCCCAGATCGCCGAACGGTACGTGACGGTCTTTAAGGCCGTACTCGAACGCTTTGCGGTCATAGTACTGCGATTGTTTTTTGTGGAAAGCAACGCCGGAAAATTTTGCGCCATACATGCAGGCGGCCATCATGGAGGCCTCGCCCAGGCCCATCACGGGAATCGGCACCACTTCGCGCGCTTCCTGCATCGCCGGGTCAAGAAAGCAACCGATCGCAACCGCGTCGTAACCCTGGTCTGCGGCTTGCATGATTTTGTTCAACACACCGCCGGGGCCATAGCTGTTGATGGCGACCACCGCGTTGTAATGCAAGTCCATCGAGCCGTCATCGACGCCATTGATGTGCACTTCGGTGTCCGGGCGTTTGACGCTGTCCAGATGCGCGGTCAGTGCGTTGCGATAATCATGCAGACGATGAATGGGGGTGCTGCTCTGCCACCAGATTTTCATGATGCTCCTCTCGATTGATGATGCGGCCCTGTGGGCGCCTCCATGACACACCGCGTACCCGCCCGGGTACGCTGCAGAATGATGTGGGATTTGCCTGAAATCCGGACTGCAGCCGGGATTGTTTCCGGTGCAGATTTACCGGCGAAAAATCAGCATTGATTATACTGGCCGCGAGGGCAAGTTCCAAGCACACGGGCGGCCATCAAGCCGACTTGACCCAGGTTACTAAACGACGTTTTTCCCGATATGTCCTGAAGCGAAGCCCTTACTCGGGGCGCGCCTTGGCAGCACGCACCACCTTGCCCCAACGCTCAATTTCAGCGGCCAGCGTCTTACGGAAAAAATCCGGCGACTCTGCCAGCGGATCAGCACCGAGTTGTGCCAGTCTTGCGCGGAAGTCTTCCTTCTGCACCGCCTTCACTACCACCGCGTTCAGCGCGTTAACAATGTCGTCCGGCGTGCCGGCCGGAAACATTACGCCGTACCAGGTCTCTGTGACAAAACCCGGCAGACCGCCTTCGACCATGGTCGGCAGTTGTGGCAACAGCGGCGAGCGTTTCGCGCTCGTAATGCCGATCGCACGTATGCGACCGGGCGTCATCAACGGCTGCGAGGCCGGAATGTTGTTGAACGAAAAATCGACTTCCCCACTGGCCAGCGCGGTCATCGACGGCGCACTGCCTTTGTAGGGAATGTGCGTCATCTCCACACCGAGCATGAGCTTCAACATCTCCCCTGAGAGATGCTGTGTGCTACCGCTACCCGACGACGAAAAATTAAGCTTTCCCGGACTTTTCTTCGCCACAGCGATAAATTCGCGCACCGTTTTCGCCGGATAGGACGGATGCACCAGCAGCAGGTTCGGACTGGTGGCAAACATCGCGACCGGCACGAAATCCTTGACCGGATCGTAATTAAGTTTTGGATAGAGGCTGACATTGACACTGTGCGCCGCCGAACTCATAAACAAGTTGTAACCATCGGCGGGCTGACGAATGAAGTATTCGGCCGCCACGTTTTGCGCTGCACCCGCGCGATTTTCGACGATTACCTGCTGACCGGTCGCTTCTGTAATCTGTTGCGCAATCAAACGTCCCATGATGTCGGTGCCGCCGCCGGGGGCATAACCAATGACCATCTTGATCGGCTTTGAGGGGTAACGCTGGGCTGTGGCCGGCAAGCTCGTTGCGAGCAAGGCTGCCGCAAGCATCAAGGTGATTGAATTTGTTTTCATGAGAACTCCTCGCGTGGACACCATCTTTTGGGGTTTGTCACTGTTCAATGTTACGGTTTCGCGCTAGATTACCGCGTCCCCGCCGGCACTGCACGCCTTGTTCCGCACCGCCGGCGGTTACATCAATAAAATCGCACTTTATTCAGACTGTTTTACTCAGAGAGGACCGCTCATGATTTACGAAGTCAGAACCTATAACTGCAAGCCCGGCAGCATTCCCGAAGTCGAAAAACGTTTCGGCGAAGCCTACGAGGCACGCAAGGCGCTCTCGCCGCTGGCCGCGTTCTGGCACACCGAGATCGGTCCGCTCAACCAGATCATTCACGTCTGGCCTTACAAAGACATGATGGAACGCGAACAGATTCGTGCCGAGGCCGTCAAACGCGGCGTCTGGCCGCCAAAGATCGGCGAATTTCTGCTCGAACAGAAATCCGATATCTTCATTCCGTTCGCCATCTCGCCGGAACTCAAACCCGGCAACCTTGGCCCCTTCTACGAAATGCGCACCTACACCTACGAAGCCGGTGAGCTGCCGGTGATCATGAAGTGCTGGGAAAACGCCATTGAAGAGCGCGTCAAGGTCACGCCGGTCGGCGCGGTCTGGTATTCGGAATTGGGTGGCCTGAACAAATTCGTGCACATCTGGCCGTACAAAGACCTCAACCAGCGCGACGAGACCCGCAAGAAAATGATTGCCACCGGCAACTGGCCGCCATCGGCCAAAGCGAAAAGGGAAGGCGGCCGCGCCTACCGTCTGCTGGCGCAGGAAAACAAGATCATGCTGCCGGCATCGTTCTCGCCCATGCAGTAAGCAAGACTCCGTGCGGCGCTCTCATCAAGCCGGGCGCGCCGCACGGCATCACTCAAGACGGATCCCCGCCTGCTTGATCACGCGTGCCCACTTGGCGGCTTCGGCACGAAACAACTGCATGAAATCCTCAGGGTTGCCAGCCACCACTTCGGTGCCTTCGGCCGCCAGCCGCTGGCGCACTTCCACCGGCGTCAATGCACGCGCCATTTCCTGATTCAATTTGATAATCACTTCTGCGGGCGTTCCGGCCGGCGCAAACACGCCGTACCATGAACTCGCTTCGAACCCCGGCACGTGTTCGGCTACCGTCGGCACCTCGGGCAATATTTCGGCCCGTCTTTTCCCGCTGACGGCCAGGGCGCGTAGTTTGCCGGATCGCACATGCGGAATAGTCGGCAGTATGGTGCCGAACATCCAGGTCACCTGCCCGCTGATCAAATCGATCGTTGCGGGCCCCGCACCTTTGTACGGAATATGCGTCATCTCGACGCCGCCCATGATTTTGAGTAACTCACCGGCGAGGTGCGTCGCTGCGCCGCTGCCCCCGGAGGCGAATGTAATCTGCCCAGGCCGCGCTTTCGCAATATCGAGGAGTTCGCGCGTGTTGCGCGCCGGCACCGACGGGTGCACGACGAGGACGTTCGGTGACGACACCGCTTGGCCCACCGAGACAAAATCGCGCAGCGTATCGAAAGGCAGCTTGGACATCAGACTCGGGTTGGCCGCATGGCTGGTCGACACCATCAGCAGCGTATGCCCATCCGCCGGCGCCTTGGCCACGATGTCAGTGCCAATCACAGTGCCACCACCGGGGCGGTTGTCGACCAGCGTCTGCTGGCCCCAGACCGCGGTGTAACGCTGGCCAATCATGCGGGCGAGAATATCGTTGGGGCCGCCCGGGGTGAATGGCACGACGATACGGATCGGCTTGGAGGGGAACGTTTGCGCCACAGCACCACCGGCGCAAAGGCAAGCGCCCAACCAGCCCACGATAAGGTCGCGCCTCATCACTAGCCGAGCGCTGTGACTGCCGCGAACAAGTTGGCGATGGTTTCGCGCTGAATGCCACGCGTGATGAAGACCAGCCGTGAACGACGCTCCGCCCCTGGCCATTCGGCCAGCGTCACCGGCGGATGAAAAAGATGCTGCACGCCCTGGATCACCACCGGACCGCTTTCATCTTCGACATTGACCAATCCCTTCACGCGCAGCAAATCGGCACCGCGCAGCGAGGTCAGCAATTCAACGCAGCGCTCGAAGGTCGAGCGTTTGAACGGCTGTTCAAACCACAGGGTAAAGGTGACGATGTTATGCGTGTGACCATGCGGGTGCTCAGCCTCGTGCGCGTGGTGATCATGTTCCTCACCCGCAGGCCCGAGCCAGCGGTCCACCACCTCGGGCGCCACCCGCGCGCGATCAATACCGACCGACAACAACAAATCGGGTTCGACCACGCCCTTATCGGCAATCGTGACACGCGCCGTCGGATTGATATTTTTGAGTTCAGCGACGAGTGTATCGATGGTTGCCTGATCCGTTAAATCGGCCTTGGTAATCACGATGCGGTCGGCAACTGCCGCCTGCTTGACCGCCTCCACCGTATGAACCAATTGCGTCGAACCTTGCGCGCCGTCGACCAGCGTGATCACGCCGTCGAGCCGATAGTGTTCGATCAGCGCGGCATCATTGCTGATGGCCTGCATCACCGGTGCCGGGTCGGCGAGGCCGGTGGTCTCGAGTATCACGCGTTCGAAGTTCGCCATCTGCCCGGCACGGCGCGCCAGAAACATTTCGCGCAGCGCAGTTTCAAGATCACCGCGCACTACGCAGCAGACGCAACCGTTGTCGAGCAGCGTCACCGATTCGGCGATGTTTTGCACGAGATCATGATCGACGCCGACCTCGCCATATTCATTGATGATGACGGCGGTGTTCGCCGCCTGCGGCGTCGCCAGCAACGCGTTGAGCAGCGTCGTCTTGCCGCTACCAAGAAACCCGGTGATCACTGTCATTGGAATACGGCTGCGCAGTAAGTCGCGGCCGCTGCTCGTTGTTGCCATGCTATCCACCTCTCGTTTACGTGACCCCGCTCGCGGCGGCGCCCACAGTCATTCAGACGCTCCCGCCAACGCAGGAGCGCCTGAATTTTAGTCCTGATTTAACAAAGTGAAGCGCCGACTTGGCAACGACGGAGTCGTCTTTCAAGCCAGGCGCCTGTTTGCGTGCAGCGCCAGGGGCCCCGTCGGGCCCCACTGACCTAACCAATATTGCAGTCGATGACGCGCCCAATGACGTGACCACAGAAACGCACGCGTAGGGCTAGTCCACCCGCGCGCCGGTTTCCTTCACAAGCTTCGACCACTTGGCGATTTCCTGGCGGATGTAGGTCGCATATTGCTCCGGTGTATTGGCCGGTGCCATATCGTAAAACGCCCCCGAGAAGCGTTGCATGACATCGGGTTGTTTCAGCGCACGCGAGGTTTCGGCGTTGATCTTGTTAACGATCGCTGCAGGCGTGCCGGCGGGCGCGATCAAGCCGTTCCAGCCGATGACTTCATAGCCGGGTAAGCCCGATTCCGCGATCGTCGGCAGGGTGGGCGCCAACGGCGTACGCTGTGCGCTGGAGACGCCCAGCCCGCGTAACTTGCCGTTTTGTACCTGCGGCAAGCCGACCGAGGTAATGACGAACATCATCTGCACCTGCCCGGCCACCGTATCGATCAGCGCTGGTGCAGCATTTTTGTACGGCACATGCAAGATGTTCACACCCGCTATCGACTTGAACAGCTCGCCGGCAAGATGCGGCGGCGTGCCATTACCTGAAGAAGCGTAAATCAACACGCCGGGTTTGGCTTTCGCCAACGCCACCAGTTCCTGCACAGTGCGCGCGGCAACGGAGGGATGCACCGCCAACACGAACGGCGCAGTTGCACAGAACACCACTGGCGCAAAATCCTTCACCAGATCGAAGCTGCCGGGCTGCAATGCGGCATTGATGGTGTAGGCCGCACTCGCCAGCAACAAGGTGTAACCGTCGGGCGTTGCCTTCGCCACCATTTCACCGGCGATGTTGCCGCCGCCACCAGGGCGCGTTTCGACGATCACCTGCTGCCCCCAGGCTTCGGTCAACTTCTGACCGACCAACCGCCCGACAATATCAGGGCCGGGGCCGACGATAATGCGCATCGGTTTCGACGGAAACCCGCGCCCATCATCGACACCCGCCGCGCCCGCCGCCGTCGCTATCACACTCATCGCAACGGCAGCGCTACCCAGCCTGCTCAGCTTCAACATGGTGAAATCCTCCGCGGCCGGTATCAGCGACCTAACGTTTTTTACCGCGACGACCGCCGGCCTTGGCGCGATACAGCACGCCTTCACCGGTGGTGACATAGAGGCTCGACAGATCGGCGTCACCAAACGCACAACGCACCGGCAAATCACCGGGCAGCGGATGCGATTCAAGCACTACACCGGCCGGCGAAATCACCAGTATTCGCGGGCCCGCACCACTGCTCTTCGAACCGGCACAGGCGATGATGTTGCCGTCGCTATCGAGACACATGCCTTCGATGCCACGATGCACGCCGCGATGGTCGGCGCCAAACACATGCAGCAGGCGACACGGTCCGACGCTGCCGTCTTCCTTCACCGGGTAGGCACGCAGTTCGCGCGACGCACTCTTCGCATCGCCTTCGGCCACGTAAAGCGTTTTCTCATCAGCCGACAACAACACCGCGCGCGGTGCGGCGGTATCAAAGGTTATACGCTTGATGGTCCATGCACGCCGTTCATCACGCTCCAGACGCAGCACCGACGCATGGTCGAGTTGCGGGAAAATCTGCGGACCAAAGGCATAGAGGGTGCTGTGCGGATCGGCGAACCAGATGCGGCCCTTCGCATCGACGGTCAAATCGTTCGGGAAATTATGGATGCGTCCGTCAATGCGCGTGCCGAGCGGGCGCGCCGAACCGTCCGCCATAAACTCAATCACGCGACGTCCACCTTCCTGGCCGCCGTAGAGTTCGCCCTTGGGCCCGAAGCCCAAACCGGTGATGCGGTTCGTATACTTGCGGAACTCGCTGGTTTTTTTCTTCTTCGGATCAAAGCGCATGAGGCGCCCCTCTTCGACGAGGCTGAACAACATGCCGCTGCCGTCCCACGCCAATCCGCTGTTGGGCCCCTGATAGGGCCCGGCCACCTTTTCAAATTTCCAGGTCATTGTCATCCGCCTTTGCGTTACCACACCGCCACGCCGGGTACTTTCACCCGCGTGCGATATACCGAGTTATAAGTCGTCACATAGAGCGAGCACCAGTCGTCGTCGCCCCACGCCATATTGGTGCTGTGGCCCGGGATTTTCAGGCGACCCAAGAGGCGGCCCTTCGGATCTATCACGTGCACGCCATTGGGGCCCGTGCAATAGACATTACCTTCAACGTCGCACTTCATGCCGTCGGCCACACCAGCCTCGTCACCCTGCATGGTGTGAAACAACTTGCCGGGGCCACAGCTGCCATCAGCGTTCATCTTGAACGCGCGGATGATGCCAAGCCGGCTGTCGTTAACGTAGAGTATTTTTTCGTCCGGTGAAAAACACAGGCCGTTCGGATAGGTGCAATCCGCCACTGCGAGCGTCACTTTCTTGCCATCGGGCGACAGACGGAACACACCCTGCACATCGAGGTAACGCTGGGTGTCCTCAGCCACCATCCCCGGAATCACCAGACCACCGGCAGAATCGGTCCAGTAGGTCGCGCCGCTCGAATGCACGACGATGTCGTTTGGGCTGTTGAATTTCTTGCCCTTGTAGTGGCTGGCAATGGTGGTGATGCTGCCATCATGTTCAAAACGCCAGATCGTGCGCAGCGACCAGCCGGCGACGGTGAGGCGCCCTTCTTTGTCGAAGGTCATGCCATTGGCGTGCCCCGACGGACGCAACACGACCTCGCGGCCGACGCCCGGCTTCCACTTCCAGATCGTGTTGCCGATGATATCGACCCAGTAGAGCTGCTTGTTACGTCTGTCCCACACCGGCCCTTCGGCAAACGTGGTGCCGTATGAGATCCGGTCCATCGGCGCATCCTTGTCGATGAGCCGCTCCAGTCCCGGCGCGATTCTGTCCATGTCCATCCAGAAAACTCCTTTTTCACCTGAATCAATCAAATACAACCGTTACGAATCGTGTTTCGGCGCCCGGCCCGGGGTGCAGTCCCTTAGTCCGGCTTGACCCCTGCGGTCTTGATGATGCGCCGCGCCTTGTCGATCTCGCTGACAATGTGTTTGCCGAATTCCTGCGCGCTGGTGCCTGTCGGCGTCGCCCCCATGGTGGCCAGCCGCTCGCGGAAATCTGCGCTGCCCATCAGCTTGACCAGTTCCGCATTGAGCTTGGCGACGATATCCGGCGGCGTTTTCGCCGGCGCCACCAAACCATACCAACCAATCGCTTCAAAGCCCGGCACGAACTCGGCAATCGCCGGCAGTTCAGGTGCCAGCGGTGTGCGTTGCTGGCTGGTCACCCCGAGCGCGCGTACCTTGCCGGACTTGACCGTCGGCATCACCATCGGCACCACTGAAATGGTCATCTGGATCTGACCCGAAATCGTATCGGTCAATGCCGGGCTGACCGACTTGTACGGAACGTGCAGCATGTCGGTGACGCTCATCGCCTTGAATACTTCGGCAGCCAGATGCGGCGGCGAACCAGAGCCACCAGAACCATATTTCAATTCACCCGGCCTGGCCTTCGCCAGCGCGATCAAATCCTTGATCGAAGCCGCCTGCACCGACGGGTTCACCACCATGATGAACGGCGTCGATGCAAGGTAGCTGATGGGCACGAAATCCTTGACGAGGTTATAGCTCAACTTGTCGAACATGGCGGTGACGATGGCCGCCTGCGAAGTCACCATCAGCAAGGTATGACCGTCTGGCGCGGAATTCGCCGCAATCTCTGCACCAATGTTGCCGCTGGCACCGGCACGGTTATCAACCACAAACTGCTGTGACCAGATTTCACCGAGCTTGCTGCCGATCATGCGCCCCAGAATGTCGGGCCCGGATGCCGGCGAACTCATGATGATGATGCGTACCGGTTTGGCCGGATAGTTCTTCGCCGGCTCGGCGGCCTGCGCCGACAACGCTGTGGCCGCCAACACACCAGCAGCACACTTAAATATTTGTAGTGCTTGCATCGTTTTCATCAACCGCCTCCTCACATGCATTTAGACCAACACCAGCGGCCGCAGGCCGCTGGCTGTCACAAACCACCAACCGCCATCAGGCTTTTTTTGCGCCTTTGTGACCGCTGTCCTTGCAACGGAACAACTGGCCTTCGCCCGTCGTCACATAAAGACTGCCCAAACCGTCATCACCGAAAGCACACCGCATCGGCATATCGGCAGGGGCAGCGACAGAGGCAACGACGGCACCAGCGGGCGAGAACACCATGATCATCGGACCCGGCCCGTTTTTCTTCCAACCGGCGCAAGCGACGATATTGCCCTGACTGTCAAGGCACATGCCTTCAATGCCACGCTGGCCGGCGGCGAAGGTATGCAACACCTGAACCGGACCCACGCTGCCATCGGCCTGCACCGGATACGCACGCAGCGTGCACGGACCGCCATCCTTGTCCATATCGCCGTCGGCGACATAAAGGGTTTTCTCATCCGCTGACAGCAGAACCGCACGCGGGCCGCGGGTGTCGCTGGTGACGCGACGCAATTTCCAGGCACGACGTTCATCGCGTTCAAGACGCAACACCGAGGCATGCTCAAGAAAGGGATAAATCGCCGGGCCATAGGGCGTCTGCAGATTCCACGGATCGGCGATCCAGACGCGCCCCTTGCTGTCGACTGTTACGTCGACCGGCTGGTTATGGTGCTTGCCGTCGAGCAGATCGTTGGTCGCCGCAGTGGAACCATCGGGACAGAATTGAATAACGCGGCGGCCGCCTTCCTGCGCGCCAAACACCGAGCCGTCGGCGGCAACAGAAATGCCATTGGTGCGGCCGGTGTACTTGCGAAAATTGTCAGCGCTGCCGGTCTTCGGATCGAACTTGATGACGCGTTCTTCCAAAACCACGCTGCACAGCATGCCAGAGCCGTCCCAGGCGAGACCGCCGGTGCGCCCTTTGAACGGGCCGGCAACCAAATCAAATGTCCAGGTCATAGTCGTTTCCTTTTAATTAACGTGCGGCAACGCCGGGGATTTTCAGGCGCGTGCGGGTGACCGAACCGATCATGGTGATGTAGAGCGAACACCAGTCGTCGTCACCGAAGCCGATATTGGTGGCGTGCCCTTTCAATTTCAGGCGCAGCAACACCGAGCCGTCGGGCTTGTGCACCCACACGCCGCCGGGGCCGGTGCAATAAACATTGCCTTCGACGTCGCACTTCAGTCCATCAGGATTGCCGTGATCGGGATGCGTATATTTATAGAACAGGCGGCCCGGTCCGCAGCTGCCATCCTCATTTACATCGTAGGCGCGGATCACGCGTTCACGGCTGCAATTGACGTAGAGCACCTTCTCGTCGGGCGAAAAGCACAGGCCGTTTGGGTAAACAAAGTCATCGGTCACCAGATGCAGCGTGCCGTCGTTGGCAATGCGATAGACGCCCTGGATGTCGAGATATTTCTGCAAATCATGGCCGACCATACCGACGTTCAACATACCACCGGGCGAGTCCGTGAAATAAATCTGGCCGTCGTTGCGCACCACGATATCGTTGGGGCTGTTGATCTTCTTGCCCCGATAGTGCGAGGCCAAGGTCTTCAGCGAACCGTCTTTTTCAAAACGCCAAACCGTGCGTCCACCCCAGCCCGCCACCAGCAGACGACCTTCAAGGTCGAAGCACATGCCGTTGGCTTTGTCGGTCGGCGTCAGCACCACTTCCTTGCCAACACCGGGCGTCCATTTGTAAATGGTGTTACCGCAGATGTCGCTGAAATAAAAAATCTTGTTGCGCTTGTCCCAGACCGGGCCTTCGCCAAACACCACACCGGTGGCAATGGTCTCAAAGGGCAGCTCGCCTTCGGCGACGCGCTCCGAACCGGGTGCTGCCAGATCAATCGAAATGTCTTCACTCATGGTCAGTTGTCCTGATTGGTTGATTAATGTCCCGCGGCGGTCGAACCGGTCCACGTCTTCGGTGCAAAAGCTCGATGATAAGTGACCGCATCAATCACCACCGGGCGGTTGGCTTTCAATGCGGTTGCAAGCGCGGCCTTCACTTCGGCGGGTGTTTCAGCACGTATGCCCATCACCCCCAACGATTCAGCCACTTTGGCGAAATTCATTTTATTAAAGCCCCACATCTCATGACCGCGTTCCTGCGGGTCACCGCCGTAGGCCTTATCGAAATGCGGGATCTCCTGGTTCAGCGCGGCGTTATTGTTGACGACGACGATCAGGTTGATGCCATAACGCGCAGCCGTTTCGAGCTCGGCCAGATGGTAATAAAAACCGCCGTCACCGGAGAAACAAATCACTGGCGCATCGGGCAGGCCGCATTTCACACCCAGCGCGCCTGGGAAGCCCCAACCGAGCGAACCGGCACACCGAATCAGGCGTTGACCCGGCTTGGTGAAATCAATCATGGTGCCGGCCCAGATCCCCGAGTGGCCGGTGTCACACACCACCACACCGTTCTCCGGCAAGGCTTCGGTAATCTCACGGCACACGCGTTCCGGTCGCATCGGTACTGCATCGGAATTAACGTTCTCCGCCACCGCTTCACGGAACTCCTTGTTCAACACCTTGATGCGATCAAGCCAGGCCGTGTGTTTGTTTTTGCCGCCGCCTGCGGCCAGCATCTGCTGCAACACCGTTCTCGCATCGCCAAGCAAGGCGAGTTCAGTCGGATAGTTACGACCGATTTCAGCCGCATCGATATCCAGATGGATCACGCGCGTGCCGACTTTCGGTACCTGCCAGCGTGCAGTGACCTGGCCACCGGTATGGCTGCCGATAAAGAACACCAGATCGGCTTCCCCCACCGCTTTGTTTGCAGACGTGCGCGAATACGTACCAACCACGCCGACCGACAACGGATTGGTGTCAAGAATGGCGCCCTTGCCGTTGAGCGAAGTCGCCACCGGTATCGATAACTTCTCTGCCAACGCCACCACTTCAGCCTGGGCGCGTGACCACACCACGCCGCCGCCGGCAACGATGATCGGGCGCTCTGCAGCCTCCAGCAATTTGATCGCCGCGTCGACCTGCACCGGATCACCGGACGGGCGGAACGGCGGCAATTCCTTGTAGCGCTCTTCAACAATTAAATTCAAATCGGCTTCGGCGTGTGCCACTTCCGCGTGATGCCCGCGCATTTCCAGATGCACCGGGCCCGGGCAACCGGTGGTCGCCTCGCGAAATGCCTGCCGGATCATATCGGGCAGACGTTCAACGGCATCGACATGGGCGTTGAATTTGGTGGTGTGCTCGAACTGCGTGTAATCCTCGATTTCCTGATAGGCGTGGCGATGACGCGCCATCGGTGCCGGTCCGCCAGTCATGGCAATCACCGGCGAACACGCGAGATAAGCATCCTTCAAACCCGCCGCCAGATTGGAGCC
>CAIWNB010000375.1 GCA_903913965.1 uncultured beta proteobacterium
AAAGGCACCACTTTTAGGCCCGCGGCATGAACCGCCTGCACCACGCGCCCACCCGGGTCACTGACCGCGGGCGACCCGGCATCAGAAACGAGCGCCACGCGCTGCCCTGCCCGAAGGCGTTCGACAATCGCGCCAGCCGCGGCGGCTTCATTATGACGATGAACCGCGATCAGAGGCGTCGTAATCCCCCAGGCATCCATCAGCGTGCGACTGGCCCGGGTGTCTTCGGCTGCAATGACGTCTGCGCGATCAAGTGCCTGCCATGCGCGCAGGGTCAGGTCCCCCAAATTACCGATTGGCGTGGCCACGACATATAAGGCATGGGTTGGCCAGGACTGCGCGTCCATGCGCTGCCCGACACGCTGCCAGGCATCCGGCAAATCTTCGGGCGGGACATTTTGATTCATGGTGCAGCACTAGAAGTCAGAATGATGGCAGTGTAGTCGGCTTGTCAGGCCGCGTCATAACGGCCCATGCATGGCCAGCCGATGGCCGCCCGACACGCTCCCTCAATCTCTGAGACCAACGCATGACCTCTTCAGACGAATCGCTCGACCCATTTTTTGCGCTCGCGCAACAAACCCAACGCAAAGCCCTGCAATTACGTCGGCGCAAACTTGCCCGCCGCGCGGGCGCCCAACGCAAACCCAAGGCACCCAGCGGCCCACCCTCACGCGCGCCGCGGCAAAAAATCGGGGACCGGTATGAACAGGCGGCCTGGGAGCTACTCAAGCACGCCGGTTACCGGCTACTTGCGCGTCAACTCGCTTGCCCACTCGGCGAGCTGGACCTCGTGGTGCGTACGGGTGCCGAACTGGTCTTTGTCGAGGTGCGCCAACGCAGCTCAGCGCGTTTTGGCGGGGCCGCCGCGAGTATCTCGGTTGGCAAACAGCAACGCCTAATCCGTGCTGCTCAGTGGTGGTTGCCAACGCTCGCACGGCGCCATTTTGGCGGGCAGATGCCCAAGTGCCGGCTAGACATCATCGCCTTTGAGCCCGATGGGGCGATCTGGCATCGCGATGCCATACGCCTAACGCAGGATAAATGAGATAATTACGCGTTAAAAGCTTTCTGACGCGCCATGGATCTCGCTGCCAAACTGACTGCACACTTCGAAGATAACATTGCCGCCACCCAACGCAGCATGCATACCTTGTCGGCGCCGTTGTTGCGCGCAATCGACCTCTGCTTTGGCTGTGTGACCAACAACGCCAAAATGCTGGCGTGTGGCAATGGCGGCTCGGCCGCAGATGCGCAACATTTCATCGCCGAGCTAGTCGGGCGGTTTGAGCGCGAACGCTTACCTCTGGCAGGAGTTGCCCTGAACACCGACACCTCGATTTTAACGGCGGTCGGTAATGACTATGGCTATGATCAGGTCTTCGCACGGCAGGTGATGGCACTCGGTCAACCGGGCGATGTGCTCGTCGCAATTTCAACGAGTGGAAACTCTGTCAATGTGCAGCTCGCGATCCAAGCCGCACACGCTCGCGAAATGAAAGTTATTGCACTCACCGGTAAAGGTGGCGGCACCATGGGCCACTTATTGCAAGCAGACGATGTCCATCTCTGCGTGCCCCATGACCGTACGATGCGAATTCAAGAAGTCCATATATTGCTACTACACATGTTGTGCGATGGCATTGACACGCTACTACTCGGAGACCCCGCATGAGACTGCTCCCTACTTTTGCTCGCCCCCTGCTGTTATGTCTAGCCATAGCGAGCACCGGTGCCCTGCTACAGGGCTGTGTGCCGCTGGTCGTCGGTGGTGCCGCCGCAACCGGTGTGGTGGTGGTCGATCGTCGAACGGTTGGTCAACAAGTTGAAGACAAAACCATCGAGATCAAAGTCGCCAGTGAACTTCGCTCAAAATTTGGCGACAGCGTACGCATCAACGCAACAAGCTACGAGGGTGTGGTGTTGCTCACAGGCGATTCGTTAGGCAACGATCGTAAAGCCGAAAGCACTGAAATCGCGCGTAGCGTGCGACATGTCAAATCGGTTTCAAACCAAGTCAACGTTGTCAAAGAAACCGCCTCGTTCGGCGAGATCAGTAATGATACGTGGATCACCTCTAAGGTCATGACCACGCTCGCGACCACCAAAGAGATTCCCTCACGCACCATTGTTGTCGTGACCGATCGCAGCGTGGTTTACTTAATGGGCCT
>CAIWNB010000376.1 GCA_903913965.1 uncultured beta proteobacterium
CCAGTGCATGACCACGCCGGCAGACGGCAGCCACGACAAGTCTTCAAGACAGTCAGCCAGCGCATCCCAGTTCCCACCAAGACCCGCCGGAAATTGCAGCGCCTGCGCGCACGCACCAAGAAAACCTTTTTTCGTCGAGATACCAGACAAGTCCAGCGTTGCCCAATAAAGGTTCTGTGACAGAACCGCGTCACGCCAGCCAGGCGCTGCCGTCGGCGCCCGATACAGGCCGTTGTGCACGGCGGCGAATTGCTTAGGCAGGGTTGGAGTCATTCACGCACGCGTTTAAAGCTGCGGTAATGATCCGCAGTGTAATAAAAATCAACCCCGTTACCGCCAGCGATCAGGCGACGCGCGCCGCGATTGGACGCACCCGGAGTCGGCACGGTGTATTCACGGTAGTAACCACGCTCGTGCTGCGGCAGCAGCCGTTCGTAGTTGCCAAAAACCACACCATCGCGTGGATAAGGATAAGGTCCGCCGCGTTTGATCAGATCCAATGTCTCACGGGCCTCCGGCGGCAGCGAGGCCAGCGCGACCTCGGCGATCAGCGGCCGCGCCTCGCCGCGCGCCTGCGCAAACAACGGCAGCAGCAACAGCACCGCCAACCCAATAGCCACCCAAGAATACAGTCGCCGCATGATAAAAGATCGCAGTGGCAGAAATCCGTTAGTGGGTGGTCAGATCTTGACGTCCTGACGGCGCAAACGAATATGCAACTCGCGCAACTGGGTTTCTGTCACCGCGCTGGGGGCATTAACCATCAAGTCCTGGCCGCGCTGGGTTTTCGGGAACGCGATCACCTCGCGGATCGAATCAGCACCGGCCATCAGCGTGACCAGACGATCGAGACCGAAGGCAATGCCGCCATGCGGAGGCGCACCGTATTGCAAGGCGTCGAGCAGGAAGCCGAATTTGGCACGCGCATCTTCCGGCGCAATCCCCAGCACCTCAAAAATTTTCGCCTGCACCTCGGCGCGATGGATCCGCACCGAACCGCCGCCGATTTCCCAGCCGTTCAAGGCTACGTCGTAAGCCTTCGCCTGCACCTTGCCCGGATCGGTCGACAGCAATTCGATATGTTCATCCTTGGGCGAGGTAAACGGATGGTGTGCCGCATTCCAGCGCTTGGCCTCTTCGTCGTAGTCAAACGCCGGGAAATCAACCACCCAGACCGGACGCCAGCCGGCTTCGGCATGCCCCTTCTCATGACCGACCTTGACGCGCAATGCGCCGAGCGCGTCGTTCACCACCTTGGCACGATCGGCACCAAAGAAAATCAGATCCCCGTTGACCGCGCCGGTACGCTGCAGAATTTCACCGAGCACCTCGGGCGTCATGAACTTGACGATCGGCGACTGCAGGCCCTCGTCGCTTCGCTTGGTGACATCGTTGACCTTGATATAAGCGAGGCCCTTTGCACCATAGATCGCAACGAAGGTTGTGTAGTCGTCGATTTCCTTGCGCGACAACGCAGCACCGCCGGGTACGCGCATGGCGGCCACGCGGCCATCTTTTAACGCGGCGGCTTGTTTGAAAACCTTGAAATCCACCGTCTTCATCAGCTCGGTGAGGTCGGTCAATTCAAGTTTGACGCGCAGGTCGGGCTTGTCCGAACCGTAGCGCGCCATCGCCTCGGCATAAGTGATGCGCGGGAAGGTGCCCAAATCAACATTCAGCGTCTGCTTGAACATGTGACAGACCAGGCCTTCCATCATGTCCTGGATTTCACGCTCGTTTAGAAACGAGGTCTCAATATCGATCTGCGTGAACTCGGGCTGGCGGTCGGCGCGCAAATCCTCGTCGCGGAAACATTTGACGATCTGGTAATAGCGGTCGAAGCCTGACACCATCAGCAATTGCTTGAACAATTGCGGCGACTGCGGCAGCGCATAAAAATGGCCATCATGGATGCGCGAGGGCACCAGAAATTCGCGCGCACCCTCGGGTGTCGATTTGTAGAGCATCGGCGTTTCAATGTCGATGAAACCCAGCTTGTCGAGATACTCGCGCGCCGACATCGCAGCGCGGTGGCGCATTTGCATATGCTTCTGCATCTGCGGACGGCGCAGGTCGAGAAAGCGGTATTCGAGACGGATGTTTTCCGAGAGTTGCTCGTCGTCCATCATGAAAGGCGGCGTCAACGAGGGGTTCAAGATCTCGATTTCATCCGCCAGTACCTCGATCTCGCCGCTGACGAGATTGGCGTTGACTGTACCCTCGGGACGCGGCCGCACCTTGCCGCTCACGCGCACGACGAACTCGTTGCGCAGCGTTTCGGCAATGCCGAAGGGCGCCGGATAATCCGGATCGCAAACGACCTGCAACAGACCGGCGCGGTCGCGCATGTCGAGAAATATCACGCCGCCATGGTCGCGGCGGCGGTGGATCCAACCGAATACGGTGACAGTCTGCCCAAGGTGCGCGCGGTTGATGGAACCGCAGTAATCAGTACGCATAATGTGGAACCCGGCTTTAAGAAATTAAAAAGGCGCAGCGAGTGCGCTACTGATTGACGGCACGCTTCTGCAATACGCCGCCCTTTGGCAACGCACCGCCAGCACCCCGGCCACCCGGGGCGACAACGCCCATCGAAATAATGTATTTGAGCGCCTCGTCGACACTCATATCCAGCACGATCACGTCCTTCTCCGGCATCATCAGAAAAAAACCCGAGGTCGGATTGGGTGTGGTCGGCACGTAAACGCTGAGGTAATCACCCTGCAAATGATTGACCACATCGCCACCAGGACGTCCGGTCAGAAAAGCGATCGTCCACGACCCTTCGCGCGGGTATTGAACCAGCAGGGCCTGGCGAAAGGCATGGCCGTTGGATGAGAACAGGGTGTCGGACACCTGCTTGACGCTGTTGTAAATCGATTTCACCACCGGGATACGGCCGAGCGCCGACTCCCAGAACAGCAACAGGCGTTGACCGATGAAGTTCGCTGTGATGAGACCAGTGACGAACAAAATCAGCAGGGACAACAACACGCCCATGCCCGGAATGTGCACCCCGAACAGACTTTCCGTCTGATAACGCTCGGGCAGCAACAACAAGGTCTGATCCATGCTACTGACCAGCAGATGCAATACCCATAAGGTGATGCCCAGCGGCACCCAAACGAGCAAACCAGTGATGAAATACTTCTTCAATTGAACTCCGCCGCCTGTCAGGTTTCCGGACACTCAGCACACGCCCGGCGAGGCGTGGCCAAACAATCCGGCGCAAAGCGTTTTCAGCGTAACCGTGCGCTCAACTTCCGCTTGAAGTAGTGGCAGTCGAGGACGCTGAGGCAGTGGTTGACTCGGCCTTCTTGGCAGGTGCCTCGGCTGCGGCCTTGCTCTCACCGCCGGAGGAACTGCCCTCGGCCTTGGCTTCCGACTTGCCACCAGCTTCGCCCTCAACCTTTGCGGTGCCAGCGCTGGTGCCCGTCGCGGCGGGCTTGGCGCCCTGCCTGAAATCAGTGACGTACCAACCGCTGCCCTTAAGCTGAAAGCCCGCGGCTGTCACCATTTTTTTCAGCGTAGCCTTGCCGCACTCCGAACAATCGGTCAGCAAAGGGTCGCTCATCTTCTGCAGATACTCTTTTTGGAACCCGCAGGCGTCGCAACGATATTCGTAAATCGGCATAACACGCCCCCAGTTTTAGAGGGCAGGATTATAGCCGAAAGGGGGAATCACAGCGAGGGTGAAGCGGGGAAGGCGGGCACCGGCGGAAAAGCACCGGCGCGCGCCCGTAAGGCTGCGAACGCAGGCCTAGAACGGAATATCGTCGTCCATATCGTCAAAGGAGGCGCCGCCGCCTTTTTTGGCTGCCGGCTTGGCACCGCCACCATTGCCACCACCGTTGCCGCCGCCATCACCACCGCGCGGTTCGCGCGCTTCACGCGGCATCGATTCACCACCACCCACACCACCGCGACTACCCAACAGTTGCATGCGATCAGCGACGATTTCGGTGGAATAGCGATCCTGCCCTTCCTTGTCCTGCCACTTGCGAGTACGGATGCGCCCTTCGATGTACACGGGCGAACCTTTTTTCAAATATTCACCGGCGATTTCGGCGAGCTTGCCGAAAAACGACACGCGGTGCCATTCAGTGTGTTCCTGCTTATCGCCGCTCTTGTCCTTCCAGTTGTCCGTGGTGGCGATACGGATATTTGCCACGGCATCGCCGCTCGGCAAGAAGCGCGTTTCGGGATCGGCGCCAAGATTGCCGATCAGAATGACTTTATTGACTGATGCCATGTAGTGCCTCCCGGTGTTGGTTCTGTTCAGCGAGCAATCGTATCACGTGTTGTTCGTCGAATGCGGCGGCATCGACGCGCAGGCGCGCCTGGCCGCTGGCGGCAAGAAAACGCACTTCGCGCACCGCCGGCAGCGCGGCCAGGCGCACCTTCAGAACCGCCATCTGCGCCGCCGCGAGGGTGGGCAGATCATAATGCACATTCCGCAAGCGCCGCGGCGCCTGCATGCCCAGGGCGAGTATCAGCCAGGCGCCCAGCAACAACACATCAAAGACAAAGACCCCTTGCGCACCGAAGCGGTGGTAGAGAAAACCGCCGCTCGCGGCACCGGCAAAGGTGCCAAAGAACTGGATGCTGCTGTAAATACCCATCGCCGCGCCCTTGGCAGCCGGCGGCGCCAGCTTTGAAATCAGCGACGGCAGCATGGCCTCCAGCACGTTAAAGGCGCTAAAGAAAAACAGCAGAAACACGATGATCGCAGCGGTACTGCCAAGCAGCCAGGGCATGGCCAGATGCCCGGCCAGCAGCAGTGCAACCGAGCCGCAAAAAACGGCCTTGATACGGCCGCGCCGCTCGGCAATGAACACCGGCGGCAGCATGACGACAAACGAACCAAGCATCACCGGCAGATAGACCTCCCAGTGCCGGCCCAGCTCCAAACCGCCGTCACGCAGTGCCAGCGGCACCACGATAAACAAGGCCATCAGCACCGCGTGCAGGGCGAAAATACCGAAATTGAGACGCGCCAGTTGCGGGTCACGCAGCAACTGCAACAAGCCGGGCGCGTCCTTGGCCGACAGCGGTGCCACCAGCGGCGGTGCGGCTGGCACCACCGCGTAAACAACGCTGATCGCCAGCAACGACAATACGCCGGTGAGGGCAAAGATCCCGCGCACACCGATCCATTGATTCAGCCACGGACTGGCCACCAGCGACAGCGCAAACGTGAGGCCGATGGTCGAGCCGATCATCGCCATCGCCTTGGTACGTTGTTCCTCACGCGTCAAATCGGAGGTC
>CAIWNB010000377.1 GCA_903913965.1 uncultured beta proteobacterium
TCGGCGATCGCATCGAGATTGGCGATCGACTTGCGGGTCTCCACCTGCACCAGCAGACAGAGTTCGGCGGCAGCTTTCTTGTGATAGTCCTTGATACGTCCATAACCCGCGGCACGGCTGCCGCCAGCCACACCGCGCACGCCCTCCTGCGGATAGCGTGTGTAGGTCACGGCGTTCTGCGCTTCTTCGACCGTCTGCACATAAGGCACCAGCAGCGACTGCGCACCGATGTCGAGATAACGTTTGACCAGCACCATATCGTTCCACGCCACGCGCACCACCGGATTTGCGCTGCCACTTTGCATTGCGTGCAACTGCTGCTGCACCATCGGCAGTTCGTTCGGCGAATGTTCGGTGTCGAGCAACACCCAATCGACCCCCGAGTGGCCGAGAATTTCCGCCACGATATGCGATGAGAGCGAGCTCCAAATGCCGATCTGCGGCTGGCCGGCCTTGAGCGCGTGTTTGAAATGATTGACGGGCAGTTCCATAAAAAATCTCCTCGTTAATATGGCGCGATTTTACGCCACGCCGCGGCAGCGGTTTATTTGGTCACACGCACCGCCGCGAGCCCGCCGCGCGGTGAGAGCAAAAACAGCGTCAGCGTCGCGCAGGCCAGGGCGATCAATACCGTCACCGCCTGTATGCCGATCCAGTCGGCCAGCACGCCTTCAAACAGGATGCCCACCGACACCAGGCCCGGATAGAGTTGCAACAGGCTGGCCATGCGGCCGCGCATCGCTTCGGGCACCAGCATCTGCAGCGTCGCCTGATTGCTCGTGAAGAGCACCATCTCGGCAAGCCCGGCAAACGCCAGGGCGGCACAGGCCAGCGCCACACTGGGCGCCATCGATAACAGTAAAAAGCCTGCACACATCACCAGCACCGCGCAGCCCTGCACCGTCCCCTGCCGCTGAACATGCATGCACTTCGAAGCGAACCAGCCACCGGCCACACCGCCGACACCGACGCTGGTGAGCAGCATGCCGAGCACCTCGGGGCCGGCGTGAAACACATCCTTCGTATAGACCGGTAACAAGCCGCCAAACACCGGCACCAGCAGTGTGAACGGCGTCATGCCGATCAACAGCAGCACACGCGCGGTGGGATCGGTCACCGCAAAGCGCAGGCCTTCGGCGAGTTCGCCAAACGCCGACAGGCCACTGTGTTTGCGCTCACGCGGCGGAATCGCAATGACAAGTATCGACGCCGCCGCCGCAAAATACGCCGCCGCCTGCACCAATAGATTACCCTCGGCGCCAACCCAGCCGATCAGATAACCGGCCACCGCGGGCCCCGTGATGCGCGCAATCGAAAAGGCAATCATATTGATCGCCACCGCCTGCATCGCTACATCGCGCGGGACCAAATCAAAAATAATGGTGAGCCGCACAGGCCGGTCAAACACGGCCGCCGCCCCCGACACCAGCACGAACAAAAACAAATGCCAGACCTGCGCGTTGCCGGTGGCCACCACGAGGCCAAACAGCAGCGCGGTGGTTGCGGAGACCAGCTGGCTACCGGTGAGAATCGCGCGGCGGTCATAACGATCGGCGGCGACCCCCGCGATCGGCGCGCACAGAAACATCGGAATGGCACGCACGCCCATGATCAATCCGAGCAACGACTTCGAGCCTGTCATGTCGTAGGCGAGCCAGGCGATGGTCGCCTGTTGTATCCATTGCCCTGCATAAGAGGCAAACGAACCGAGCCAGAGATTGCGAAAGTCGCGATAACGCAAGGTGGCGAGCAGCGGCCCGTCGAATGAGACCGGACCGCTCAATGAATCTCCGGGTCGGCGGTCGGCGCCGCGTTATCACGATGCAGGAAATCAAAGTCGCAACCGAGGTTGGCCTGAGTGACACGCTGCTCATAGAGCGCGCCAAAGCCGCGCGTGTAATGCGGCGGGGCCTGCTTCCAGTCGGCACGCCGGCGCGCGAGTTCGGTCTCGCTCACCTTCAATTCGAGTTTGCGCGCAGGGACATCGAGTTCGATGAGATCGCCATCCTGCACAAAGGCGAGCGGCCCGCCAATAAAGGACTCAGGCGCCACATGCAGCACGCAGCAACCATACGAAGTACCGCTCATGCGTGAATCGGAAATGCGCACCATGTCGCGCACACCTTTGGCGAGCAGTTTTTTCGGGATCGGCAGCTGCCCCCATTCCGGCATGCCGGGTGCGCCGAGCGGGCCGCCATTCTGCAACACGATCACCGAGTTCTCGTCGATGTCGAGATTTTCATCATCGATGCGGGCGGCCATATCGTTATAGTTTTTAAACACCACCGCCGGCCCGACATGTTTCAGCAGCCGTTCTTCGGCGGCCAGCGGCTTGATCACCGCGCCGTCGGGCGCCAGATTGCCGCGCAGCACGGCAAGCCCGCCGTCGGCAGCCATCGCATTGGCGCGCGTGCGGATAACATCGGTGTTGTAGATCTTCGCGCCTTCGATGTTTTCACCGAGCGTTTTGCCGTTAACCGTCAGGCAATCGGTGTTAAGCAGGGGGCGGATTTCGTTCAACAGCGCACGCAAACCGCCGGCGTAATAAAAATCTTCCATCAAATACTTTTCTCCGGCCGGACGGATATTCGCCAGCACCGGCGTGTTGCGCGCAATTTCATCGAAGCGTTCGAGTTCCAGTTTGACGCCGGCGCGACCGGCCATCGCAATCAGATGGATCAGCGCGTTGGTCGAACCCGATAATGCTTGTGCGGTGATGATGGCGTTATCAAATGATTTCGCGGTGAGGATATCGGAGGGCTTCAAATCCTCCCACGCCATTTCCACAATACGCCGGCCGGAGTAACTCGCCATGCGCGCGTGATTCGAATCAGCGGCGGGAATCGATGCCGCCCCCGGCAGCGTAAAGCCCAGCACCTCGGCGATCGAAGTCATGGTCGAGGCCGTACCCATCACCATGCAATGACCGGGCGAGCGCGCGATACCTTCTTCGACTTCCTGCAATTCGTTTTTGCTAAGGTTACCTGCACGGAATTCCGCCCAGTACTTCCACGTATCAGTGCCTGAACCCAGCGGCTCGCCATGCCAGTTGCCACGCAACATCGGGCCGGCCGGCATAAAGATCGCCGGCAGATTGGCCGAGGTCGCCCCCATCAACAACGCCGGCGTGGTTTTGTCGCAGCCTCCCATCAGCACACAGGCATCAACCGGATATGAGCGCAGCAATTCCTCGGTCTCCATCGCCAGCAGATTGCGATACATCAGCGGCGATGGTTTCATGAACGGTTCGGAGAGCGTGATCGCCGGCATCTCCAGCGGAAAACCGCCGGCCTGCCAGACGCCGCGCTTGATCTCCTCGGCGCGCACCCGGAAATGCGCATGGCATTGATTGATATCGCTCCAGGTATTGATGATGGCAATCACCGGCTTGCCACCGAAATCCTCGCGCGTAAAACCGCTTTGCAGGGTGCGCGAACGATGACCGAAGGCGCGCAGGTCTTGCGCGCCATACCATTTATAACTGCGCAGCTCTTCGGGTCGTTTGCGGGGACGGGTCATATCGGCACCTGGAAGATGTATTGATAAAAATCAAAGAAGACAAACTGACCACACAAAAACGGGAGACAAGACGGTTGCGAGCGGTCAAGGTGCCAGTAGAGGGCAGCAGAAATTCTGCTTTGATTATGCAGGACGCGCGCAGCCCGCAGCAAGCACACAGTGCCCTTGGCATGCACGCCCTCGCTTACAGCGTGGTGTATGATTTGCCCTTCTTTCGCCTCCCCCGCTCATCCGGAGAAACCATGACCAGCACAAAACGCATCAAGGGCGTGCTATCGCCCGTCGTCACACCGTTCAAAGCCGATTATTCGCCCGACACCGCGCGCTTCGTCGCGCATTGCCAATGGTTGATGTCGCAAAACTGCGGCCTTGCGGTGTTCGGCACCAACAGTGAAGCCAATTCGCTGGCGGCTGAAGAACGCATGAGCCTGCTCGACGCGGTGGTCGCCGCCGGGGTGGATACCTCGCGCATGATGCCGGGTACCGGTTGCTGCTCGATCACCGAAACCGTCAAGATCACCTCGCATGCGGTGAAGCATGGCTGCGCCGGCGCCTTGATGCTGCCGCCGTTTTATTACAAGGGCGTCAGCGAGGAAGGTCTCTACCGTCATTACAGCGAAGTGATCCAGCGTGTGGCGGACGACCGACTGCGCATTTATCTGTATCACATCCCGCCGGTTGCCGTGATTGGCATCACCCCGGGCTTGGTTGAACGCCTGCTCAAAGCCTACCCGACAGCGATTGCCGGCATGAAAGATAGTTCGGGGGATTGGAACAACACCAAGATCTTCCTCGACGCCTTTGCCAAATCGGGCTTCGATGTGTTCGTCGGTTCGGAATCCTTCCTGCTCGCCAATATGCGTAACGGCGGCGTGGGCACCATCTCCGCCACTGCCAACGTGAATCCGGCGGCGATCCACAAGCTCTACACAGAATGGCAGAACGCCGACGCCGAGGCGCAACAACAACGTTTGAACCTGGTGCGCGACACTGTCGGCAAGAAATACGTGATGATCTCGGCGTTGAAACAAACCATCGCGACCTATGCCAACGATCCGGCATGGGGCAAGGTGCGTCCGCCGCTGACCGAACTCACCGCCGAGCAATGCACATCACTGGCCGCCGAGCTCAAAGAAATCGGCTTCGACATGCCGGGAATAAAGCGCGTCGCCTAGCGCATTCAAGCTACACCACCGTGAGCCGCCGTTACCGATGCTGCCGCGCCTGATCAAGGCGCTGGCCGCGCACGGCTGGCGGCGCACGGCGCTTTTTCTACTGCGTATTGCATTGATCACGCAGCCGCGCGACGCGCCCCTTTTGCACCAACAGCTGCGCGTCAGTGCGCAATCGGGTAATCCCGACCGCATGGCCGCTGCCTGCCACGCGGTGCTCGCCCAACAACCAGCCGATGCACAAGCGCTCGAGATGCTCGCGGTACTTGAGCTCGGGCGAGGCAACAAGAACGGCGCGCGTGACGTCCTCACCGCAGCACACCGTCACGGAGAACTCAAAGAACTGCGGTTCTTCAATGACGCATTGATTGATCCAGAGCGCGCGCGCACCGAAGGTGTGTATGTGGCAACACTGCACAACGTTGAGATCGAAACCGCCTACTGGTCCATCCTGGACGGCGAGAAGGTTTACAACACCGAGGCACACAATCGCGCCCTTCGTAATTCACCTTATGTGCAAGGCCGCGCCAGCCCCGCTAATGATGCCTATATCTACCGCCTGCCAGAGGTGACCCGGCACATCGAGGCACCCTGCGTACACCTTGGCGGAGACCACAATTTCTGCCACTGGATCACCCGCAACATGGTCAAGCTCGGCGTGCTTGAAGGAACGCCGCACGCATCATTGCCGCTCCTGGTCAACGCTGATCTGCGCCGTCATCAACAAGAGTTTCTGGAACTGCTGTCGATTCCCGACGAACGCCTGATCCGCGTAGAACGGCCAGCACTGGTGCACATCCGGGAATTGGTGGTGCCGACCAATGTCACCAATCACGCGAAGATGGGAATAGGCACGCAATGGCTGCGCCGTCATCTCGCGCACTGTATGGAAGACGCGCCGGCCGGCGATCTGTTGTTTGTCTCGCGCAGCGATGCGCGTGTGCGCCGCCTGCTCAACGAAGACGAGTTATTCGCTGCACTGCGGCCACTTGGCTTCGAATCCATCCTGCCGGGGGCGATGCCGGTGCGCGAACAAATCCGCCGCTTCTCACGCGCCCGGGTGATCATCGGTGCACATGGCGCGGCGCTGGGCAATATGGTGTTTGCACAACCGGGCATCCATTTGATCGAACTGACCACGACTTTTAAAGCACACATCCCCGACTTTCATGTGCTCGCCCGCATCTGCGAACTACAGTTCAGCAGCATCGTCTCCGACGATTACGATTTCTCCCGCCCTGAGCCCTATCAGGCCGATATCGATTTCCGGGTGGACGTTACGCAGGTATTGGCCGAACTCAAGCGCTGCGTGCCGGCGCTGTTTGCTTAAAGTCACGATAGCAGCAGCATAAAAAACGCCCCTCACCGGGGCGTTTTTTTACGGCCTTCATGGTCACATCATGACCGCGATCAACTAAGCTGCCACATCGGCCACCAGACCCGCTTTCTCGATCCCGAAAGCACAGGCAGCTTCGTCTTCATCCCCCGTACCACCGCTGGCACCGGCGGCGCCCAGCACATTGCCCTGCGCGTCACGAATCAGGGCTGCTCCGGGTTGTGGCAGAAAACGACCGTTGGTGGTTGCCGCCAGCGAGAGGAAAAAATTGGGATTGTCCTTGGCACGCTTGCCCAGCGCGCGGCTCGAGCAGCTCATCGCCACCGCACCCCACGCCTTGCCCAGCGCAATGTCATAACGCGCCATGCTCGCACCGTCTTCGCGCTGGACGGCGACCACGTTGCCCGAATCATCGAGCACCACAACCGTCAGCGGCTTGATCTTGTCTTGGCGCGCCTTGGCAATCGCCTGTTCGATAATGGTATTGGCTTGTTTAAGGGTCAACGCGGACATATCGGTCTCCTGGATTTTTTGTTGGGGGAAGGGGCTGCAATGGCGCGAAAAACTAAGACGTCTACGCGCCATGAAAACAGGCCGAGCAATATACAAGCCGCTTGCCGCGGGTGTCAAACACGATAGCCGCTATTCCGGCTTGACGCCCGCCGCTTTGACGATTTGCGCAGAGCGCGCCAACTCTTCAAGCATTAAACGCGCGAGTTCTTCAGGGCTTCCGGTTTCAGGATCACCGCCCTGCGCCACCAACGTTTCACGAATATCGGCCGCATTAACCAGTTTCACCACCGCCGCATTCAGACGGTTGATGATGTCGCGTGGCGTGTTCGCCGGCGCAAGAATGCCGTACCACGAACCGGTCTGATATCCGGGCAATGCCGCCTCGGCAATCGCCGGGATGTCGGGCAACGAAGGATGGCGTCGCGCGCTGGTCACACCGAGTCCGCGCAAGCGGCCGGTCTTGTGATAAGGCGCGCTGCTGAGTATCGCCGGAAACATCAGATCGAGATGTCCACCGAGCAGATCGATCAGCGCCGGGCCTGCGCCTTTATAAGAAATGTGCGTCATGTCAACGGCAGCCATGCTCTTGAACAATTCACCCGACATATACGCCGCACTGCCCAGCCCACCCGAACCATAATTAAGACGCCCCGCCTTCGTGCGCGCCAGCGCAATCAATTCACGCACTGTTTTCACCGGCACCGCGGGATGCACCGTCAGCAGTTGCGAGGCCTGCATGATCAGCGCCACGGGGGCGAAATCGCCGATGATGTCATAGGGCATTTTCCTGACGAGGAAGGGCGTTACCGTGTGCTGGCCGGTCGCCAACAACAAGGTATAGCCGTCAGCCGGCGCGCGCGCCACCAGCTCGGCCCCGATCATGGCATTACCTCCGGCGCGGTTGTCGACCACCACTTGCTGCCCGAGCAGTTCGCTCAAACGTGGCGCGAGTGCCCTTGCCAGCACGTCCGGACTGCCACCGGGCGCGACCGGTACCACCCAGCGAATCACGCGGTTTGGATAAGACTGCGCTTGCGCAAAGCCGGGATTAAAAATCCCCGCCATTAAGCCAACGCACACCGCGATCAACGCACGGCTCCAGCTCATTTGAGGTTCTCGGCAAAACCGGGCAATTTGACCAGCTTCTCCCAGCTCGCCAATTCTTTATCGAGCAGCGCGGCAAACTGGCGTGGCGACGCGGACGGGGTGGCTTCGGCACCGTCCTTGGCAAACGCCGCCTGCACTTCCGCACTGCCCAGTGCCCGCGCGATTTCCGCTTGCAAGGCATCGACGATCACGGAGGGCGTTTTGGCCGGTGCAAACAGGCCATACCAGTTGATCAGTTCAAAGCCCGCCACACCGGCCTCGGCGATCGTCGGCACATCAGGGAAAGACTGCACACGCTTGGCGCTGGTCATGCCAAGCACCTTCAACTTGCCACTGCGCACATGCGGCATGCCGGAGATCGTTGCGGTGAACCCCATCTGCACCTGTCCGCTGATCATGTCGGCGAGGACAAGGCCACCCCCCTTGTAAGGCACATGCACGATATCCACGCCGGCGAGATGACAGAACAACGCGCCAGCCAGATGCCCGGCGCCACCGATGCCCGACGACCCATAACTCAGGGCATTGGGTCGCGCCTTCGCATAGGCAACAAACTCACGCACGCTGTTCGCCGGCACAGCTGCGTTCACCATCAACATATAAGCGACCGTCGTCAATTGGGTGACCGGCGCATAAGCGCGACGCACATCAAAAGCGACTTTCTTCTGCACGCCGGCGCTCGCCATCAGGCTGCCAGAGATCACCAGCAGGGTATAGCCATCGGCTGCCGACTGCGCGGCGACTTCCATCGCAATCAGACCACTGGCGCCGGGACGGTTATCGACGACCACCGGACGCCCCCATTTTTCAGTGAGCTTCTGACCGACCGCGCGCGCGGTGATATCAATACCGCCACCGGGCGCGTTGCCGACGAGTATGCGGATCGGCTTTTGCGGATAGCTTTGTGCCGCCACTGCTGCCGTGCACAGGCATCCCGTCAACAGCAGCAAAGCCTTGGTCCGCATACCGCCTCCCACGCTCGAATGAGCGTTACTGTTTCTGCAAACTATTAAACCGCCGCGGCAATCGCGCTGCCCATCTGTTGAGTCGTCGCCGTACCACCAAGGTCGCTGGTCAACTCGCGCGCAGCAGCGATCACGCGATCAACGGCCGCATCAATGACCGCTGCGGTTTCGACCGCTTTGGGTTCATTGTGTTTATGCCCCAACCATTCAAGCATCATCTTGCCCGACATGATCATGGCGTATGGATTGGCAATGCCGCGACCGGCGATGTCCGGTGCCGAGCCATGTGTGGCCTGCGCCATGGCCTGGGTTTCACCCACACACATGCCGGGAGCGAGACCGAGTCCGCCAGCAAGCCCGGCGCCGAGATCGGTCAGGATGTCACCGAAGGTGTTGGTGGTAACCACCACGTCGAATTGTTGCGGCTTCATCGCCAGCTTCAAGGCAAAACTGTCGATCAGCACGTCCTGCATCTTCACGCCGGGGTAATCCTTGACCGCCTTGTGACACTCCTCGGCAAACATGCCGCACACCAGTTTGAAAGTCGGCGCCTTGTGCACGGTGGTCACCACTTTACGCGACCGCGTGGTGGCAATTTCACAAGCGACGCGGGCAACACGGTTCGCCCCCTTGCGGGTGACCACGCGCATGCCGATCGAAATCTCGTCGTTCGGCCGGAACTCGCCGGAACCAGCCACCACCGTGCCGGCGCGCGCCAGACCCTCGGTGGCTTCGCGCACAAACACCACATCCATGTCTTTGTGCACCGACGGAATGTTGGCGTAAGAGCGCACTGGCTTGACGCTGGCAAACAGCTCGAAGGTTTTGCGAAACGGCGGCATCACCCAGGTCGGATCTTTTTGCGGATAGGCGCTGTGCCCGATCGGCCCCATCAACCAGCCGTGCAGACCGCGCAGACGCTCCTCGGTGCCTGGCGGTATCGTATGACCAAACTCTTCATGCGCCTTGCGGCCGATCGGCAGCGGATGCCATTCGATCTCCAGCCCGGTTTTCGCTGCCGCCGCCTTCATCACCTTGACCGCTTCGGGTACTACTTCGAGTCCGATATCGTCGCCCAGCAAAATACCTATTTTCAGCATGACCCTTGTTCTCCGTTGATGTTCAGTTCCACTTCAGGCGGCGCACCGCTTTCATGCGCTGGATCGAATCTCCGGCCAGATGCGTCCAGATCACCGCATCGCGCGCGATCTTGTCGGCACGCGCCGGAATCCCGCCACCATGTGCACCGATCACCTCAAGATTGAGTGCGGTCACCTTCTGCACCACGTCGGTGGCAAAGTTCATCAGCAACACGTTGTTGACCGAATGGTTCCCGATCTTCGCATCGCCCTCACCAGCCACGCGCATCACAAACGAGCGCAGCGCCTCGGTGAGCATGTGCATTTCGGAAATCTTCAGTTGCACGTGCTGGTTGTCCTTGAAGTAACGCGATTGCGGACGATGCGTGCGCGCATGGGTCATCGCCATCTCCAGCGCGTCATCACAAACGCCCACGGCATTGGCCGAGAGTTCAAGGTCGCCAAAGGTGCCATGGCGCGTCTTGTAAGCGCCGTTGACTTCGCCCACCACGTTGGCGTGCGGCACGCGCGCATCCTCAAATATCAATTCGGCGTTCTGGTAGAAGCGCCAGCCGCGCTTGTTGAAGACCTTGCCAATGCGCAACCCTGGCGTGTCGATCGGAATCAAAAACTCGGTGCCGCCCTCGCGGATGCTGACATTCGGATTGGTACGCGCATCGACAAAAAACAGCTTCGCCACTGAACCGTTGGCGATGAAACATTTCTCGCCGTTCAAAATCCACTCGTCGCCGCGGCGCTCGGCTTTCAGACGCCAGCCGGATTTCGGATCATCTTCGGGCGGCAGGCGGTGATCAGATCCAGAGTTCGGTTCGGTGCCGGCGTGTCCGAGCAAAAAAGTATCGTCGTCGAGAAACTTCTTGAGGTAACGATCCTTCTGGTCGGGCGAGCAAAACGCAGCAATCAGATGACTCCATTTCCAGCACTGACTGAAGGTTTTCGCCATTGCGCTGTCACCACGCGCGAGCTCCATGATGACCAGCGCCTGCGTCACCAGATCAATGCCGTGACCGCCCCACTCCTTGGCCACCACTGCAGTACGAAAACCCAGGCGCGAACCTTCCTTGATGATGTTCCAGTCGAATGCAGCGCGGGGATCGGCGATTTGGTCGCGGGCGAGTGAATGCGGACGCAGCACCTCTTCCGCAAATTGCCGCGCCTTGGCCTGCCATGCGAGTTGTTCTTCGGTTAAACGTACATCCATTACAAACTCCTGATTAAACGCCTGCGCGCGGGCCGAAGCCCGGCAGATAACGTGGACCGTCTTCGATGCCGTCGACCGGCGGGCCTGACAAACCGTGGCTCGTATCCTTGACCACAAACACCGCGATATCGCCGTCGGCACTGGCCATGGTGCAATGAGGCACGCCGGCCGGCATGTGCACCAGACCGTAAGGCGCCACATCCATTGGCACAGTGGCAATCTCGCCAAGCAGCCTGCCTTCCAGAACGACATTGAATTGCTCGTTCGGATGGGTGTGCAACTTGGCGCCCGAACCGCGCGCCTTGTGAATAACACCGACGTGCAAGGCGGCCCCGCTCAAGGCGGCGCCAAAGGAACTGGATTTGCCGGAGACAAAATTCTTCGGCACGACTTTCGCACTCGATTCGCCGGGCGGCACCGCGTTGAGTTCATCAATCGGGTAAACGTAACGCGTCACTGCGTCGCCACTCTGCCGCGTAACAGGCTGGGTCACGGCATTGGCATGCTCGACCCAGCCGGCATCATCAAACACACCGGTCACGGCGGCGGCGTTGCGCGAGAGCGCCAGGATAAAGCGTGTATCGCCTGCCGCACGCAGGGCGTGTGGCATACCAGCGGGCACATGCAATGCGTGTTGCGCTGGCACTTCATGCAGGCGCCCGTCGAGATCAGCCGTCAGCGCACCTTCCAGCACGAAAAAGAACTTCTCCGCCGCCGACACCTGCACCGCACAACCGGCACCGCGCCGTGCCTGCAACAGTGCGACACTGGCGCGAGCGCCCTCGACGGACACGCCACACAATGCGCCGCTGCTGCGCTGATCCAACCGCGCACTGCACGCCACGGCTGGCGGCGGCCCTGGCGTGACAAGGTCATACACGTGGCGGTGCTGCGCCTGCTCGGTTGCGGACATCACGATCCTCCGGGAGAACACGCTTGTGATTGAGGAACTACAGTGCGCGTGCTTACGCTGATTATCGCACCGCGCTGAAAGCCATGCCAAACCCGCAGCGTTGCAGGCGCGCTTGGCTAGGCGCGATGCGGCAGATGTGCGAGACTATTCGCGACAGCTTTGGAGGACGCATGCGTTACCAGCATTTATTGTTTGGCGCGATCAACGCGCTTGCAGCCGCATCAGTGGTGGCGGCAGATCCCTTTCCCAACCGCCCGATCCGCATGATCGTCGCCAATGCGCCGGGCAGCGCCAGCGATATCTACGGCCGCATCGTGTTTACCCGCATGTCCGAGCGACTTGGCCAGCAGATCGTCATCGACAACCGGCCCGGTGCCGGCGGCACGCTCGGCGTGGAAACCTCAGCGCGTGCGGTGGCCGATGGCTACACACTGGTGACGGTTACCGCGGCGGTGATGACGATCGCGCCACATGTCTATGCAAAAGTCGGCTTCGATCCACTGAAGGATTTTCTGCCGGTGTCGGTTTTCGTCAAAACTGAAACCGCGCTCTGCGTGCATGCCGGCCTTCCAGTAAAAACGCTACGCGAATTTATCGACCTGGCGAAAGCAAAACCGGGCCAACTCAACATGGCCTCGGCCGGTATCGGCTCGACCAGCCATCTAGGCGGGCTGATGTTCGCCACCATGGCGGGCATTGAAGGCAACCATATTCCCTACAAAGGCGGCGGGCCGTCGGCACTGGCCATGGTGCAGGGCGAGTCGCAATGGACCATGGGGCCTTATGGCGCTTACGGCAGCCATGTCAAATCGGGCCGCGTACGCTGCCTCGCCACCGGTGGTGACAAACGCTCCGCACTTACGCCCGAACTGCCCACCATCGCTGAAGCGGGGGTCACCGGTTTTCGTTATTACGGCTGGAACGGTGTGCTGGCGCCGCGCGCAACACCGCGCCACGTGGTCGACAAACTCAATGGCGTGATGCGCGAGGTGCTCGCCACCACCGACCTGCGCCAGCTCTACATGGCGCAGGGCGAGGAACCGGCCTATTCGAGCGTGGCTGATTTCACCCGCATCATCAACGATGATTTTGTACAGATGGGCAAAATGGTCAAGCTGGCCGGACTGAAGCCCGAGTAGGCGGCA
>CAIWNB010000378.1 GCA_903913965.1 uncultured beta proteobacterium
ACATTCTCCGGGCGCAGCTCTGGCCTAGCGCCGCAGGCGCAGATAAATTTCCGGCAGCTTGTTGGGCAGGCTGTTGATGTGATCGAGTACCATGAAGTGCCCCGGGCCGAAGATCTGCGGCAGATACTGGTTGGCCATGGTGTCAACGGTGATGCAATAGGGATGGATACCGCAACTCACCGCCTCTTTGACCGCCATGCGCGTGTCTTCATGCAGATAGCGGCGGTCGCCACCATCGTCGTAATCCTCGGGCCGGCCGTCGGACAACAATAACAGCAGACGACGCCGGCTTTGCACGCCGGCAAAGCGCGCCGTGGCATGGCGGATCGCAGCCCCCATGCGGGTGGCAAGCCGGCCGGACAAACCGCCGATCACGCTCTTCACTTCGGTGGTCAGCGGCTGATCGAATTCCTTGATCGTGTAATAACTGACATTGTCACGATACTTCGAGCAGAAGCCGGCGATGCTGTAGGCGTCGCCCACTTCTTCCATGCTCTCGGCAAACAGCAGCACACCGGCACGGATACGATCGACCAGACGGCCGCCGCCTTCGGGCAAATGCTGCATGATCGAAGTCGACATATCGGCCAACAACATCACCGACACATCACGCTGGCGGATTTCACGCCGCCGGTAAATCGAAGGCTCGGGAGACATGCCGGCAATACGTTCGGCGGCATAGGTAATCGCCGCGTTCAAATCAATATCGTCGCCGTCAAACTGGCGAACCTTGGGGGCGAGCCGCGTTGGCTTCTGCGCCTGAATCGCTTTCTTCAGGCGCTTTAAGGCCATCGCATACTGCGCCATCAAGCGGTTGGTCTCGGCGAGATTGGAATCGGTCAGCGGCTTTTCCTGCACCCAGCACCAGTTACGCTTGTAACGGCCCTCGCGATAATCCCACTCCGGATAAGGAATACCCTTTTCGCCGCCCTTCTCGTTACCCTCGGCGGTTGGCGTGCGCTGCAGACTCTGCCGGCTCGCACTGCTGGTTTTGCTGTCGGCGGCCAGCGCTTTTTCCTCGGCCGCACTTTGTTCGCCGCCGCTGTCGGCGTTCTGTTCTTCTTCCTGGTTCTCGCTGCCTTCGCTGCCGTCCTGCTCGCTGTCGGAACCGGCCTTGTTCTGCTTGGTCTGGTCCTCGCTCTCCTGCGCATGCACGGCGCGTGCGGCATTCGGCGCGCGTCCGGGCAGGTAGGCGTTACGAAACACATCAGGGTCTATCACCGGCGGCAAGATACTTCCGGCGTAGAGTTCGCTGGCGATACGAAAGGCGTCACCAAGCGTGGCTGTGGGTTCGAGCAGCGGCAACAGACGCGTATCAAATTCAGCCTGCCCGCCCGGCGATTCGCCACGCAATACCATGAGCGCACCCCGTACCGAGGCCAGTGCCGCCTCGTAATACGGACGCGACTCGAGCAGGCGCACACGGTGCTCACGCCCTGCGGCATGCAAGCGGCTGAGAAAATTCGGCACTACGCTCTGGATACGGCAATCCACACGCAGGTCGTCGCACAAATCAAAGAGCAACTGAAAGCGCAGGAGGTCTTCGCCAAAACGCTCGTAGAGCGGCGCCCAGGAAATAGCCCCGCTATCGGGCAGCTCAAGCCCGGTCTCGCGGAACATCGCGTCGAGCGCCGAACGATCAAAGCTGCCATACACAATACGGCCGGCCGTATGCAGCACGGCGAGTATCGCCTCTTCGCGATCCGGCATCACCGCTGGCAGAAACAAGCTGCGGCCGTCGGTCTCAACAAAGGGCCGCCCTTCCTCCGGCGACCAGGTGCTTTCCTTCAGATCGAACTTGCGTTCGAACCAGATCTCCAGCAGCAGTTCGAGCAAATGGTTGCGATCGACCATGCGAAAACCCGGCAGGTGGTCGATCAGCGCCGAGAGACTCTCTTCGCTCTCAAGGCGGAAATACGACTCGCCACGCACACGGCTGCCCTGCATGATGTCGGCGCCGCGCGTCGCCCACTGCAGCAGCGCCTGCGCGCCGAGCAAATTCCTCACGCGCACCGCGCCGGCCAGGCAAGTCGACAGCATGAGCTTGCGTCGCGTGAACATGGTTTCGAGCGGCTCGAATAATTGCTCGAGCCCGGACAGTCCCTGCCGCCCGGCCAGATCGAACACCGGCGTATGGAAAAACAAGCGCCCGCTTTCGGCGTGACGGCCATACCAGGTCAGCCCGATATCCGCCCAGCGACCCTGCCCCGAATGCCCCAAGGCACCATAGGCGCGCG
The DNA here is from genome assembly GCA_903913965.1 of uncultured beta proteobacterium. GTDB lineage: Bacteria > Pseudomonadota > Gammaproteobacteria > Burkholderiales > SG8-41 > PALSA-1004. The sequence goes on from CAIWNB010000378.1 coordinate 2,238, forward strand.
GCAAATTCTTCATGAAGCCGTCGAGCGCGGCGGTGGCCGCCGGCCATTGCAGAAAACGCAGGGCCTGCGCCGTCCACGGCATCACCGTCTCAGCGATGCGCTCGGCCTCGCGCGTGCCAAAGACAAAAGCACCGCCGGCATCAATATCGTATTCGAGCAAGCGGCGCGCAGCGGCCAGCCATGCTGTCACACTCTGCTCGCCATGTTTTTCGAGGGTGGGCAGCAATACCAGCGCCTCGCGATGCGAACGCTGGCTCAGCGCTGCGATGGACTCGAGCGCCTTGTCGGTCGTGCCGGAACGGGCTGTCACGCCGGAAGTTCGCGCGCGATCAGGCGGGGAAATGCGCGCGGACAATCTCGAGCATCGCCTCGGCGAGTTCGATATCGTCGGTGAGCGGATTGACCATCGCCACCTGGCAGGCGGTCACCGCATCGAGGCCGGCATTCATCATATTGGCGGCATACACCAGCGCCCGCGTCGAGGTCGCCTCTTCGAGACCGTGATCTTTCAGCAGCCGCGCCTTGCGACCGGCGGCGACCAGCTTCGTGACCATATCGGCCGAGATGCCCGGCACTTCGTTGGCGACAATCTTGCGCTCGGTCTCTTCACCCGGGAAATCAAAGTTGATGGCGATAAAGCGCTGCTTGGTCGAGGGCTTCAAATCCTTCAACACCGTCTGATAGCCGGGGTTATAGGAAATCACCAACAGAAAATCCTCATGCGCATCGATCTCCTGTCCCTTCTTTTCAATCGACAGCTTGCGGCGATGATCAGTCAGTGCGTGGATGACGACCGTCGAATCAGTGCGTGCCTCGACGATTTCGTCGAGATAACAAATCGCACCGGCCTTCACCGAGCGGGTCAGCGGACCGTCATGCCAGACGGTCTCCGCACCCTCGATCAGAAAACGCCCGACCAGATCGGAACTGGTCAGGTCTTCGTGACAGGAAACGGTCACCAGCGGACGCTTCAACTGGTAGGCCATGTATTCAAGAAAGCGGGTTTTGCCGCAACCGGTCGGCCCCTTCAACATGATCGGCAGACGCTTGCGATAAGCCGCCTCGAAGATCGCCACTTCATTGCCCTGCGGCTCGTAATAAGGCGAGACGTCGCTCGACTCGGGCAATTGCAGGATATCGTGCTCAACACCACGCACGCGTTTGGCAGCAGTTGTCATAAGCATTCCACTTCAGCCGCTAAGGGCACAGATTAACGAGGGGGAACCCGGGGTTTTTCGGAAGCCTCATACTCAATGTGGCTGCCAACGAGTGATATTTTACCAGCAGTCACGGGGCGGCGTAAGACACTACACCACGTCTTACGCCTTACAAGACGACTGGCTGATCCGGCAGTTCATTGGGATTATTGGCGAGCGGCGGAAAATGTTGCTGCAGCAAGCGCGTGATCTCGACGATCGCCACCTGCGCACCGTCCTCGAAGCGTCGCGCACGGAAAGCCGACTCCATACGCCGGCAGATCGCATCCCATTGCGCCTGCGGCACGCGCGCAGTGATGCCGCGGTCGGCGACGATCTCGATGCGCCGATCAACCAGTTGCACGTAAATCAACACACCGCTGTTATGCACCGTATCCCACACGCAGAGCGAGGCGAACAGTGCTTCGGCACGCTGTCGCGCAGTTTGCCCGCACCACAGTGCACGCGGATGCAGCGCGCCTTCCACGGCAAAACGCAGTTCGCCATCGTGTGTTTTTTCCGATGCAGTGATGGCCGCCTCGATCGCCGACAACACATTTTTGGAAAACGCGCGATTAACGACCCAGTGCGGGGTCAATAAATGTCTGAGCATGCGCATCGCGTTCATCTCACCAGCTCCCCGACGCGCCGCCGCCACCCGAACTGCCGCCACCGCCGCTAAATCCGCCACCGTCACTGAACCCGCCGCCACTGTAACCGCCACCGCCAAAACCACCGCCGCTCGATTGCCCGCCGCCGCCCATCAGCCCAAAGAAAAAGGCGACTATGCCAGCAACCAGTGCCCACGGCAGCAATCCAAGCACGCTCCAGACGATGAAGCCCATGACGCCGCCGATGATGCCGGCACCGAGCACGCGACCAAAGATGGCGCGCAAAATGCCGCCCACCACGAAGACCAGAATAAAACCAATGAAAAAAAGATTGTCGCCACCCGATGAATGGTGCGACGCAGAGGCGGCACGCGGCGGCGGCAATGTCTCGCCGTCGATCACCCGCGTGATGCGATCCACACCGGCCGTCACGCCGCCGTAGAAATCCCCTTGCTTGAAACGCGGCACGATATCGTCAGCGATGATGCGCTTGGCCACCGCATCGGTCAGCGCCCCCTCAAGACCATAACCAACTTCGATGCGCAGCTTGCGGTCGTTCTTGGCGATCACCAGCAGCACAACGTCGTCCACCCCCTTGCGCCCGAGCTTCCATACTTCCTCGACACGCACCGCATACTGCTCGACCGTTTCCGGCTCGGTGGTGGGCACCATCAGCACGGCGATCTGCGCGCCCTTTTTCGCCTCAAAGTCGGCGAGCGTTTTTTCAAGCGTGGATTTTTGTGTGGCGTCGAGTGTGGCGGTGAGATCGGTGACGCGCGCCCTGAGCGCCGGCACCGCCACATCGGCCGCTGCCGGCAGCGCCATCAGCAACAGCATTGCGGCCAGCCACCACCGCAACAGCCTGCCCGCGAAAGCGCTCATGTAAAACGACGTTTACTTGGCAACCGGCGCAGCCGGCGGGGTCGTGCCGAAATCAACCTTGGGCGCGGCAGAGATGGCCTTTTCGTTCTCCACGGTGAACTGCGCTTTTTCCTTGAAGCCGAATATCATCGCCGTCAGATTGCCCGGGAACTGCACGACCTCGGTGTTGTATTCCTGCACCGCCTTGATGTAGCGGTTGCGCGCCACGGTAATACGATTTTCAGTGCCTTCGAGTTGCGCCTGCAGCTCGCGGAAATTCGCATCCGATTTGAGCTGCGGGTAGTTTTCACTGATCACCAAGAGGCGCGACAGCGCTGATGACAGGTCGCCCTGCGCAGCGGAAAACTTTTTCAGCGCCGCCGGATCGTTCACCAGCTCCGGCGTGGCCTGGATGCTGCCGACCCGCGAACGCGCCTCGGTCACGCCGAGGAGAACATCTTTCTCCTGTTGCGCAAAACCTTTAACCGTATTGACCAGATTCGGCACCAGATCGGCGCGCCGCTGATACTGGTTGACCACCTCGGCCCACGACGCCTTGATCTGCTGATCACCCGCCTGCATGTTGTTGTAACCGCAACCGCCCAGCCCGAGCGTGGCCGCCAGCAACAACACCGTCATGACTATTTTTTGCATTAAAAACTCCTTAGAAGGATGTACTGCGTAGCTCAGATGGGGGCCGCCTGCGCCAATTGCAAGCCCTGCATGGTTTCCATGGCAAAGCATAGGTCTTGCCACGCCTGCGCCTTGTCGGGCAGCGTGCGTAGCAAATAAGCCGGGTGATAAGTGACGATCATCGGTATGCCGCGATAGTCATGGATCTTGCCGCGCAAACTGCTGACCGCCGCCTCGCGTTTAAGCAGGTTCACCGCCGCCACCTGCCCGAGGGCAATGATCAGACGCGGACGGATCATCTCGATCTGACGGTGCAAATAACGTTCACACTGCGCGACCTCGGCCGCCTCCGGTTTGCGGTTGTCAGGCGGACGACATTTGACGACGTTGGCAACATACACGTTCTGACCACGACGCAACTTCATCGCCGCCAACATATTGTCGAGCAGCCGGCCGGCCTGGCCGACGAAGGGCTCGCCATTGAGATCCTCATCAGCCCCGGGCGCATCGCCAACAAACAGCCAGTCGGCGTTCTCGTCGCCGGCACCGAAGACCGTTTTATCGCGCGCCGTGTGCAACGGGCAGGCGGTGCAAGCAGCGACACTGTCCTTGAGTTGCGACCAGTCCATGGCGGCGACCGCGGCAATACGCTGATCAAGCGGCAACGCGGCTGACGGCGTGGTCATGGTCACTCTGGCGGCCGCACGCGCAGGCTCGGCACCCGCCACTGGCAGCGCGGCGGCCGGTGCAGACTCTGCTGCCGACACCAAGGCAGACACCCCGGCAGCCGGCGCATCACGCCGCCGCCACTGCGGCCATAAGCCCAGTTCCTGCAGTATGTCTTCGCGCGTCGCACTCATGTCAGATCCAGTTCCATCACCACCGCGTCCTCGGGTTTAGCCTTGTCTGGATAATAACCGCGGCGCAGACCAATTTCGCAAAATCCGGCTCTAAGATACAGCCGATACGCACCAGCGTTGGAGGCCCTGACTTCGAGAAACATTTTCAGTGCACCGCACTCCCGCGCCATCCCGGTCATATACGTAAGCAGACCACGACCATGGCCATGGCCCTGCCAGTCGGCGGCGACACTGAGGTTGAGCAGATGGGCCTCACCGGCCGCGATCGATACCACGCCATATCCGATCAAACCTGCATCGAGTTCCAATACACGGCAATGGTAGTGGGCGTCGAGACAATCGCGAAAATTGCCGCGCGTCCAGGGATGGGTATAGATACCATTTTCAATCGCCATCACCGCATCGAGATCAGCCGCCGACATCGAACGGTATTGCGGCGCCGGCTGCAGCCGTGCGCTCACCGCTCATCCACCTTCAGCGCAACCTTGTTGCGCACATAGAGCGGCGCGGCGTGTTCGGCGGCCAGCGCCTCGCCGCGCTCGAACACCGCTGCGGCCAGCGTGGCGATGTGCCGCGCATGCGGCACCACGCCCTCGATCACCTGATCGAGTTGTGCGCCATACACCGCCGCCAGCGCCGCGCCAAAGACGGCAAAACCACTGCCGCAACCATGCCAGCCGTCACCGGGCAACGACGGTGCAGCAGCCGGCTTATACAAACCCGGCGCGCTGACCTCACGCCAGCGCGCGCCGTCTTTTTCATAGGCGGCGTGATAAATCTCGCCCATGCGTGCGTCAAGGCAACAAATAATGCGCGGCGCCTGCGCCGCCTCGGCCAGCGCTTCAAGAGTACCCACCGCAGCCACCCGCAGGTCGCAACCAAAGGCAATGCCCTGTGCCACGCCACAAGCTACGCGCAAACCGGTAAACGCACCCGGACCGGCACCGAAAGCGATGCCGTGAAGATCACCGCGGGCCACACCCTGCGCCGCCAGCAACGCGTCAACCATCGGCAACAGCGCCTCGGAATTGCGCGCGCCTGCGCCGGCATCAAGCGCGTCGAGGCGGCCGTCGCGCCACAGCGCCACGGAACATAATTCAGTAGAAGTTTCGAGTGCGAGCAGGTTCACGACAATGCTGTAACCGGACAAAACCCGATTGTAGCCGCAGCGCACGCCGCACCGCGCGCCGGATGACAAAATGCCGGCGGGTCGCTACCCTTCGCTCCTTGTCCAGTGAAGGGAACATTCGCATGCGTGAATACAACATTGCCGCCATACCCGGCGACGGTATCGGCACCGAGGTCATCGCCGCCGGCCTGCAGGTTCTCAAAGTGCTCGGCCAGCGCGACGGTGGCTTCAAACTGAACGTCGAAGAATTCCCCTGGAGCAGCGACTACTATAAGAAGAACGGTTATTACATCCCCGAAGGCGGCCTCGCCCGACTGAAAACTTTCGATGCGATTTTCTTCGGCGCGGTGGGCGCACCCGATGTGCCCGATCACATTTCGCTGTGGGGCCTGCGGCTGCCGATCTGTCAGGGCTTTGATCAATACGCCAATGTGCGTCCGGCGCGCGTGCTGCCCGGCATCACCAGCCCGCTGACGGGCGGCGAAAAAATCGACTGGGTCGTCATTCGCGAAAACTCCGAAGGCGAATACTCGGGCAGCGGCGGCCGCGTGCACCGCGGCCTGCCGGAAGAACTCGCCACCGAAACTTCTGTGTTCACACGTCACGGCGTCAAGCGCATCCACAAGTTTGCCTTCGAACTCGCCGCCAAACGCCCGCGTAAACACCTCACACTGGTCACCAAATCGAATGCGCAGCGCCACGGCATGGTGATGTGGGATGAAATTTTCTACGAAGTGGCGAAGGATTATCCGCAGGTCGAAACGCAGCGCATTCTGGTCGACGCGATGACCACACTGATGGTCTTGAAGCCGTGGAGCATCGACGTCATGGTGGCCACCAATCTGCACGCCGACGTGCTCTCCGATCTGGCCGCCGCGTTGTCGGGCAGCCTCGGCATTGCGCCGACCGCCAACCTCAACCCGGAGCGCACGTTTCCATCGATGTTCGAACCGATCCACGGCTCGGCCTTCGATATCACCGGCAAAGGCATTGCCAATCCGGTGGCGACCTTCTGGACGGCGGCGATGATGCTCGAACATCTTGGCGAACAGGAAGCCTCGGTGCGCCTGATGAATGCGATCGAAGCCGTCACCGCGAAAAAAATCCACACACCCGATCTTGGCGGTGAGGCCACCACGGAGATCGTCACCAACGCATTATGCGACGCGCTCTGAACCACGGCGCAGTGCGCACCAGCGCCGGCGGCCTGATTGCGCTCGCAACGTTGATGCTGGCCGCCTGCGGACCGTCGGTGGAGAGCGCGTTTTCAAAATGCGCCGACACCGCCTATCAACAAGCCCTGCGCGGCAGCAAAAGCGCGCTACCGCCGGATCTCGCGAAGTTGTATGAAAAATCCGCGCGTGAGCGTGCCGACAAGCAATGCAGCCTGATCCGTGACGAATGCAAGCGCGATCCGCAATCGGCGGACTGTCAACGCCTGATACAACAATACGGCGGATAACAAGCGGCACGGTCCGGCCTGACCAGAACGAAACATTCACGCGGTTGAACAAGATTAAAACCTGCGGTATTTAAAATCGACGGTAGCGGCCCCGCTCTACACCACCGTGTAAGGCAAGCATCCCCGACGCATGATGCATGCCGCGCCTCCTTCGCTTATGGCAAATCCTCGTCGAACAGCCCGGCGCTGCGCGTCAGAGTGGCGACAAAAACACCCGGCGGCGTCAACGCACCGACACGCACGCCGAGCAAACGGATACGCCGCTCCAGCGGCACCCGTTTAAGACAACTGCCGGCGGCGCGCCGGATCACCTGTGCATCTGCGGTGGGTTCGCTCAAACTGCAATCACGCGTCAGCGTGGAAAAATTATCGTAGCGCAGCTTCAGACCGATGGTGCGGCCGACCAGCCCCTTGCGTTGTAAATCTGCCGCCACACGCTCGCACAGCATAGTAAAAATTTCCGACAGGCGCGCGCGGTCACGCACCGCGTGCAGATCGGTTTCGAAGGTCGTCTCGCGACTAACCGATTTGACTTCGCGATAGGTCACCACACGGCGCTCGTCGCGCCCATGCGCCGCTTCATGTAACCAATGGCCCACACTATTGCCAAACTGTTGCACGAGTAGCGATGGCGCCGCCGCCGCCAGTTCGCCGATGCTATGGATACCGAGGCTTGCGAGTTTGCCGCCCGCCTTCGGCCCGATGCCGTTGATCTTGCGCACTGGCAGCGGCCACAGGCGCGTCACCACGTCGGCCTCGCGCAAGATCGTCAACCCCGCCGGCTTATCGAGATCGGAGGCGATTTTCGACAGTAGCTTGTTGGGTGTCACACCGATCGAACACGACAACCCGGTCGCCTCAAACACCGCCTGCTGGATACGCGCCGCCACCTCGCGGGCGCGCTGCCACGGATCGAGCGCCGCACCGGGCGCCTCCGCCATCACCAGCGCAGTGAGATCGATATAGATTTCGTCGATGCCGCGATCTTCGATCTCGGGCGCCACCTCGCGCACCGCCGCTTTGAACAAGCGGGAGTAATGCCGGTATTCATCGAAGTCAGCCGGCAGCAGCAAGGCATCGGGCGCAAGCTTCGCCGACTTCATCAAACCCATGCCGGAGAACACGCCAAGCGCACGCGCCTCGTAGGTCGAGGTAGTGACCACGCCACGCCCGGTGTAATCGCGCAGCGTGCGCAACTCCATCTCAGCCGGCGTATCGCTGGTCCGGCGCCGCCCGCCGATCACCAACGGTTTACCGCGCAAGTCCGGATGGCGCAGCAATTCCACCGACGCATAAAATGCATCCATATCAAGGTGGGCGATGAAAGGCATGCGGCAAACGCAGTCGCTGAAGGTAAACGCGGTAATTTTAGCAGTGCGACATGACGGGCCCGTCGCAGGGTTCGCGCCTTGTCTCGATGGTCAGGCCGTGCTAAAGGAGTTGGCGCACGCCGCTCACTCAACCGCGATGCCCGATAACACCCGATAACGCGCGGTACCGCGCGTTATCGGGTGTTATCGAAATCACGCCAACCATTAAAGAAGTCTCGAATATGAAATACAGAAGAAATTATTTTTACGCGGCGGTGGAAAATTTTGCCTCGCGAAGACGCCGCCTCTTGCCTGCGCTATGCCTCGCCTTCGTAACCGCACTGCCGGCGTGGGCACAACCAAGCTCAACCCAACCGATCCGCTTCATCGTGCCCTTCGCCGCCGGCGGCGGCACCGACATCGCCGCCCGGCTCTACGCCGCGCAGCTATCCAAACAACTGGGACGCAATGTCGTCGTCGACAACCGTCCGGGTGCCTCTGGTGCGGTGGGCGTGGAAACCACGGCACGCGCGCCGGCCGACGGACGCACGATCTGCATCATCTCCGCCTCGAACACCGTGAATTCGGCGGTCAATACAGCGCTGACCTATGACCTCACACGCGATGTGCAAGGCGTCAGCCAGGTAACCGCGGCGTTTTTTGTGCTCGTGGTGAAAACCGGCGCTGCCACCCAGAGCGTGCGCGAACTCATCGAGCAGGCACAAACCAACCGCGGCAAACTCAATTACGGCTCTTCCGGCACGGGCGGTATCACGCATCTGGCCGGCGCCATGTTCGCGCATCTGGCGAAGATCGAACTGGTGCACATACCCTATCGCGGTGAAGCTGCCGCCATCACCGACCTGCTCGGCGGGCAGACGCAGTTGCAATTCTCCTCGCCGTTAAACGCCGCACCGCATCTCGCCTCTAGCCGGCTGCGCGCACTGGCCGTCACCTCGCCGCGACGCAATAGCGCGCTACCGGAGATTCCGACGATCGCGGAATCCGGTGTGAAGGGCTTTGACGTCACGCAGTGGTACGGCGTCATCACCTCGGCGCAGACACCGCCGGCCACGGTGCAGTGGCTGGCCAACGCTTTCGCCAACGCCGCCCGCGACCCGGAACTGGCGCGCCGACTGTCCGCGGACGGCGTCGATGCCGTCAGCAGCACACCGCGCGAATTTACCGCCCACATCGCCGCCGAAGTGAGCAAATGGCGCAGGCTTGTCAAAGACGCCGGACTACAGTTGCAGTAAGCGCCGCCCACCCACCCTCACCGAACTATCGAGAGAACCACCATGTTGAACGGACTCCCCGTCATTCCCACCGAAGTATTCACACGCATGCCGCAAAAGTTTCGCGACCGCTCGCAACGTCGCGCCGGCAGCGCCCCGCGCTATCACGCGGTCGACTGTTTTCTCGAAGGGCCTTCTTTCGACCGCGCTGGCAATCTGTATGTCGTCGATGTGCCCTACGGCCGCATCTTTCGCATCGATCCGCGCGGTGAATGGGAGCTGGTGGTGCACTATGACGGCGAACCCAACGGGCTGAAAATCCATCGCGACGGCCGCATCTTCGTCGCCGACTTCAAAAACGGCATCATGGTGCTCGACCCCATCAGCGGCGTCATCGCACCGCTACTCGAATACCGCCACAGCGAACGTTTCCGCGGCATCAACGATCTGGTCTTCGCCTCCAACGGCGACCTGTATTTCACCGATCAAGGTCTGTCGTCGCTCTCCGATCCGACCGGACGCGTCTATCGCTACACCGCGCAGGGCCGCCTGGAATGCCTGATGCACAACGCACCCAGCCCCAACGGTATCGTCTTGAACCCGGCCGAGGACTTGTTGTATGTCGCGATGACCGTGCAATCAGCGGTGTGGCGCATGCAGCCGACCAACGACGGCAGTGCGCGCGTGCGCATGCTGACGCAACTGACCTGCGGCGGCACCGACGGCCTGGCCGTCGACGAGGCGGGCAATGTGGTCATCGCCAACGCCGGCATCGGCATCGTCTGGATCGTCGACAAACGCGGCGTGCCCACACACCGCATCGAATCCTGCGCTGGCGACATGACGACCAACATCGCCTTCGGTGGTGCCGATCGCAAGACGCTCTACATCACCGAATCGGGCAGTGGACAGATCCTCACCGCTGCGATGCCGCATGCAGGTATCGCCATGTATGCGCACAGCGCATAAGCGCCGCGTTGCACCGTCATGATGCTCGCGCAGAACAACTGATTTCATATAAACTTTCGACATGAAAACCGCACACGACCACAACCGCCGCCGCCTGCTGCTTGCCGGCGCCGCCGCGACCGCCTCGATGGCCCTGCCCTCAATCTCGCACGCCGATGCCGAAGACTCGGCGTTGCAAACGCGGCGCATACCCGTCAGCGGCGAGGCCCTGCCGATCATCGGCATCGGCACCGCAGTGATTTTCGATTTCGAAAATGACGCCGCCAAATACGACGACCGCCGCCGTGTGATGCGGACGCTGGTCGCTGGTGGCGGCAAGCTCATCGACACCGCGCATTCCTATGGACGCGCCGAAGACCGCGTTGGCGAACTGACGGCCGACCTTGGCCTGCGCGAGCGGCTTTTTCTGGCGACGAAATTTTCATACAGCAACAGCCGCGAGGCGGCGACTGAATCGATGCAGAATTCCCTGCGTCGCCTTAAAACCACCAGCGTTGACCTGATGCAGGCATGGAACGTAGCCGATGCGAACTACGATCTCGGCCTGCTACGCGAATGGAAACGCCAGGGCATCTGCCGCTACACCGGCATGACCATCAGCCAGGCGCGTTCCTATGAAGCGATCGGCAAAGTATTAACGCGCGAAAAACCGGACTTCTTCCAGGTCAATTATTCGCTGGGCGATCGCGAAGCCGAGGCGCGGCTGCTCCCCGCCGCACGCGACGCCGGTGCCGCGGTGCTGATCAACCTGCCCTTCGGCCGCAATTCACTGTTTAAAAAATCTGCCGGCAAACCGTTACCCGGCTTTGCCGCCGAGATCGGTGTAACCAGTTGGGCGCAGCTTTTTCTCAAATTCATTTTGTCGCACCCAGCGGTCACCGCCGTCATACCGGGCACCGACAAACCGGAATATATGCAGGACAACCTGCAAGCCGGCCGCGGCTTCATGCCGGACGCAGCGCTGCGCCAGCGCATCATCGATTACTGGGAAGCGCTCTAGACGGGCTGCGCTACTGCGTGCGCACACGCGTGGCGCGCCACGCCACAGTGCGGCGCCCTTTAGCCTCGCCTTGCATCACATCACCGTCAACGCGCCCACTGTATTCAACACCGTTCACCGCGAAGCGGATCTCCGTGCCGTTCATGCGCGCGTTTTCAATTGGCAGCGTGATGCCGTTGTAGACATAGCTGCCGGATAGACGCTGGTAATCCTGTTCGAAGGTGATATCGCCATCGACCGTGCGCCAGACGCCCGCCACTTTTGCCGGCACCACATAGAGAAACACAATACAAAACGCCGCGCAGTCGCCGCGCACGGTTTCTGATTTGTCCGAGGGCCAGCCCGGGATCTCATAGGTGTTCGAGACGATGCGCGAGCCCGGCTTCATGTCGACAAACTTCGGCATCAGCTTGCGCAGATTATCGGGCAGCAGAAACAGCGCCAAAACGCTCGCCTCACTGACATCGGCGGCGAACATGTCGCCCTCTACGAATTCGACGCGGCCACCAACGCCGGCCGCCGCCGCGCGGCGACGTGAATGCTCAACCAGTTCCGGATTGAATTCGACGCCGCGCGCACGCGCACCGCGCCCTGCCGCGCCAATCACATTGCGTCCGTCGCCCGAACCGAGATCGATGACAAAGTCCTGTGCGGTCACCGCAGCCATGTCGAGCATCTTCTCAACCATCGCCGCGGGGTTCGGCACCCAGATGACGTCCTTGCCTTCCTGACCGACCAGCGGTTGATAATTGGCCCCGGCGGCAACAGCGCGTGCCCCGCCGCCCGCCATCAATACAGTAACGAGGGTAGTCATCGCCAACAACGTCTGCACATGCATGATGAGCCTTTTTAAATTCACTGCTTTTAAATTCACTACGTTCACTACGAACAGGGAAATCTTAGCAAATCCGCGCGCCCTGCCCGCGGTTAGTGCAGCTCAATGTTATTCTCGGCACCTCATTGTGCGGGCGTGTGAAGGAGGATAGGCATGCATGTCGACGGCGGATGTCATTGTGGATTTATAAAATACGAAGCCGAGGTCGATCCCGCATCGGTCGGCATTTGTCACTGCACCGATTGCCAGACACTCACCGGCACGGCGTATCGCACCACGGTGCAATCCTTGCAGGGGGCGTTCAAACTGCTCTGCGGCGAACCCACTATTTATATCAAGACCGCCGAGAGCGGTAACCAGCGCGCACACGGCTTTTGTCCGCGTTGCGGCACGCCGCTGTATGCCACCACTGTCGGCAACCCCGATCTCTACGGCATCCGTGTTGGCACCACACGCCAGCGCGCCGAACTGCCGCCGCAACGTCAGGGCTGGTGCCGCTCGGCACAGGCGTGGTCGATGCAGATCGACGACCTGCCGAAGAGCCCGATGCAACGACCGCGTTAAGCGCTGAAAGCGCACGACACGGCGTAAGCCTGCGTATCACGCAAGGCCCTGCATGGCGCGGAGCGCGGCGGGCGCCGTGCTAACATCGGCGCTTATCGACGATTAACGACGCTTATCGACGCCTGTCCGCTGCTGCAGTGCATGCAAGGCCGGCGGCGAACATCCAGAACATCATGACTGCGCACTGCCGCCTTCATGCCACTTTATCCTGCCCGCATACGCTCGCCTGAAAGAAGCATGGCCCTTTATATCGTCGTATTCCTGTCGTTTCTAACCCACGTCGGCTTCGCCGGCAGTCGCGTGGTGGTCGCCCTGTTCGCGGTGGATCAGGGTGCCACACCATTCGTCGTTGGCACCGTGGTAGCCCTCTATGCCGCGCTGCCCGTGGTGCTGGCATTGCCGGCGGGCCGCATGACCGACCGCCTCGGTTACAAGATTCCCATCCTGCTCGGCACCTGCGGCATCTGTGCGGCGTTATTAACGGCGTGGATCTGGCCGGCGCTGACCACCCTCTATTTCACCGCTTCGCTGCTCGGCATTTCCTTCATGGCGTTTCAAATTGCCACACAAACGTTAGTGGGCGCGATCTCCACAGCGGAGCGCCGCGCACACAACTTCAATCTGATCAGCCTGGGTTTCGCCACCGCCAATTTCACCGGCCCGCTGCTGGCCGGCATCCTCATCGATCAAATCGGTCATACGCGCACCTTCTTTGCGCTGGCCATGCCCTTGGTGCCGGCAATCATTATTTCCGCACTCGGCTCGCGCTGGATGCCGGCAGTGCAAGCACCGGCCACACCACAGAGCAGCGGCGCGCTCGACCTCCTGCGCATCCGTCCGCTACGCAATGCGATGATCGCCAGCGCCATCGTCTCCTCGGCCTGGGATCTCTATCAGTTTTTCCTGCCCATCTACGCGCGCGCACACGGCCTGTCGGCCACCGAGATCGGCTTCATCCTCAGCGCCTTTGCAACCTCGATCATTTTCGTGCGCGTGATATTGCCGCTGGGCCTTAAACGCAGTGGTGCCGCCGAGCTATTGACCTACGCCATGTTCGTCGCTTGTGTGGCGTTCTGCCTGTTCCCGCTGTTTCACACGGTGTGGACGCTGGCCCTCGCCTCGTTCATTCTCGGCATCGGTTGCGGCTGCGGACAGCCGCTGTCATTGACCCTGGTCTACAACGCCTCACCACCGGGCCGCACCGGCGAAGCCGCCGGCATGCGCATCACCGCCAACCAACTCATGCACTTTGTCGTGCCGCTGTTGTTCGGTGCATTGGGCACGGTGGCCGGCATGGCGACGGTGTTTCTCACCAACGCCGCCTGCCTTGCCGTGGGCGGTGGCATCAGCCGGCGTAATCACAACGCGAAAACGCCGTCTCAGAAATCGTAGAGCCGCGCCGGGTTTTCGACGAGAATTTTCCGTCGCAGCACTGCGTGCGGTGCCCAATCCGCAAGTTGATTCAGTAGACGGCCGTCGTCGATGGCGTAAAACGGTGCCGGCCGCGTGGCATCCTGCACCGCTGAATGCGGGTGCGGCCAGTCGCTACCCCAGACAATACGATCTGCATTGGCCTTGAGCAGCGCCTGCGCCAGCGGCGTGCAATCGGCGTAATCCGGCGCGCGCGTCGAACAGCGATAGGCCCCGGATATTTTCACGTAAACATGGCCGCAGCCGAGCAGCGACAGCAAGACCTCAAAGCCCGCCTGCTGCACACCACCGGCAGCCTGGGCGCCACCGAAGTGGTCGAGCACCACCGGCACCGGCGAGGCGGCGATGTCGTCTTGCAAGGCAACCACCATGTCGAGCGTGGTGAAGATTTGAATATGCCAGCCGCGCGCCTGCATACGCTGCGCGGCGGCTTTAAAACGCTCGCGCGCAAGCCGTGGATCACTGGTGCCGCCGGTATGCAGATTAATGCGCATGCCGCGTATACCCGCCGCATGCATGAGATCGAGTTCGCGCGCCGACACCTGCTCACCCAACACGGCGACGCCCCGCGCATCAGCGCCGCGTGCGCGCATGCCGTAGAGCGTGGCTGCGTTATCAGTGCCATAAACGCTCGGCGTGACAATCACCACGCGCCGGATGCCAAGCGCCTCATGCAGCGCCGCCATTTCGTCCGGCAGCGCCGGGCCGGGGGTGTAGAGGCGACCGGCGAAATACGGAAATGTTTCAACCGCACCGTGGATATGCGTATGGCAATCGCAGGCATCGGCGGGCATGACAAAGTTCAGCGGCGTTGCCGGTTGCGCCGCCTTGACGGTAAAGCCGTGCGCTGCCGCGTGATTGGAATTGCTCATCGCAAACACTTTCTTCTTAACGCGGCGCTTTCTCCGCGCAGAGTTTCAGATTGGTACGCGCGGCCTTGACCACGGGCAGCCAGTTTTCGATATCGGTGGGCGCCACCATTTCATCGCGGATCTGCGCATCGCTTTTCGCGGCGTCTTTTGCCAGCGGTTCGAGTGTGCGCAGGCATGCCGCGCGATCGCCCAGCCGAAACTGCGTAATCGCCAGATCGTTGCGCATCCAGCCGGTTTCCAGCCAGTCGAGTGTTTTGGCGCAATGGTTCAATGCCGGCTCAAGTTGGGCCCGCGCAGCAGAAAAATCCTTGCGCTCATAAAGCGCCTTGAATTCCTTGCGCGTGGCACGCAAGACCGCCGGCGTGCAACCGGATGCCGCCTTCATATACAGGCCTTCAAAAGAGGCGCGCATGCCGCAGTAGTAGCGGCAAAGCGGCGCGTCCACGCTGTCGACGGCAATGCCCTCGGCTTTGTCCGTAAACGTCACGACGCAGGGTTTGTCCTTGTCCATGCCGTCGAGCGTGGCACGACCGTTACGAATCTCGCCGCGAAGCCCGCAGGAATGCGCGTTGGCGCCCATCGCTTCGAGCTTGAAATTCAGCGCCCCGCCGTTGCCACGCTTGATGACGAGCGTGCCCCAGCCGCGTTCGGTGACGTAATCGCCGGTTTGTAACAACGGTTCTGCCGCCGACGCATGCGGAAACGCCAGCAAGGCTTGCAACACCAGCACCCACCGCGCGAAAACAAAAAAAGCTGACACACGCATGGCTGTCAGGCCGGCCCTTGCGCCAGCGTCTGCAATTGCTTGAACACCTCGTCACCGACGTTCACGCCCTGCTGCGCAGCCGTCGCCGCCAGCGCATGACGGCGGTCACCGGGCAGACGCACACCTTCATCGGCGAGTATCGCTGCCACCAGCGTTTCGACACGCTCGAAATACACCTCACTGCCGGCCAGCGCACCCGGATCAATCGCGATGAAGGACTGCCCCAAACGCAACGGCGGGCCTTCGTTGGTATGCATGGAGGCGACTTCGTGCGAGAGCGCCGCACCGGTCAGCGCGCAACAAATCAGTTCCACCGCCAGGGCGAGCATGGTGCCTTTGAGACCGCCGACCGCATAGAGGCTGCCGCCGACGAGTATCTTCTGCGCGTCGTTGGTCGGCTGACCGTCCTTGTCCATGCCCCAGCCATCGGGGATCGGCTTGCCTTCCTTCGCATACAACATGATCTGGCCGCGCGTCACCTGGGTCAGCGACAAATCAACAACGATGGGCGGCGCATTACGACGGCCAAACACCGCCGCCACCGGATTGGTGCCGAAGATCGCACGCGTGCCGCCCTGCGGCATGATGGCCGAGGACGCATTGCTGAAGGCGAGCCCGACCATGCCCGCCGCCGCCACTGGTTCGAGCAAAATACCCAGCGCACCGCAGTGATGACTGTTGGTGACGCCGGCAAACCCCATACCCTGCGTGCGCGCCCGCGCCACCGCCTGCGCCACCGCCATTTCGCAGGCCTCAAAACCCAGTCCGTTACCAGCGTCAATCAGACAGGCAGCCGCTTTCTCGTTGACGATCTTCGGCACGGCCGCGCCATGCGCACGCTGAACGGCAAGGTGTCCGCAATAACTGGCAACGCGCATCACGCCGTGGGTCGCCAAGCCCTGCACATCGGCGGCCACCAGATACTTTGCGGTGGTCAGCGCCATCGGTTCGGAGGCGCCATGCGCCTTGAGCGCGGCGGCAGCCAGTGCGGTGAGTTCAATAATCGGTTTGATCGGCATGAAATTCAGGACATCTCAAAAAAATAACGATGGAAAATAACACAATGAACAGCCCCGGGCGGGGCGCGGTGTATGTTCATCAAAACACTTGCTGAACGCCAGTGACAACGCGCAGCTTTCACGGCACCGCACCCGGATCAAGGCAGCGCTCAATCCGCGGGCGTTTTCGTTTACAACATCGCGCGGATGACACCGCCATCGACACGCTGCGCCGCGCCGTTGATTGCCGAGGCGTTGGCCGAACACAGAAAAACAATTTGATCGGCGATCTCCTTCGGCGTGGCAAACCGCTGCAATAGCGAGTTACCGGCCTCGGTTTTAAAGTAGTCGCGCGTCATCTGTTCCACTGAAACGCCCTGTTCTTGCGCCATCTTGTTAATGAACACATCGACACTACTGCTCCAGGTGGCCCCGACCAGCGCGCTGTTGACCGTCACCCCGGTGCCACGGGTCGATTCCGCCAGGCCGCGCGCCACCGACACCACGGCCGCCTTGCTCATGGCGTAATGCAGCATTACCGGATTGGGTTTCACACTTTGCTCGGAGGCGATAAAAACAATGCGTCCACTATTGCGTTCGAGCATGCCAGGCAGGAAAGCCTTGCTCATGCGCACGGCACTCATCACGTTCAACTGGAACATCGCATCCCAGTCGGCGTCTTCCAGCTCGGCCAATGGTTTGACTTCGAAATAACCGACGTTATTGACCAATATATCGAGCTTGCCGATCGAATTAACCGCATCCACCACGGTAGCCGCGCCCTCCGCTGTGGCCATATCCGCCGCCACCCCGAACACATCGCCCGCCGCCCTCAAACGCTCGACCGCCGCCGCCACGCGCACCGGCGTGCGGCCATTGATGACCACACGCGCACCTTCGGCGAGCAGGCCCTGCGCGATGGCAAAGCCGATGCCGGCGGTGGAGCCGGTGACCAGCGCGAGCTTTCCTTTGAGTCCGAGATCCATGCCTTGCCCCCTGTCAGAACCGCTACTGGCTAATCAACCTTGACGCCTGCCTCGCGCACCACCTTCGACCACTTCGGCACTTCTTTTTGCATGAAGG
>CAIWNB010000379.1 GCA_903913965.1 uncultured beta proteobacterium
CAGCAACAGCTCGGTGATGAAGCGGCTCTTGCCCTCGATGATTTCGAGCGAGGCTTGCGGAAAGCGCTGACGAAAGGTGGTGATGATGCCGGTGGTCATCACCTTGCCGGTGACGGCTGGTGTGGCGATCACCACCTTGCCCTGCGGCGTATCTTTGATCGCGCCGAGCGCGTGGCGGGCGCGCGCGACCTGCTCAATGATGCCGCGCCCGTGTTCGAGCAGTAGCGCGCCTTCCTCGGTCAGCACTATGCCGCGGCCGTGGCGGTTGAACAGCGTCTGTCCGAGTTCGACTTCGAGTCTGCGGATCTGTTTGGATAATGCCGGCTGCGCGGCCTGCAGCACGATGGAGGCGCGCGTGAAGCTGCCGAGCTCGGCGACATGCACGAAGGTTTCGAGTTGGCGCAGGTCCATGGCGGGGGATACGCGTTGACATATGCCGGTTTGGAATAGCAGCTAGTGTAGCAGTATCGCCCTGTAAGGGGTGGCATTGACTATCATGCGACATCCGGGAGATTCGCGTGGTATCGAGAGGTACTTCTTGGCCTCGTGCGGCGGGTAGAGGGCGGAGGTGAGTGCAGGTTTTTCCGGGTTTGCGGTCTGGCATCTCGCGTTTATATCGCGTGCATATAGCGTTCGTATCGCGCTCACCCCAAGCCTTGTCGTGGATGCCAGGACGAGGGAATGGTCCGGATGGTTTGTGGAGCAAAATGCTTATTCGTGGTCTGCTAAAGACGTTCGTGTTGTCTGCCGCCTGTATGGTGTTTGCGGCGCTCGCGTACGCGCAGCATTTTCCAAACCGCGCCATCCATATCGTGACCTCTGAACCCGGCGGCGGCAATGACTTTGCCGCACGTGTGATCGCGCAGGGTCTGACTGCACCGCTGGGTCAGCCGGTGGTGGTCGATAATCGCGGTGGTGCAAGCGGGGCAATTGCCGGCGAAACAGTGGCGAAGGGCGCGCCCGACGGACATCTGTTGCTGCTCTATGGCAGCAACATCTGGCTGCTGCCGTTTTTGCGTGAGCGTGTGCCCTATGATCCGCTCAAGGACCTCGCGCCGATCTCGTTGGCGGTGCGCGCGCCCAACATTTTGGTTGTGCATCCCTCGCTGCCGGTGAAGAGTACGCAGGAATTGCTCGCACTGGCGCGCAAACGACCGGGCGCACTGAATTACGGCGCCGGGGCGGTGGGTTCTTCGAGCCAGATCGCCACTGAGTTATTCAAGGCGATGGGCAGACTCGACATCACGCAGATTTCCTATAAGGGCAACGGCCTCGCGCTTAACGCACTCATCGCCGGTGAAGTGCAACTTGCGTTTGCCACGCCCGGTTCGGTCGCCGCACACATCAAATCGCAGCGGCTGCGGCCGCTGGCCGTGACCAGCCCGCAGCCCTCACCCCTGCTGCCCGGTTTGCCGACGGTAGCCTCGGCGGGACTGCCCGGCTTTGAGGCGATGTCCATCGTCGGCCTGTTTGCGCCGGCGAAAACTCCCGAGGTCGTGATCGCGCGGCTGCATCAAGAGGTCGTGCGAGTACTGGCGCGCGCCGAGGTCAAAGAGCGTTTTTTAAGTTCGGGCGTCGAGACCGTCGGCAGCACGCCGGAGGAATTCAGCGCGACGGTAAAATCCGAGATGACCCGTCTCGGCAAAGTCATCCGTGACGCCGGCATCAAGGGCTGAAATCATCCATTGTACGTAACGAGAGAGAACACCATGGCCACTGCAGCACAAACCCTGGCGCAATTCGCCGCCGATCTGAAATTCGCAGACATCCCTGAAGACGTCGTTACCCGCGGGCGCGATTGCATCATCGACACCATCGCCGCCTGTAGTTACGGCGCGCAGTTTCCGTGGAGTCAGCTCGTCATTGATTACGCGCAGCGCTATGGCGCAGGCGGACCGTGTTCGATCTTTGGCATGCCCGGCGTGAAAGTGCACGCCCCTTATGCGGCGCTCGCCAATGGCGCGCTCGGCCACGCCTTCGAACAGGACAGCGTGCGCGATCCGGGCGCCGGTTCGCATCCGGGTGCGACCGTGCTGCCGGCACTGCTGGCCGCCTGCGAAGAAAATCCGGTCGATGGCAAAACTGCGCTGACCGCTTATGTTGCCGCCGTCGAGGTGATGTTCCGTATCGCGGTGGCTTCGCACCACAGCCCCGAGCACGTCGGTTTCCATTCGCCGGGTCTTACCGGCACCTATGGCAGTGCAATTGCGGCAGGCCTCATCTATGGACTGAACGCCAAACAGCTGACGCATGCGCTGGCGATTGCCGGTTCGCTGTCCTCCGGCCTGCTCGCGTTCTCGAAGTCGAAAGAGGGGGCGATGGTCAAGCGGCTGCATCTGGGTCGTGCGTCTGAAGGCGGCATCATGGCGGCGCGTCTGGCCGCCACCGGTTACGAAGGCCCGGAGACCGTGCTCGAAGGCAAGTTCGGCTTTCTCGACGCTTATGGCATTGCCGAGATGTGCGAAGCCGCGCAGCTCACCAAGGGGCTGGGTAGTGAGTGGGAGGTGCGCCGCATTTGCCTGAAACGATACGCCGCGCATATTAACGCCCACACGCCGGTGCAGGCACTGCGCGAAATGATGAGTGAGCACAAATTTGTCGCCGCCGATGTCGCGCATTTGCTGATCGAGGGCAGTGAGCGTTTGATGACGCATCACAATATCCCCGAGCCGGTGGATATTCTGAAGGCGCAATACAGCGTGCCGTTCTGCGTGGCGATTGCGTTGCATCGCGACCCGGATGATCCGCGTTCGTTCGATGAATCCGCGGTACAGGATCCGGCGATCCGCGCCACTGCCAAAGCGCTGGAACTCAAACAGCGCGCCGGTGAAGGTTCGGTGCGCAGTTCGACCGTGACGGTACAGTTGAAAGACGGCCGCACCGTCAGCAAACGTCGAGACTCTTACAAGGGCATGCCCGCCGAGCCGTTGACCAGTGAAGACCTCAAGCGCAAGTTCATGCTGTTGACCGGTGGCGTCAATGATGCGGCTTCAGCGGCGCGCTTTGCGCGGTTGGAGCAAATGGTTACGGCAAAAACTTTTTCGGTGGCGTAACCGGCGGTCATCAATCAAAGAGCACTCGCAGGGTGCGCATCGCGCAGGCGTAATAGAGCTTGATGGTGCGCAGTGCGCACCGTCAGGTCGTTAACAAAAAGCTTTAGCAAGGAGAGCATCATGGCAGACCAGGAATTTCAATATGACGTACTGATTGTCGGTGCCGGTAACGCGGCGTGTTCGGCGGCCCACGCCGCGATCGACAAGAAGGCGCGTGTCGGTATCCTCGAAAAATCATCGAAGATGAATCGCGGTGGCAACAGCGCGTTGACCGGCCATATGCGGTTTGTCTTCAACGGCTTTGATGATGTGCGGCCGCTGGTGAAGAATATGTCGGATGCCGAGTTGCACGAGCTGCTCGAACGCATGCCTCATCGCACCGAGGCCGAGCACTGGGACGAGATCATGCACGTCACCAACAACCAGTCCGACCAGGAGATGCTGCAAGTCCATGTCACCGAATCGCGTAACACCGTGCACTGGCTGGCCAGCAAGGGGCATGACTGGGTCCCCTCCGGTGGTTTCAAGATGCCCTCGGACAACATCCTCTTGATGAACGGCGGCGGTTACGGCCTGCAGCAGCGTAATTTTGCCTTGCTCGAAAAAGCCGGCGCGACCTTCCACTATGAAACCTCGGCGGTCGATCTGGTGGTCGATCAAAAGGGCCGTGTCACCGGTGTGAAAACCTTGACGCCGCAGGGCTTCGCCACCTTCCACGCCAAAGCCATCGTGCTCGCCTGCGGCAGTTTTGAGTCGAACCCGGAAATGCGCGCGCGTTACCTCGGGCCGGGTTGGGATATGGTGCGTCTGCGTGGCGTGCCGTTTAACACCGGCGACGGTTTGCGCATGGCGATGAACATCGGTGCCATGCCACACGGCAGCTGGAGTACCTGTCACGCCTCACCGCAGGATATTAATCTGGCGCCGCACAAGATCCCGATCGGCTATTCGACCAAGGCGTCGAAGGCGCGTTATATGTATCCGTACTCGATCATGGTCAACCTCAACGGCGAGCGTTTCATCGATGAGGCGTACGATTTGCGCGGTCGCACTTATGCCGCGATGGGGCGCGCGATCCTCTCCCAACCGGGTGGCATTGCCTTCCAGATTCTGGACTCGAAGGCGCGCAAGATGGACATCTACCCGATGAATTACGACGATGCGACCACCGCCAAGGCCGACTCGCTGGAAAAGCTCGCTACCGAGCTCGATATCAACGTGCAGAACCTGCTGCGCACGGTGCGCGAATACAACGCGGCGATCCAGCCCGGTGAATTCAATGCCGATCGTCACAAGCTCGACGGCAAACACACCGCCGGCCTGACGATCAACAAGAGCAACTATTGCCTCTCGGTTGAAGACGGTCCGTTCGAAGCCTTCCCGGTGCGTTGCGGCATGACGTTCTGCTACGGCGGCCTGAAGATTGATCCGAAAAACGGCCAGGTGCAGCACGTCGCCGGGCGGGCGATTCCGGGGCTCTATGCGGCCGGTGAAATGGCGGGCGGCTTGTGGGTCGGTAACTATGCCTCCGGTTCTGGCATGATGGCCGGCGCAACCTTCGGTCGTGTCGCAGGCACTGGTGCGGCAAATGCGGCGCTGCAAGCTTGATGCGGCGTTAACAAGCCCCCTCTCCTCCTGTGCGGGCGGAGAGGGGATCAAAGCAGTGATTAAACGGGCTCGGTCAATACGATGGTTTGTCCAATGTTGCTGGCGGTCGGCTTTGTCATTCTGATGGTGTCCGAGTTCAGCGGGCTGGCGGCGCTGCGTATCGTCGCCGTCGGCGTCTTGCTCGCCGGTGCCCTCGGTGGCGGTGTGCGTGCAGGGTTGGCGGTGGAGCCGCCGGCCTTGTTGCAAAAAATCGCTGCGCGTTTCACGCACCGTCTCGCACGCGTGCTGGTCGTGCTGTTGTTGTTGCCGGTGGTGTTGAGCCTGGTGCTGACGCTGATGGGCGCCGTGTTGCGTCCGCATGCCGATCAGGTGTCGGCGGCGGCGTTGAACGCGGGCGCTCTGATGGCCTTGTTGCTGCTGGCGGTGATCGGCGCGGCAGGCGCGGTGTCGCTGCGCGCATTGCGTGCAGCCGAAGGCCAGTCATGATTCCGGCGCGCGAAATACTCTTCAACATCGACCCTTACAGCGCGGTCGCCATTTATTTGTTGATGACACTGCCGGTGGCGCTGCTTGCCTTCGGGCTGGCGCGGCGCGTGCGACGCTGGCGTATGGGACAGCCGGAAAATCGTTTCGATGAGATGGCAAAGCGCGTGCTGTATGCGCTGCGCATGACGATCTTCCACGGCCGCGTCGTGCGTCGTCGTAATCTTTATGGCGGGCTGATGCACGCCTGTCTGTTCGGCGGCTTTGGCACCTTGCTCGCCGGTACTACGCTGGTGTTTATCGAGGCCGATATCGCCATGCCGATATTCGGTTTTAGTTTTCTGCAGGGTGGTTTCTATCTCGGTTTCAAGCTGGCGATGAATCTCGGCGGCTTGCTGTTGCTGGCCGGCATTGCGCTGGCCTTTTACCGGCGGCTGGTGTTGCAGCCGCCCACCCAGGAATCCAGTGCGGATGATCTGCTGATCCTCGCCTGGCTCGCCGTGCTGGTGGTGCAGGGTTATGCCTTGCAGGCGCTACGTCTGGCGTTGACGCATGACCCGTGGGCGCTGTGGTCGTTCGTCTCGTATCCGCTGGCGGCGGCGTTGCGCGGCATTGCGCCGGAAATGCTCTCGCGCATGCATCAGGTGGTCTGGTGGTCGCACGCCATCGTCGCGTTTGCATTGATCGGCTATGCGGCGTACAGCAAGCTCGTGCATCCGTTTACCGCCATCGCCAATGTGTTGCTGCGCCGCTTGAAGCCGCGCGGTGAACTCGATGCCATCGAGAATATTGAGACCGCCGAGGTGATCGGTGCTTCCAAACTCGAACACTTCAGCTGGGCGCAACTGATGTCGGTCGATGCCTGCATGCATTGCGGGCGCTGCCTGGAATTCTGCCCGACCTTCAATACCGGCAAGGCCTTGCGGCCGCGCGATCTGGTGTTGTCGCTGGCCGGTTTTCAGGCCGATCAGGGCGGGGTGTTCTCCGGCGTGTTAGGCGAGGGCATGAATGCGGGGCGCTTCAAGAACGGCCGCGGTGCGGAGCGCCAGTTGATCGGCGGTGTGGTGTCGAAAGAAGAGATCTGGGATTGCACCACCTGTGGCGCCTGTATGGAACAGTGTCCGGTGCATATCGAACACGTGCCGATGATCGTCAGCCTGCGGCGTAATCTGGTCACCGAGCAGAACTCCTTCCCGCCGGAAGTGCAACCGATCTTTAACAGCCTCGAACGCCTCGGCAATCCGTATCAGGCGGTGCCGATGGAACGCGCGGCGTGGACGAAAAAAATGACCATGCCGGTGGCGGAGATGAAAGACGTTGCCACCAAGGGTGAGACCGTTGATTATCTGTTCTTCGTCGGTTGCGTCGGCTCGTTCGTCTCGCGCAATCAGAAGATCACCATCGCGCTGGCGCGCATCCTGCAAGCCGCCGGGCTGAAGTTCGCCATCCTCGGTAAGGAAGAATCGTGCACCGGCGATCCGGCGCGGCGCCTGGGACATGAATTTCTCGCCCAGCAGCTGGCGACGAAAACTATCGAACGCATGAATCACTACAACATCAAGAAAGTAGTGACCTCCTGCGCGCATTGTTTCAACGCGATCAAGAACGAATATCCGCAACTCGGCGGCAATTACGAAGTCATCCATCACAGCCAGTTGATCGAAGAACTGATCGCGACGAAAAAAATCAGCCTGGGCGAGGGTGCGGCGCTGAAAGACGGCAAGGTCACCTATCACGATCCCTGCTACCTCGGTCGCTACAACCAGGTCTACGAGGAGCCGCGCGGCGTGCTGGGTCAACTCAAGGGGGCTGACGTGGTTGAAATGCCGCGTAACCGCGCACAGTCATTCTGCTGCGGCGGTGGTGGTGGTCAGGCCTTCATGAAAGAGAAGGGCACGGCGCGTATCAATGTCACCCGCGTGAAAGAAGCGATTGCCACCGGTGCGGATGTAATCGCGACTTCGTGTGCCTTTTGCATGGGCATGTTCGAGGATGGCGTGGGTGCCGCTGATGCACCGAAAAAACCGCGCGTGCTTGATCTCGCCGAATTAGTCGCCGAGGCCTTGCAAGAAAATCCGTAGATTTTGTAAGGCGCAATAACCAATCGGCATTACGCCCCACGATGACAGTTCGCAGGTGGCATACGTTTGTAGTTCGTAGTTCGTAGGGCGCACTAAGAGCAGCGCATTGCGCCGAACGACGCATGAAGCCAACGACAGGAAGCCGATAACATGCAGCGCAATGCGCTGCGCTTAGTGCGCCCTACGCGATTTAATTGGAGAAGTTATGAGCGCAAGTCAAAATACCACGTCCGGCCAAACGGCAACATTCGCGGCTATTGCCTGCGCCAAGAATTACGACGCTCTCGATGGCGATGCAATCGCCGCCGTTAAACGCCTGATTCTCGATGGCGTGGCAGTGGCAATCGCCGGCACCGCCGAAGATGCACCGAAGATCTACGCGGCGCACACGCGCGACACGGGCGGCAGAGCCGAATCGACACTCTGGGGTTTTGGCTGCAAGGTGCCGGCGAGTGCCGCTGCCTATGCCAATGCGGTGTCCATGCATGTGCTCGATTTCGAGCCGATGTCGAGCCCGCCGACGCATGCGGTGTCGCCGGTGGTACCAGTGGCGCTGGCGTTGGCCGAGGCGCAGGGCGGCAATGGCCGTGAGGTGATAGCCGCCTGCGCCAAGGGTTTCGAAATTCAGGGGCGCATCCTCGCTGCGGCGAAACCGGCGCGCGGCGCCTTGCCCTTTCATTCGCCCGGCGTGATGGGGCCGATGGGTTCGGCGGTGACTGCCGCCCATCTGCTCAAACTCGATGCGTCGCAACTCGCCAACGCGCTGGGTATGGCGTCGTCGCGTTGTGCCGGTCTGCCGGCGAACTCCGGTTCGATGGTGAAGTGCACGCACTGCGGTAACGCGGCGGCGGCCGGGCTTGAAGCCGCACTGCTGGCTGCACACGGTTTTACCGCCAACCCGGCGATCTTCGAAGCGAAACACGGTTACGTGCAGACCTTCTTCGCGCCGCATTTCGATTACGACGTGCTGTTTGGTTTTGGTACGCCGTGGCGCTGCCTCGAGCCGGGCATGGCGATCAAGTTTTATCCGTCGAAATATCCAACGCACTTTGCGATCACCGCGGCTCTCGAAGCGCGCAAGACCATCAAGGCGGTGTCAGAGATCAAAAGCGTGCGTATCGTCTCGCCGGAAATTCTTGACGCCAACCGGCCGCGTCCGCGCGTCGGGCTCGAAGGTAAATTCAGTATTCAATATGCGGCGGCAGCGGCACTGCTCGATGGTACGGTCGGCATCCAGACCTTTACCGATGCACGGCGTTTTGCCGCCGACATGGAAAGCCTGCTTGGCAAGATCGTGTTGGATTTTGATCAAAACATTCCGCCCGACACCAAAAATATGCACATGAAAGTCGAGGCCACGCTCAATGATGGCAGCCTGCATACAGGCGTCTGTCACAAACCGCCCGGCACCTGGGGTGAGGTGATCGACGAGGCGCAGCATCGCGCCAAGATCAGCGACTGTCTGCGCGTGCGCTTTGACGCTGATAAAACCGTGCGTGTGATCGCAGCGTTTGAAAAACTCGAGACACTCGACGCGTCGCAATTGCAGGCGCTGCTCGCACTCCTGGCGTAACGCCGCCTGCGGGCGGGGTACTGGTGTCATCTTTTGGCGGTCGCCGACGCTGAGGTGAGGCGTTAGCCGTATTGATCGCATGAAGGCCACGGCGATGCGCTATGCTGGGTAGTGCGATCTGCGATAAATTATCAAAAAAATCATTACGCGGTTGTTCGGATGGAGGCGTAGCGTGGGATTGACCAGAACTTTATGTGAGCTTATCGACGCGACTGACTATGCGTCACTGGGCGACGAATGTGTTGCCCGCGTCAAGCAGGCGATACAGGATGGGGTGGCGGTGGCGCTCGCTGGCTGTGCCGAGACGCCGGTGACGCTGGGGGCGGCGCATGCGCAGAGCCTCGGCGGTGCGCCGCAGGCGAGCGTGTGGGGCGCCGGCTTCAAGGGCTCGGTGGTGCAGGCCGCACACATCAATGCGATGGCCACGCACGTGCTCGATTTTGAGCCAATGTGGAGTCCGCCCACCCACTCGGTTTCACCTACCGTGCCGGTGGCGTTTGCGTTGGCCGAACACCGCGGTGCGAACGGACGCGAGATCATTACCGCGGTGGCCAGGGGCCTGGAGATCCAGGGGCGTTTGCAATATGCGGGTAACCAGTATGTGCCCGAGGATCTGAAGTTTCATCCGCCCGGTGTGGCTGGCGCGCTGGGCAGTACGATTGTCGCCGCTTATCTGCTCGGACTGGATATCAATGGTATGCAGCATGCGCTGGGCATGGCGGCTTCGCGTGCCGGCTCGCTGCTGGCCAACGTCGGTTCGATGACCAAGTGCACGCATTGCGGCAATGCCGCCGCCGCCGGGCTTGATTCGGCGCTGCTGGCGCAACGCGGTTTCACTGCCAACCCCGATGTGCTCGAAGCACACAAGGGTTTGATCAGCACGTTTTTCCCTGACGGCTTTGACGAGTCGCGGTTGCTTGGCTGGGGCAAGCCGTGGCGGGTGGTTGATCCCGGGCTGGCGATCAAATTGTTTCCGTCGCAGTTCGGCACTCATTTTTCTATCACCGCCGGACTCGACATCCACCGCCAGGCCGGTAGCGGTGCGGTGTTCAAGGCGCTGCGCATCGTCTCGCCGGTGATGAAATACATCAACCGTCCACAGCCGGAGACCGGCTTGTATGGAAAATTCAGCCTGCAATACACCGCCGCCGTGGCGGTTCTTGACGGCCGGGTCGGCATCGACAGCTTTACCGACCGGCGGCGTTTTGGTGCTGATATGGTCGCTTTGCTTGAAAGCATTACCCTCACGCAGGATGCCGCGATCCCGGGTGATTTTCATCACATGCACGTTGGCATCGAGGCTGATCTCGAAGACGGCCGCACCTTGCGCGCGGTGTGTCGTGGTCCGCAAGGGGCTTGGGGCGTGCCGCTCGACCCGGCCGCGCATCGTGAAAAGCTGGTCGATTGTTTTAGCCGTGCGCTGCCACCGGCACAGGTCGCTGCACTGATTGCTTCGTTTGAACAACTCGAAACGCTGGAGGCCGCCGGTGTCGCTCAATTGTGCGAGCTGATCGCCTCGGCCAGACCACGGAGGGCGTCATGATCAGCCGTTCGATTTTTGTCTGCGTAGTGATGCTGTTTGCCGGTGGCGCGTTGGCCGCCAGCGGTGATTATCCGTCGAAGCCGGTGCGTTTGATTGTGCCCTTCGCCCCCGGCGGTGGCACTGATATCGTCGCCCGTGTGCTGGCGCAGAAGTTGACCGAGTCGTTCAAGCAAACGGTGATTGTCGACAACCGCGCCGGTGGCGGCGGCACGCTCGGTGTGGAGACCGCGGTGCGCGCGAGTCCTGACGGCTATACCACGATCATCATGTCGGGCAGTTATGCCACCAATGCAGCGATGTTCAAAATGTCGTTTGATCCGGTCAACGATATTCTGCCGATGGGTTTGATCGGCGACACCGCCTTTGTGCTGGTGCTGCATCCGGCGGTGCCGCTGAAGAGCGTCGCTGAACTCGTTGCGCACGCCAAAGCGAAGCCGGGGGGGCTGAACTATGCCTCGTCGGGTACTGGCGGCATTGCCCATCTGTCGGGTGAATTGTTCGATCTGCTTGCCGGTACCCGCATGACGCATATCGCCTACAAAGGCACCGGCCCCGCTACCAATGATCTGCTCGGCGGCCAGGTGCAGCTCTTGTTCGGCAGCGCGCCGGCGGTGGTGCCCCTGATCCGCGCCGGCCGTTTGCGCGCGCTGGCCGTGACCACACTCAAACGTATGTCGTCGTTTCCCGATTTGCCAACGATCGATGAGGCCGGGGTCAAAGGCTATGAGGTCGTGTTGTGGTACGGGGTGTTGGGGCCCAAGGGGTTGCCGAAGGCCATGGTCGAGCGCTGGAATGCGGAGATCCGCAAAGCGACCAAGCTGCCCGATATGCGCGAGCGACTGCTCTCGGAAGGGTTTGAAATCGACGACAGCCCGCCGTCGGTTTTTCAGGCTTTGCTCAAACGCGATGTCGCGAAATGGCAGAAGGTGGTCAAAGAAGCGAAGGTGCCGCCGATACAGTAGGCG
>CAIWNB010000380.1 GCA_903913965.1 uncultured beta proteobacterium
GCGGCATCGCTGCCGCCAAGGTAAAGCCGGCGATCCGGCTCGACATCCGCCATGACCTGCATCGAGGCGGTCATTGTTTTTTCGCTGCGATGACTCGGACGTTTGAACTCGGGGAAGTTTTTCTTTTTGACGCCCTGGCATCGAATTCTAGTAGCGCTACAGACCGGGGTGTTTCCCGGGGGCAGGTGACATCGGTGCGCAGCGTTTTGCCGTGCGTCTCGATGGCCTGAGCACGCTTTTTCTTAAATTTGAAGTTGCCGCTAATCGGCAGATGATCTAACAGGGCTGACTCATCATCACGGTCTTGCATCAGCCGAGAGACTCGGGCCAAAAGCGCGGAGATGATATTCATCACGCGGCACCGATGCGGCCGACGTCAGAACAGGCGTTCTTGTCGCAACTGCCAACGTGTTTGCCACCGCACCAGGCGCAGATGTTCTCAATGGGCGGTCGGTAGGTCAAAGGGATCGCAACAGGTCGCGGCGTAGCTATTTGGGGCGCATGTTTTGGGGAGTTTGGCATTTTCGCTCCGAATATTGCGGAATGTTTTCTTATCACTCAATTCATAGTAAACGCTTCGTTTGCAATTCGGTCAAGCGAAATATAAATAAAACGCAGATAAAGCGGACTAACCCGTTTCGATTTGATCCACGTCAAGCGCAAGCAGTTCTCGAGGAATAATGTAACCGGCCGTTTGTTTCAAACGGTTGTCCGACGGTGTTTGTCACGCACGAGGATGCGACGACTTAACGAATGGCGACATCACCGTTTTCACATTTAGCGCGGTCAACAGCGCATTTGAGGAGTGAAAATGTTTAACGCTAAGCGTTTCAAATGCGCGCGGATCGCCGCGCACATCGAAGCGGATACGATGGCACGCAACGTCGGTGTTTCATTAGCAACACTACAAAAGTGGGAGCAGGGTGAGGGTGTGCCAACGCTCTTGCAGATCACGAAAAGCGTGGCGTTCATCAACGTTGCGATCGCCCGGACGAGCTGGCAAGCCACCTCGTCCGAAGTATCGCTCGAGCAATTGAGCCCAACCTGCGCGGTTGCATCCTTGGACAGTGATGAGGTGGAACTGATTGCCGACTATCGCAGGATGCCCAGGCAATCGAGAATAATCTTACGCGGCATGATCCGAGACATAACGGCGGCGCAAAAAGTTACCTCGCGCTGACCTTTTGTTTACGCTTCGTTAGCGTTCGCGGTGCCCCCTCGGCGAAGCTCATTAATAACCCCTCTATGCGCTGCTCCCAATCAGGATAGACGGCGCGGTCGGTTGGTGGGGCGAGTTTATCGCGCAACCATTCCGGCACGGCATCATAGTGAGCCTGCATCGTCGCTACTTTTCGTCTGAGATAGCTACGCAGATAATCGGGCAGTCCATCGGCACCGAGATCAGGGGGCTGGTTGGCAGGTGACTTGCTAGTCAGTCCCGCCCTAAACCTATAGTCATCCGTACTAATTCCGCACAGTTCAGCGACCTCAGAAATGCGGCGCGCGGGAACGCCGCGGGACAGCCAGTTTGTGATGTTCTGCGGATCAATGGAAAAGTGCTTTGCAGCCTCGGCGCGCGTGAAGGCGTGAGAATTGAGGCAATCAAACAACGGCTGCGCTGTTGGGTGGACTTTTTTCTGTCGGCTGCTCATAAACACCATGTTACCACCACTGGATTCCCTCTGGGAAAAAGAGGA
>CAIWNB010000381.1 GCA_903913965.1 uncultured beta proteobacterium
GCGCTGATGATTTTGCTGCGCACCGAGTCGATGCGCTGCTGATAATCAATAAACCGCGACAACGCGCGCGGCAGATCGCTGGTACCTTCGGCGGCGCGCACGATGCCGGTATAGAGCGGATGAAAAATCTCCGGTTGCTCGGCGAGCACGGCCGACAAGCGCTTGCCCTCGCGCAAGCCGTCGAGCAATTGTTTCAACACCGCTTGCTGTGATTCGTTCGCCTCTTTTTCCAGCAGACCTTCCAGCGCCTCAACCACACTCAAACCGGCGGTGAGCAGGGCGAGCAGCTCCTGACTGAACAGCACCAGCGAAAACCGGCGGCTAGCGCCCCCGCCCGACCGTACGCGCGAGGCGAATGAGCTGGCGGCAGGACGCACGACGGCCGCGATCAGACCGCGCGTCTCGACCTGCCGGCGTACCTCGGCCTCATCCTGTGCTTCGATGACCAGGTTAGACAGAACATTGTCGGCGGACAATGCACGCACGTCATATTTCATTTGGAAAGCCCCATCGCGAAAGACCCTGGCCCGTCAATTCGTGATGTCTACCGCGTCACCGGTGCCACCGGCACGACCGTCCTTGCCAAACGAAAACAGGTCATACGGCCCGTTGCGCCCTGGGCTGCTGTATTGATAGGGGCGTCCCCACGGATCCGGTGGAATCTCCTTGTCGAGGTACGGACCACTCCATTTGTCCGCATTCTCGGTGGGCTTGTTATAGAGCACCGAGAGGCCCTCTTCTGTCCGCGGATAGCGGCCGAGATCGAGGCGAAAAGTGTCGAGCGCTTTCTCGATGCCCTTGATCTGCGCCTTGGCGGTGGTGACTTCCGACTTGCCGACCTGGGAAAAATATTTCGGCCCGACGTAGGAGGCGAGCAAGCCGATGATCACCATGACGACCAGCAATTCCAGCAGCGTAAAGCCGGCGGCGACGGCATGCACCGGAGACCGGCGCCTGCGCAGACGTATCCAACGTACGGGTGGCATGGCAGTGTTCATTACAAAACCTTTTTTGATGTGCTGCGACGCCCCAGTGCGGCGCTTCGATCCGGAGCATACCGGCGCTTTGTTACCCGCCGTTTACGGTCGACACTGCAAATCAAAAAGCCCCCAACCATTCGAAACTGCCGACAAGATCAGTCACTTTCTTGGTGAGACGGTCAAGTTCCTGCTGGCGCTTGACCGCCTGCCGCTTGGCGAGTTGTTCCTTGGCCTTGCGGGTTTCTTCCTGCTCAAGCTCCGACGCTTCCTGGGCGGCCAGCATGGCATCAGCCTTTTGCCGCGCCTGCCGCTGGCGGTCTTCCGGCCTTTGGCTGACACGCGTCTGGTCCAGTTTTTCGCGGTACTCGTCGAGCTGGTTTTCCAGCTCCACCTTCTTGATACGCGTCACCGGTTCGGCCTGCAGCAGGCTGGTCAGACAGCTTTTGTCCTGATATTTTTGCACCAGCTCACGGCCCACCTGATAGAGGTTCTCGTTTTTGATAGCACAACTCGCCGCATCCTGTGTACGCACCGCGACCTCCTGCGCACGCGCAGCGAGCTCCTGGGAGCGTGCGGCAAGACTCAGTGCCAGCTGACGCTCCGCCTCACGACTCTTGACCAGCGATGCGTTCGTCTCCGCGAGGGTTTTTTCGGTTTGCTCGATGCGCTGTTCAGCGGCGGCCAACTTTTCAGCCAGCGCAGTTTTTTCCTCTTCGAGTGTCTTCTGTGTCTTATCGCGCGCCGAAATCTTGCGGTTGGCGGCATCCGCCCCCTGCTTCGCCTGTTTCGCCTGCTCGGTCGCCTCTTTCAACTGTTCGTCGGACTGCGACTTCGCCTGCGTCATTTTGGCTTTTTCCTGCTCCAGCTGCTGAATACGCTGCTGCAGCCGCTTCACCTGGTCCTTGCCATCCTTTTTGTCGTCGGCAGCCTGCGCGTTCATCGCCAGACCAGCGATCAGGACCGCCATGACCATCCAATCAAACCCCTTTGCAAAGGCAAACATTTTTTCCTCCATCAAAAGCGTGTGTTCAAGTCGAGCTGCAGAACATCCACCGAATACTTGGTGTTCAGGTTAGTCGTCGTGTTGGCCGGCACCATCGAATCAATGAGATCGGAGGACAACCAGCGCGCCGACAGCCAGGTATTGCGGGCAATGCCGTAATTCCCGCCCAGGATGAAGCCCTTGTTATTGGTACCGCCCAGACCGAAATCAGAGTTCGTAAACGCATCGACGACGGCATCGCTTCCGAGGTAGCGATAGCTGAAATGAACGTTCCAATCGCCGCGCCGCGCCACCTGCGGAGAGCCGACCTGCACCCGCCCCATGTAACCAAGCGCCTTGCCGTCGGTGATCGTGCGGCCACTGCGCGCGGCCATCGCGGCGCGATCGAAAGAGAGATTTTTCACGAGATCCGCGGTGACGATCACGTGCATGGGATCGAATTGCGCCACATTGAGTTGCGCGGTCAGGTTCAGCTCGCGGAATTCCGATGCCAGACCCCAGTTCGTTGCCGTGTCGTCGATTGCATTAAGCCGGAACAGCGTGTTGCCCTTCTGCCGCGTCACGTATTCTGATCGTGTGACATAGTCAGGAATCGGTGATGTGGTATGTGTCGACACTGTTTCCTGGATGCCCTCAATCCCGCGGTACTGGTACAAGGCCGTACCAAACTTCAAGCGATTTTCTTTCTGCCCGAGATGCATATCGAAGCCGCCCTGCAACCCGAGCAGGCTGCGCCCGCTGGTCTGGTTTGGCACCTCGCTCGCCAACGGGAACCAACCGGCCGTGAAAAAGCCGTTAACCTCGTTTGAAAATTTTGGCTTCAGGGTCATGGCGACCCCTTCGAAATTCAGATCGTCCGCCCATACCAGATCGGTGCTGAAAAACGGATTGCGGAAACGACCGCCGGTGGCACTGAACAATGGCGACGGTTCATAACGCACAAACGCGCGGTCGATGCCCAGGCTGTATTTATTAAACGAGGTGCCCAGCGTCTGGCTGGTTGAGGTCGGATTACTGGTGTTGCCGGTTGCAAGGCCAATGCCGGCGGTGAATTCATCGGAGACCTTGGCCAGCAGCGCGACCCGTGCGCGCACACGGGAGCGCTCGGTATCCTGTTGAGTGTTTGAATTGCGAACACCGCCGTTGCCGGCTGAACCAAACAGATCAGGCGCGCGGGTCAGGTCTGGTTCTGCATTTCTCAAGGCAGATGCAGCCGTATTAGCAGGGTCCAGATACGTGTGTTCGGCACGCAGACGCAAATCACCCTCGATCTGAAAGCGACTGGCCGCATCGATGGTTCCCATACCGGCCTGCAAATCGTTCCTCGCCTCGGCGAGCACTTCGCTCTTGATCTGCTCGCGCATCTGGGTCTTTACGGCCTCAGGCACGTAGGCGACCCTGACGATCTTTTTGCCGTCCGGGCCCACGACCGGCAGCGGCGCCGCGGCCAGGCGCGTATTGGCGCGCGCCTCCGCCTCTTTCATCATGGTGTCGGCTTTGTCGCGCGGCAGCACGCCGCTCTTGATCAGCACGTCGATCAAACCGAGCACGGTGGCGCGCAGCTTCTCGAGATCCTCGCGCTCGTCGGCGTGGGCAGCCAGTGGCAGGCTGAAAAAAATGGCGGCCGACATGGCCAGCGCGGCGGTCCTTCTGCAATGCCATCGTTTTGGATTCATGACTGTTGATCCTGGTAAATGATTTAAATAAGTAACCGGTCGCCCTCAGGCACCTGTGTAGATACGTAATTTGATCGGCTGCGGCATGTTGGGCGGCGGCGCTTGAGACAACTTCTGCATTGACGCAATCGCCTGTCGCAGCGCTTCCTCAGAGTCCTTGTCGCCGGTGCTGCTCTTCACCTCGAAGCGCTCGACCAGCCCGCCGCTGGCCACCCAGACGTGGAGCTCGACGTTGTAACGCCCCTTGCGCAGTGCGGCGACTTTTCGCAGGTAACGCTGATATTCGCCCGAGGCCTGATTGACATAGTTGGTGAAAGGATTCATCAGGCTGTTGGCCGCGGCGACCGTGCCCTCGCCGCCCTTGCCCTTGCCGACTTTGCTCAAGTCCTCGCTGGTCACCGCTCCCGAGGCGAACGCGCTCGGCCCGCTGCCGGCAGCCCCTTCCATCTTCAATTCCGGGGAAGGCGGCGGCGATTCCTGCTTCTGCACCTGTTGCTTGACCTCGACCTCTTTTTGTTCTTTCGGAGGCTCCGGTTTTTTTTCAAACTTTGGCGGTGGCGGTGGCGGCGGTGGTGGTGCGGGCGGCGTCATCAACGTGATCTTCGGCGCTTTTTTCGCCGGCTCCGATTTCCCGCTCAATGAATACCAAAGCACCAACCCCAGCACCACAACGGCCGCCCCGATGCCCGCCATAACCAGGATCTGGCGGCGCCGCTCGGCTGGCGTTGCAGTGGCGTTGGCGTTCGCGTTGGTATCGGCAGCCGCCATCTCAGGTTCCTATCCTTGCCGTGATCAACCCGACATTGGCGATGTTCAGCCGCGCCGCCATGTCGATGATGTCCACCACCATGGCGTAGAACGCCTGCGGGTCGCCCTTGATCACCATCGTCATGTCGGGTTCCCGTGCATGCGCCGCGGTCAGTCTCGATTCAAGATCCGGCATCGTCACCGCGGAGCCGTTGAGCAGCAGACTGCCGTCGGACTGGATCTGTATGATGCGGACCTCTTTCTTCTCGGTGCTAGGTTTGTTGCTCGGTTTTGGCAGGTCGATGCGCAAGCCCTGCACCGATGCCGTGGTCATGATGATGAAGATCACCAGCAACACGTAGGCCAGATCCAGCATCGGCGTAACGTTGATAGTGTCGAACGGCTTGGCGTCGTCCTGGACTTTCATTCCGCCCCGCCCCCCTTCGCGACACGGCCGGTCACCAAACCGATGTCGGTGATGTCGACCCTCTTCAGCGTTTCGAGCACTTGCATGACCTTCAGGTATTGCGCCCGCGCGTCACCCTTGATCACCACCGCCTGCGACGGATTGACGCTCTTTAACGCCCGCAGGCGGTCCTCAAGCTGGTCCATCGCCACCGGGTAGGCATCGATAAAAATATCGCCGGCCTCCGAGATGGTGATCGCCTTGAGATGCGGCTTGGCCATACTGCCGGCCATTTTCGCTTTCGGCAGTTGCACCTTCACACCCTGCACGGATGCAGTGGTCATAATGATAAAAATAACCAGCAGCACATAGGCCAGATCCAGCATGGGCGTGACATTGATGTCGTCGAACGGCGCGTTTTCTTCCTGAACCTGCATTGCACTCTTTCCGTCAGACCGAATGCATTTCGGCGGCTTTGGTCAGGAACTCATCGGCGAACACATGGTTGTCCGCGGTGACATTCTTGATCTGAATTGCCAGCCAGTTGTAACCAAACAGCGCCGGTATGGCGACGGCCAGTCCGGCCACCGTCGCCACCAGCGCCGCCGCAATGCCGGGCGCAATCGCGTTGACGTTCACGTCGCCGGCAGCGGCGATGGCCGCAAAGGTGATCATCACGCCCACCACCGTACCCAACAGCCCGAGAAACGGCCCGCCCGAAACGGCAATCGTCAACAGCACGATGCCGCTGTTCAGGCGCTGCCCCTCACGCACCATCGCCGCATCGAGTGTGGCGCGGATCGAATCGAGGGCTGCCGCGGTCAGATTGACTTTTTCCCCAGCCTTCGCCTGCGCGTCGAAACGCTGCTGCACCTCCTGCAAACCACCGCGATAGAGGTGAAAAATAGTGGACTTCTTGAGCCGCGGATCCTCTGCCAGGGTATTTATCTCTTCATGCCCGGGGGTCAGCAGCTCGGCGGACTTGGTGCGAAAGGCTTCGATAAATACCGCATTGGCCTTGTTGATCGCGACCAGCGTAATCGACTTGGTAATCATCACATGGAAGCTCACCACCGCCATCACGATCAACAGACCGATGACGATCCAGCCATCCAGCGTGACGGCGCCGAGCAGGATCGAAACGTAGGAGATGCCCTCGTCGGCGGCCTCCGAGTCAGCGAACGCCATCAACGGCGTATCCGCGCCCTGACTGCCCGCCAACACTTTGATGAACGACGCACTGCGCGCGGTAGCGGCCAGCGTCACCTCGTCGAGTTCACCCTGAAAGCCGTCGCCAATGGATGCGGTGCCGGCGAGATCGGTGATCGCCAAAGCCGCACCACCGGCCTCGTTGCCATCGATGTAGAACGTCACCTTGCCGCCACTGGCAACCACTGCGAGATGGTGCCAGCCACCAGCCGCAATCGGTGATGAAGCGCTGGCGCGCCCGCCGCCACCCGCCACAAAGGGCGTGCCCGCCGCCAGGCCGATGGTCAGCGTCTTGGCGCTATCGCGCTGCGCATACAACGTGGCATCAGCGCTGCCGCTCGCATTGACCCACGCCGTGAAGGTGAAGCCGCTTGCTGCGCTTAAGCGAAGCGAGGCCGAGGCCGGGATATCAATGCGCGTCGAACCATCAAATGCCACCGCTGGTCCGATCGGGCCCGTCGGCACCGTTTTCGAATAACGCCCTGGATGGTTGCCGTTGGACGTGGAGTCCTTGACGGCGTCCGCCTGCGCGAAGTGATAGACGAATATTTGAGCCGGGTCATAGCTGCCGGGTTCATCGGCAGCAGTGTCCGCCTTCGGGTTTCCCCACGTCACGACGATGGACTCGGTCTTGAGGTTCGGCGACAACTTCGGCAACACCACCCAAAAGTTGGCGAGTTCGCTGGTAGCATCAAAATTTTCGAGATGGTACTTCAGCGGCGTTTTGCCATCCGCGGCAAAAAACCGCAGATCACTGCCATCGGGCTTTGCATCCGCGAACGTGAAATTACCGCTGTGCAGGCGCACCAGCAATGGAAATTGCGTGACGGGCTCCTTGATTTCAACCCCGCTTGCAGTGGTATCGAAATTCAGTTTGCGCTGGTGTCCCCAGCCCTCGGCCGCATGGGTGACCGGCAGGCAAGCGAGCATGACGATCGCCATGACCATGCGTAATGCGACGCGCCTGACCATCCCCAACATGCCGCCGTGTTGCCTGTTTTTATTCATGGTTCTGCTTTTACCTTTTAGGTTTAAGTCGACGTTCGTCATTGCCACCGCCCTGCATGTCGACGTCGCCGTAGCCCACCGACTCCACCGACAATGAGGCTTCGCGATCCTCGGCTTCCGTGTTGGCGATACCCTTGGCCACCTCATCGGCGCGCGGGGTGGCCGCCGCCGGTGCCGCCACGCTGCCTACCGACGGCGCGGCAACCGGTGCGGCAGCCGCACCGCTGACAGAACCGGAGGCGGCGATGTTGCTGGCATTGAGTACGGTCTGCGCATTGATGGTGACCGCACCGCTCGATCGCACACCGGCATCGCCCGCATCAAAGGTGCCGCGCGGCGCGCTGGCGAAAATATCGCCCGCGGGCACGTCGGGATTGGTTTTCAGCGTCGCGATACCCGAACCAAAAATCGTCCCCGAGACATCCAGCGAAACCGAATTGGCGGTGATCTTGAAGCGCGGTGGCGGCGCCGACGCAGCGGTCTGCGAACCGCTACCCGCGCTGATATCGCCGAACTGGGTAACGAGGGATATATCGCCGCCGCCCACCGTGAAGACACGCCCCACGCCGACCAGAAAATCATTCTGCACGAGCGAACGGATCTCGCCGTCTGCAATCGTGAACACACCGTTGTTTGAGTCCCCCGGGGTCTTCAGCGGATTAGAGGGTTTGACCGGCAGGCCTGCATAGACCGAACCGGCCGGCGCAAACAAATCAATCGAACCGAACTGTTCGGTCTTGAACTGGCTGCCGTACACGGAGATGTTGCCGCCGCTGAGGCCCGCCGCCGGGAAGAGACTCAGGATGCGGTTATCGAAATTTGAAAGGCCGAAGAATTTCTGATTACCGCCTTCAACCAGCGAAGAAAAATAGAGGTCATTCAATTGCGGTTTGTTGCCGCTGGCGAGTGCGGTGCCGATCTGTGAAGCACTTTGCTCGAGGCGCGCCAGCAGCGCCGGGTTATTGCCCAGGAATAGCGCCTGATCCTCCGCCTTCAAGGCGCGGAAGGCGGCCCAGGTGTCTTCTGCGGAGATCGTACCGGCATTCAGCGCCAGCCGGAACTGCGTGGCACGGGCCTGCAGGACAGTCTGTAACGCCGGATGGGCGGCGATAAACTGCTCGCGATCCGCCGTCGCCAGAGTGGAGAATGCGGTCCACAGATCGGGCGGCGCAACCGTCGCGGACAGCCCTGGAATGCGCGCTGTGACAAAGGTTTTCAGATCAACAATCGTTTGCAGCGAGGCGGGCATGCCCGGATGCGCACTGATGAACTGGGACTGCAACGCAGCCGGCAGCGCGCCAAATGCGGTCAACAGTTGCTCGGCCGACGCAGACGCCGGCAAGGCGGTGCCCGCGTTCGCCGACTGCGCCAGCACAAAGGTACGCAGTTGACTGAGCTGCGGCGGCGTCGGAATCACATCGTAGCCCGAACCGAATACCGACAGGTTTGCCGCATAGTAGGGCTGCATCGACTTGATGAGGGCGAACAGATGATTAATTTCGCCCAGCGAAGCGAGCGTCGGGTTGGCCGACTGGAAGTTGTCCCTGCTGCTTTGCGGCAACAGATAGTAGACCTTCAACAGCGAAGCAACACTGGCATCGAGCACCGCTTTTTGCGGATTGGCGGCGTTGGCATAGACCGCCAGCGCCGAACTTTTCGCGTCGCCACGCGCCAGAAGGTCAAGAAAATACGAGCGCATCAAGGTCGCTTCAGACGGCGTCAGAAAAAATACACTGGAAGCCGCACCATACTGGATCAATGCATTGGCCGCGCCGCTGTAATCGGGCTGGCTGCCGGCGACGACCTGTATGCTCGCGCCCTGGTTCTGCGGCAGATACGGGTTCTCCGCGTTGCCGCGCGTGATAAAGCCGTCTGCATTGCCGAGATCGACATTGCGTGCGGCGCCGATATCGATACGCCCGGGCCCGGTGACGACGTTTCTGACACTGTTGTTGGGCAGTGTGCTGAACAACACATCGCGCCCGGCTGTCATGCTTGTCACGTCGCTCGACGCGTTGTGCTGAATATTGAAACCCAGATCCACGATGTCGCGCCCGGCCTGGATCACCGCCGCCTTCGGCAGCGACAGCGAATACGGGTTGATGCTATCGCCGTTAATGTCACCATTGGTCGCAATGATGCGTACCGGCTGTTGATCGTTTTGGTGCAGGCCCTCCGGGAGGTGGGCGGCGATGCCGGTTTGTGTTCCCAGCATGACGCCGATGTCTTTGAGTGACACCAGGCGCGCCGTGAGTGCGCCGGGGATGACCGCCGGATCACTGTCGAGCATGCGGACACTGCCGGTTGAGCCGTTGGCGAAACTGATCGAAGCAGAGGCCAGCACATCCAGTTGACCCTGCGGCGCCGGGGCGAGTGCAAAGCCGCC
>CAIWNB010000382.1 GCA_903913965.1 uncultured beta proteobacterium
CTGCGCAAGCGGTGTGAATGGGACCGTCCACGCGCCGGTCGCGCGCTGGGCGTGGCGTATAACCACGGGGGTGCGTGGAATTGCCAGATCGCCGAGGCGGTCGAGGTGTCGGTGGATCGTGTGAGTGGCGCGATCAAGGTGCACAAGGTCTGGGCGGTGGCCGATCCGGGCACTGCGATCCAGCCCAAACATTTACGGCAGCAACTGGAGACCGGCATCATCTGGGGCCTGTCGGCGGGGCTGCGTGAACAGATCGTCATCAAAGGCGGCGAAGTTCAGAATGCGAATTTTTATGATTATCCGGTGCCCCGCATGGATGAGATACCGGATATCGAAATTCACCTTGTTGACGGTGCGCCGGGGCCGGTTTCCGGCGCGGGGCAGATTGGCGTAGCGCCGATGGCGCCGGCGATCGCCAATGCGGTATTCCGCTTAACCGGTGTGCGCATGCGCGCATTGCCCATGTTGCCGGTGCGTGTGAAGGCCGCGTTGCACGAGCAGGTGGTGAAGACCGTGTAGTCCGCAATTTTCCCCATAAAAAACGCGCACACAGATGCGTGATCAATGATCAGGAGGAGCAACGATGGCGATTCAATTCATGCGACTGGCAGGCGCAGGCCTTGCCGTACTGGTGTTGGCAGCGTGTCAAAGCGGTCCCTCGCCAAATCCCGATCGTCCCGACACTCAGGCCGAGGCCTGGAACATGAAGGTGGTGGGCTTTCACAACCTGCAGGCACGCAGTGCCTATCAGCCGACCATCGTTGAGCAGAACGGTCGCTGGATCGCATACGTCGGTCTGCATGGCGGCACGCGCATGAATGCGCAGAATGGCCAGTTGGAGCATAACGGCACGGCGATAGTCGATGTCACCGATCCGCGCGAGCCGAAGTTTGTCGTGCATATTCCGGGCGAGCGCGGCGAGGGTGAGGCCGGTGGCGGGCAGATGACGCGCATCTGCAAGGGTACGCAGTTGCCGAAGGGCGATCCTGCCAAGGTCTATATGCTGCGGGTGTTCGGTGATCAGCAGCATGAAATGTGGGATGTCACCACACCGGAGAAGCCCGCGCGCCTGAATGTCATCGTTGGCAATCTGCGCAGCACGCATAAGAGCTGGTGGGAATGCGATACCGGCATCGCTTATCTCGTCTCCGGTCCGAAGGACTGGCGCGTGCGCCGCATGACCAAGGTTTATGACCTCTCGGATCCGGCCAAACCAGTGTTCATTCGTGACTATGGTATGGACGGTCAGCAACCCGGCGCGACCGGCCAGCCACCGTTTGAATTGCACGGCATGATCTCAGCGGGGCCGCAGAAGAATCGTCTTTACATGGGCCACGGCAACAACAAGTTCGGTATTCTGCAGATTGTTGATCGCGAGAAACTGCTCACCGGGCCGAAGGAAGTCACGCGCGAGAATCTGAATTATCCGCAGGTTTCGCGGCTCGA
This sequence comes from uncultured beta proteobacterium, assembly GCA_903913965.1. GTDB lineage: Bacteria > Pseudomonadota > Gammaproteobacteria > Burkholderiales > SG8-41 > PALSA-1004. The sequence continues at coordinate 1,447 of CAIWNB010000382.1, forward strand.
ATTCCCGACCAACAGCGGCGCGCATACGGTGTTGCCACTGCTCGACATGGAAATTGAGCACTTCAAGAAGAGCCAGAACAGCAAGCGAGATTTCATTGTCGCTGTTAATGAATCGATTAACGACGAGTGCCGCGAGGCCAATCAGCAGGTGTGGTTCATCGATATCTCGCAGGAAACCCGGCCATTTGGTGTCGCCAACTGGACGGTGAAGGAGGCGAGCGGCAAGTTCTGTGACCGCGGCGAACGCTTTGGTGCGCATTCGCCACAGGAGAACATGACGCCGATCTTTCACAAGAAGATCCTCTTCGTGACCTGGTTCAGCGCCGGATTGCGCGCGCTGGATGTGCGCAACCCGTATGAGCCCAAGGAGATCGCCTACTACATTCCGGCGATCACGGCGGACACCAAAGCCGATCCAACCTGTTTGCGCCGCCGCAATGCCGCAACCTGCAAGATCTCGATACAGACCAATAATGTCGAGGTCGACGATCGCGGCTATATCTACATCGTCGATCGGGCCGATACCGGTTTGCACATTCTTGATTTGACTGGCAGCGCACGCGAACTGGCGAGTTATCCGGCGAAATAGGGCGTGGAAATAGGGAGTCGAAATAGGGAGTGCATGGCCTGGTGGGGGCGCGCCACCTTCACTGCACGGTTAACAGCCCGCTAGCAGCTGCCCTCTCCCCGTGCGGGAGAGCGGCAGGGTGAGGGGTAGGCAAGCGCGTTCACCCGGTCCTGAACTGCGCCCTGCGAGGGCAAGGCAGCGGCTGTTGATGCCAACGGTTTTTATGGGAACAGATATGAAGCGACTCATTACAACAATCATTCTCGCAGCCTTGCCGGTTTTGGCCTCGGCGGCCCAGCCCGCCGGCCATGGCGCCGCAGCAAGCAATATGCGCCTGGTTGGTGCCAGCGATTTACAGGGACGCACGGGCTTTGAGATTGCGATTACACAACAGGGCCAGCGTTGGATCGCCTACGTCGGCCATTTTGGCGGCGAGAGCGTGAATGCGCTGACTGCGCAGAAAGAGCCCAACGGCACCTCGATACTCGATGTGACCGACCCGCACAAACCAAAATATTTGCATCACATCCCCTCGGAATCGCGCTCGCTGGTCGCAGAAGGTGCCGGCAGCGGCGCGCAGATGGTCAAGGTTTGTGCCGGCAAGGATCTGCCGAAGGGCGACCCGCAGAAGTTTTATATGCTGCGTGCGTCGGGTTCGAGCATGCATGAAATGTGGGACGTCAGCGACCCGGAAAAACCACTGCGCATCGCCACCGTGTCGGACAAGCTGCGCACCACGCATGAACAATGGTGGGAGTGTGACACCGGCATCGCCTACATCGTTTCTGGTGTAGCCGACTGGCGCGTGCGGCGCATGACGCAAGTCTATGATCTGTCAGATCCTGCAAATCCGAAATTCATTCGTAACTTTGGTCTGCCGGGGCAGGAGCCGACCGCGCCGAAAGCGGAGAACCCGCGCTTTCACGACGGCCACGGTGCGTTTTCAACCGGCGTGCAGGGCAATCGGCTGTATTTCGGTTACGGCAATCTGGGTGACGGTGCTTTGCAGATCGTCGATCGCAAGAAACTCCTCGAAGGGCCGGCCGAGCCCACGCCGGAGAACCTGTTGTATCCACAAGTCTCCTTCATGCGCATCGGCCGCTCGCAGGCCGTGCACGCCGTCTATCCGTTGATGGGCATGGAAATTCCAGCTTTCGCCAAATTCGGCAAGGGCCGGGTGCGCGATTTCGTGCTGGTCATGCCCGAGGCGATTGAGAATGAATGCAAGGAAGAGCCGCAGATGCTCTATGTGGTGGACGTCACTCATGAGAAGGAGCCGCTGGGGGTGGCGAACTTCCGCGTGTCGGAGACGCTCGGTAATTTCTGCACGCGCGGCGCGCGCTTCGGCCCGCACCAGGCACAACTGAATCTAACGCCGATTTATCACAAGCGCTTGGTCTTTGTGGTCTGGTTCAATGCGGGTCTACGCGTGCTTGACGTGCGCGACCCCTATGCGATTCGTGAGGTCGGTTACTACATTCCGGCCACCAACAAAAACACGGTGCCCAGTTGTCCCGGTGGTGAGCGCGGCGTGGTCGCCGGGCACAAGGAAACCAACTGCAAGGTCGCCATTGTCACCAATGCCGTCGAGGTGGATGACCGTGGCTATGTTTATATGGTCGATCGCAATAACACCGGTTTGCATATCGTCGAGCCCACTGGGGCTGCGCGCAAACTGGCCAATTTCAAGTAGCGCCCCATGCGTACACGCCTACAGCAAGGTTTGACGGGTAGCGCGCTGGTGCTGCTTGCGGCGGTCACCGCGAGTCAGACTCTGGCGCAAGCTTATCCGCAGCGCCCGATCCGCATGATCGTCGGTCTGCCGGTGGGCGGTTCTACCGATCTGCTCGGTCGTTTGCTCGCAGCGAAGCTGGGTGAGCGTTTGGGGCAGCAGGTGGTGTTTGAAAACCGGCCCGGGGCGAGCGGCATCATTGGCACGGATATCGTCGCCAAGTCGCAGCCCGATGGTTACACGCTGCTGATGGCGGCAGGGTCGTTTGGCGTCTTGAGCAGTCTCTATCCGCAGTTGCCCTTTGATACGGGTAGAGACTTTGCGCCCGTCGCGCTGTTTGCAAGCTCGCCGTATGTGTTGGCGGTGCACCCTGCATTGCCGGTGAAAACGATGACCGAGTTGATTGAGTTTGCCAAGGCACGTCCCGGCCAGATCAACCTTGCGGCATCGACACCGGGTTCGGTGCAACGTTTGAGCGGCGAACTGCTCAAACGTCAGGCCGGTATCGATATGCTCTATGTGCCCTACAAGGGCACCGGTGCGTTGATTCCTGATTTGCTGGGCGGGCGATTGCAAGCGGCGATCGATAACGTTCTCGTGCTGGCGCCCTATATCAAAAGTGGTGCGCTGCGCGGGCTCGCTGTGACCAGTGCGCGGCGCTCGGCGGTGGTTCCGGAGTTGCCCACCATTGCCGAATCCGGGCTGCCCGGTTTTCAGGCCAGCGGTTGGTTCGGGGTACTGGCGGCGACCGCAACACCGGTGGCTATCATAGACCGCCTCAATCAGGCGATTGCCGCCATCATGCAGCAACCCGATGTGCGCAGCCGTCTCCTCGCACAAGGGGCTGAACCGTTGAGCGGGCCGCCATCCGAATTACGCAATCTGCTGACGCGTGAAAAGGAAGTCTGGAGCCGGGTGATCCGCGAGGCCGGCGTGAAACCGGATTAACACTTTTTGTCGTCATGGTTGACGCCGCTGTTGCGCTGGCGCCTGCGTGTGATCGACTACCAGTGCAATAAAAAAACGGAGCTGCAGCTCCGTTTTTTTATGGTGGACAGAGGATTACTTCAGCAGACCGAGTCGCTTCGCCGAAATCAAATACGCCGCCTGCCGTTCCTTCATAAAGGCGTCCATGCGATCCACGCCGACATTGACCAGCTCGAAGCCGCTCTTGAAGGCCAGTTCTTTCATTTCCGGATCGTTGTTTAGCGCAGTCCACAAATCCGAGATGCGTTTTTTTACTTCCGGTGGCGTCGACTTCGGTACGCCGATACCGCGGTAAGCGCCGTCGACCCAATCGTAGCCAAGCTCCTTGAAGGTCGGCACATCGGGCAGCAGCGGATGGCGCTTGTCGAGTGCGACCGCCAGTGCGCGCACTTTTTCCTTGGTGTTGACGGCGAAGGCGCTGTACGACATCGCACCGGTGACGTGCTGGCCGATCACCGCAGTGGTGAGGTCACCGGTACCCTTGAACGGTACGTAGGTGGTTTGGATGCCAGCGAGCCCGTTGAGTTTTTCGTGCGCAACATGATTGGCGGAATTGGTGCCGGAACCAGCGAGTGTCAATTTGCCTGGTTGCGCCTTTGCCATGCGGATCAGATCTGCAAAGGTTTTCACCGGGCTGTCATTGGCCACCACAATGGCGTCCGGCGTGTAGTGAAACCAGTAGACCGGTGTGATGTCCTCGGTCTTGTATTGCACTTCGCCTTCGAGTGGTTGCAGGAAGATGTGCGGCAGATTGACGCCGGCGATGTTGTAGCCGTCGCCGGGCAGGCCGTTCAACTGGCCCCACAGCAGGCCGCCACCGGCGCCGGGTTTGTATTGCAACACCATCTCAAATTTTGGGCATTTCTTCTTCAGTACCATTTGCTGGTGACGGCCGGAAATATCGGATTCACCACCGGCCGGAAAGGCCTGCCAGTAAATCAGATTTTTTTCCGGGCAGGGTTGGGCCGAGGCAAATCCGGCATACAGTGCGGTGGCGGCCACCGCGAACAGTGTGAACAGCACGCGTAAATGCATCGAAGTCATTTTTTTCTCCTCATGGCGAGCGATTTTATAGAGCCGCTTCGCTGGTCAAGATAGCAGTGCACTCAGGCAAATGCAACGACTGATGAGCAGAGGTAAAATCCGCCGATGTCAGTTATAAAAAAGCAACGCTGTGACGTCGTCATGCTGGTCGATGTCGAGATGGGGGAGGTCGGCAGTCGTGGCGGCTTCGTGCTTGACCGCGGCACCATGGAAAGGCATGTCTTAAAGGCCTTGCGTGCGGCGTATCGCGAGGTGGCGGTAGTGCCGTTTGGTCCTGACATTCCGGCTACGTTGCAGCGTCTGCGCGAATTAAAACCGCGCATCGTCTTTAATCTCACCGAGTGGGTCGATAGTGATCGCACGCAGGATTACGCGATCGCTGCGCTGCTCGATATGATGAAATTCAAATACACCGGCAGCGGGCCGGCTGGTTTGCAGCGCTCGCGTGACAAAGCCGGTGCACAACAACGGGTGGCTGCCGCCGGCGTCGATGTGCCGCAGCATTTCACGCTGCGCCCGGGGCAACCGGTGGTCAATCCCGGACTGCCTTATCCGCTGATCGTCAAACCGCAGCTTGGTGATGGCTCGGACGAAATCAGCAAACTCTCTTTGGTGCGTTCCGAGCGTGAATTGAAGCTGCGCGCGCGCTCGATCTGGACACGCCTGAAAGAGCCGTTGATTTGCGAGGAATATATCCCGGGGCGCGACATCTACGTCGGTCTGCTGGGCAATGAACCGCGGGTGCTGGCGCCGACTGAAATGGTGGTTGGCAGCCGTGGCAAGAATGCGCCGACCTTTGCCACTTATCGTATCAAGAATGACGGGGCTTATCGCACCAAGTGGCGCGTCAGCTATCGTTTGGCACAACTGCCGGCGGCGGTGCGTCGACAGGTGCAGGCCTATAGCGTTGCCGCCTTTCATGCCCTCCAGATGCGCGATTACGGACGCCTTGATTACCGGCTGACCGATGAGGGGCGACTGGTGTTTATCGAAGCGAATCCGAATTCGGATCTGACGCCGAACACATTGGGTCGCGATCTGTGTTTCGTCGGCATTCCATACGAACAGCTGATTCCGCAGATCGTCGAGACCGCGTTGAAACGATATCGGAGACGGTGATTTGTTGTGGCGCAGCCGCCTCGGCTGCGCGAAGCACCGCAGTAGGGAATAGCGAAGGTGTTTAGCGCAGGCGAGGCGCCTGCGCCACAATTCTTTTCAATTGGTAGGTTGGTCTGACGAAGGAAGCCCAACATCTTTTGCCTGCGAAACGATAACGCTGGTCTGACAAAGGCCGGCCCGTTGGGCTTCCTTCGTCAGCCCAACCTACCGCGCTTTTTATCTTGCAGGATATTGAGCATCACATGCTTTGCATACATATATTTTTTCCTTTTTGTATGTCGCAGAATGCCCGAGCAGCAGACACAAGAGACCGATTATTGGGCCTATTACCGTGGTGAATGTAAAGATGATCAATAGCACGCCAATTAATTCGAATAAAAATGGAGCGGCACCCGTCGTCCGGACTCGTTTCGATTCCTCCGTTAATGAACCTCCGCATTTAATGCAGTCCACGTTTCTTCCTTAGACTAATTACGGGGGGCGCATCGCACCATTCGGTAGTCACGATACCCTTTCATACGGTGGATTACGGCGCTGCGAGCCTAATCTGCCCTACGGGGCTGGCGCTTCGCGTCGTATTTGGGTTGGGGCGTGAGAAGGTGATTCGCTCGATTTTAGATGAAGGAGTCGATGTTGGGCTTCCTTCGTCAGCCCAACCTACGAGCTCTTAGCAATTGGCATTTGCAGATCGGCACTCCTTGATCGACCCTGTGAGCGAATTCACTACGATATATTGATACTCGCTAATCATAGTGACTTTATAGAGGTTTCCCCCCACGTAACACGCGCCAAAGATAGCTGCTGCAATTATGATACCTTTTCCAGTATCGATACTGGCCCACGCTTGAATTAGCCGCTTCATTGTGCCCATCCCGTCATAACAAAATGTAGGTGACAAACATCAGGTACTAATAATTATCCGCCCAAATGCAACAGACGGCCAAGTCGGCCGGCGGACTGCTTCGCAGTTACCGCAGCCGCGCCTGCCGCCGCTGCACCCCGAGACGGCGTCGCGGGCCTGCAGAGGCAAGTCCAGTACCCGCCGGCTGAAACGCCGGTACGAGCTGATGTTTGCCGCTGCCGATCAGATCGGCGCGTCCCATGTCCTTTAAGGCCTCGCGCAGCATCGGCCAGTTCTCCGCATCGTGATAACGCAGAAAGGCTTTGTGCAGGCGGCGCTGGC
>CAIWNB010000383.1 GCA_903913965.1 uncultured beta proteobacterium
AGATCCATGGCGGGATTGCGATGGGGGCGGGCCAGGTGTTTGGCGAGCAGACAATGTATGACGCGACGAGCGGCCAGTTGCTAAGCGGCAGCTTCAGCGATTACACGATGCCGCGCGCCGGCTGGCTGCCCGACATCAACATGAACGAACATACGCTGGTGAGCAAGGTGAATGTGCTGGGTGCCAAGGGTGTCGGCGAGTCGGGATGTACGGCCTCTCTGCCCTCGTTGGTGACGGCGGCACTGGACGCGGTGCGGCCACTCGGCATCCAGCATCTTGATATGCCGTTAACCGCAAGCCGCATGTGGCAGACGATTCAACAAGCGCGACAGGCGCAGCAAGCAAAGGCGAAATAATCATGTTTCAGTTTAATTATGTGAAAGCGAAATCGCTGGCTGATGCGGCCGCGTTGTTGAAGGCCAATCCAGAGGCGAAGCTGATGTCTGGCGGCATGACTTTGTTGCCCACCCTCAAACAGGGCTTGGCGCAACCCTCGCACCTGGTCGATATCGGCGCGTTGGCCGAGCTCGCGGGTATCGAAGTCAAAGGTGACACGCTGGTCATCGGTGCTGCGACCCGTCACTACGATGTGGCCTCTTCGCCAGTCGTCAAAAAGGCTCTCCCGGCACTGGCTTATCTGGCGCATCAGATCGGTGATCCGCAGGTGCGTAACCGCGGCACGATTGGCGGCTCTGTGGCGAATAATGACCCGGCGGCTGATTATCCTTCGGCGTTGCTGGCACTGAATGCAATCGTCGTTACCAATCGGCGGGAAATTGCCGCAGATGATTTTTTTCTGGGCATGTTTGCCACCGCGCTGGACGAGGGCGAAATTGTCGTGCGCATCGTGTTTCCGCTGCCCAAGCGTGCGGCTTATGAGAAATTTCCGCATCCGGCTTCCGGTTATGCCATGGCGGGCGTTTTTATCGCCGACACCGCTGCGGGCGTGCGTGTCGCGGTAACCGGCGCGGGGCCCGGGGTGTTTCGCTGGAATGATGCGGAGGCCGCCCTTGCCCAGGGGTTGAAGGCGGGCGTGCTCGATGCGCTTCACGTCGATGCAACAGACCTCAATGAAGATTTTCATGCGAGCCGTGAATACCGCGCCAACCTCGTGCAGGTGATGGGGAAGCGTGCGTTGCAAAAACTGCTGGCCTGAGCGACTACGCGCCGCCGGAACCGGAACCCAACTTACTTCTGAATGCTGAACTGACCATGGCCAAAATCACACTGACTGTTAATGGCGCGCCGCATGCGCGTGAGGTTGAAGATCGCACTTTACTGGTGGATCTGCTGCGCGACCATCTGGGGTTGACGGGTACGCATGTTGGTTGCGACACCAGCCAATGCGGCTGTTGCACGGTGCACCTCAATGGTCGCGCCGTCAAATCCTGCACCATGCTGGCGGCGCAGGCTGAGGGCGCGGATATTGTCACGATTGAAGGGCTCGCCAAGGGCGAGACCTTGCATCCGGTGCAACAGGCGTTTACTGATTGCCATGCGTTGCAGTGCGGCTTTTGCACGCCGGGCATGATCATGGCGACAGCTGCCTTTCTCAAGGACAATCCGAGCCCGACGGACGAAGAAATTTATCGAGGGCTTGAGGGTAATATCTGCCGCTGCACGGGCTATATCAATATCGTCAAGGCGGTCAAGCAGGCTGCCCAGACCATGAAATGATGGTGACGCGCACGCGACATGCCGGTGCGTTGTGTGCGGCGATTGCTGTGTCTCTGCTTTTTGTGGCGGCGAGCGCAGACGCGGTGGCGGCTCCCACCAATGCCAGTTGTCCGGCGCTCCTTGATCATCGTTTTCCCGCATTGCTGACCGGAAAATCGCAGTCACTCTGCGAATACAGTGGCAAGGTCGTGCTGGTGGTTAACACGGCCAGCGCCTGCGGTTACACGCCGCAGTATCAGGGGCTCGAGGCGCTCTACAAGCGCTATGCGGCGCGCGGGTTGGTGGTTGTGGGTTTTCCCTCAAACGATTTCGGCGGTCAGGAGCCGGGCAGCAACAAGGAAGTTGCGGACTTCTGCCAGGTGAATTACGGCGTTAGCTTTCCCATGGTCGAGAAAACGGTCGTGAGCGGCCCGCGCGCGCATCCTCTCTATGCAAGCCTGGCCCAACAAACGGGTAGTGCCCCGCAGTGGAATTTCCACAAATATCTTATCGACCGTAACGGTGCCAAGGTCATCGGTTTTGCCAGTGCCATTGATCCTGGCAGCCCGCGGATGACCCGCGAAATCGAGCGACTCCTCGCCCAATAATCAGGGCCGGAAACGGCCCTGTTCTTGCTGTCTTGGCAAAATCTGGTGTCTAGTGAGCAAAAGCCGGGCGCAGATTGGGTATGGTCACCAGCAAGCGCAGGACGTGGGCCACGCTGAGGATGATCTCGGCAATTTTCTCGCCACCAAGCAATGCTGCGGTGGCCGCATCGCGCTCACCGCGGCTAATCCCTATGCTTTCGATTCTTTCGTAAATGGTTGAAGTTAAAGTGGTATTTATTTTGGTGCGCATGATGTTCTCCTGTGTGATTCGCCTGCTGTAAACTAAACTGAAATACTGGTAAATAATTTTGTTTCCAACTGTTACGCTATGATAGACCGCACATTTTAAAAAATGTTGCACCGCACCACATGATATATAATCACCTATCAAATTAGAAAAAATAATCTGAATATGTCGGAACGGTTACCGCCCCTAAACTCTCTCAAGGTTTTTGAGGCGGCAGCGCGCCATCTCAGCCTCAAGATGGCGGCGCGGGAGTTGAATGTGACGCCGGCGGCGGTGAGTCATCAGGTCAAGCTACTCGAGGACTTTCTTGGCGTTCAATTGTTTCGCCGACTGAACCGTGGCATGGAACTCACGCCAGCCGCACGGATTGCGTTGCCGCAGTTGACGGCCGGCTTCGAAACCTTGGCGCGTGCTGTCACGGCGATGCGGCCGTTGCCGGATACCGGTCAGTTGACCATCAGTGCCGCGCCGTCGTTCGCCACTCGCTGGTTGGTGCCCCGGCTGCATCGTTTTTTTTCCGCGCACCCCGAGATCGATGTCCGCGTCTCGGCGCGGTTGCGCCGCGTTGCACATGGTGAGAAAGACAATGATGTTGAGCGGGCGACTTTGGAGCATTGGTTGCAGGAGTCCGATATTGCGATTCTCTACGGCCATGGTGGCTACACCGGGTACCGCGCTGATAAATTATTTGCGCCGACGATTTCACCGATCTGCAGCCCGCAATTGCTAAAGGGCGGGCCAGGTCTTAAAAGGCCGGAAGATCTGGCGTTTCATACGCTGGTTCACGATGACACCGGAGTGCTGTATGACGGCGTGTCGTTCTGGAATTTATGGCTGAAAGCTGCAGGCATCGACACGATTGATGTTAGTCGGGGGCCGCATTTCAGTCACGCCGTGCTGGCGATCGAGGCGGCCGCGGATTCGCTCGGCGTAGTGGCGACGATACCGCTACTTGCCGCCAATGAACTGGCGGCTGGACGTCTCGTCATGCCGTTTGAGCTGCAGGTTCCGGTGAGTTCAGCGTACTACGCGGTGAGCAACAATACCGCCGGGCAACGCCCGGCGGTTAGTGCGTTCCGCGACTGGTTGCTTGAAGAGGCTGCGCAGTCAGCGAAACTTCTGGCCTCAGGCTAGCAGCCGCCCCGCCTGTCGCTGTGACGGGGCAGGGGCCACTTAGTCGTCCTGTGTCAGCACGTGAATGATATAGCCACCGGACTTCTCATCGCGCTCTAGGGTCAGCAGATTGCGGGTCTGTGCTTCTTCAAGGAGCTTGTTGAAGGAGCGAAAGCCGTAATAGGACTCGTTGAAACCGGGTTTGCGGCGTTTGAGCGCCTGTTTAACCATGGAGCCCCAGATCTTGCCGTCTTCACCTCGCTCGGCGCCGAGTGCCTCGATGGTTTGCAGGATCAGATCGAGCGCCTCTTGCTGGCGGTCGTCGTCTGTTTTGGGCGTCGCTTCCGGTTCGATCACCGTGTTGTCGGCGGTCGGTTTGGCGGCGGTTTTCTTTGCGGTCGTACGGCGCTTCACCGGTATTTCACGCACCAGATCGTCGTAAAAAATAAACTCATCACAATTGGCGATGAGGAGGTCAGAAGTGGAATTTTTCACGCCGACGCCGATTACCGTCTTGTTGTTTTCACGCAGCTTGGAAACCAGCGGTGAAAAATCCGAGTCGCCACTAATGATGACGAAGGCGTCGACGTGCGATTTGGTGTAACAAAGATCGAGCGCATCGACCACCATGCGGATATCCGCCGAATTCTTGCCTGAAATGCGCACGTGCGGAATTTCGATCAATTCGAACGAGGCCTCGTGCATGGGACCTTTAAACGCCTTGTAGCGATCCCAGTCGCAATAGGCTTTCTTGACGACAATGCTGCCTTTAAGCAGCAGTCGTTCGAGCACCTTGTCGATGTCAAATTTCGAGAATTTGGCGTCTCGTACGCCCAGCGCAATATTCTCGAAATCGCAGAACAGTGCCATGTTGTTGATGCTTGATTGTGCAGCCATGAAAGCCTCGTTGTAACGGCTGTGTGCCGCGTTCAGCATCTTACGCGCAGCGCCGCCCGTTGTCGTGCCGCGCACTCAATGCGGATGCGGACTGGGATAAGATGGGTATGGCGAAAAATTATTTTTAATGTGATGGAGGCGGCGGCAGGGGATGGCGATCTCGCTACAGGTGTACTGGCTGGTGCTGCTGGCCGCGTTGTTGCATGCATCATGGAACGCCATCATCAAATCTGGCGACAGTACTTCGCTCGATACTGTCGCCCTGACGATTGCTGCGGCACTGTTTTCTGCCGTGGTTCTGCCGTTCATACCGCTGCCCGCACCGGCTTCTTGGCCCTGGCTGGCCGCCTCGGTGGTATTGCACGTGATTTACTTTCTGCTGCTGGGGGCGGTCTACCGGATAGGCGATCTCTCGCACGTGTATCCCTTGATGCGAGGGCTCGCGCCCATGCTGGTGGCGCTCGCCGGTGTGCTGTTTCTGGATGAATCTTTGGGAGTCATGGTCTGGGCCGGTATCGGGTTAATTTGTGCCGGTATCCTGCTCCCGGTGTTGCGTCACACGGGTGTGTTGCACGAGCGTGCCACGCCGCTGGCGTTGCTGATATCGCTGATCATTGCCTCCTATACATTCGTTGATGGTTACGGTACGCGGGTCTCAGACAACTCGTTAAGTTACAGCCTGTGGATGTTTTTTCTGGAGGCGCCACCACTTGTGTTGGTGGCATGGTGGTACGAACGCGGACGGGTTTGGGCGTATTGCCGTGGCTACTGGCGTCGCGCGGCTGCAGGCGGCTTATGTGTGCTGGGATCTTATTCGATCGCACTGTGGGCCATGCTGACGGTGCCGATTGCGGCGGTTGCCGCGCTCAGGGAAACCTCGGTATTGTTTGCGGCGTTGATTGGCTGCGTGCTGCTGAAGGAGCGCCTCGGGGTCTGGCGCATTGCCGGCGCAGGCATCATTGCCTGCGGCATGGCGATGCTCAGGTTGTAGCGGCTGCAGGACTGCGTTCGATCTGTCGGTCGTCAATCGGGTAATTCAGAATGCCGGCGACGATACCCATCGCGATCGTCAGTATCCACATCACCGTATAGGAGCCGGTGGTGTCGAACAGAAAACCCGCCAAGCCGATGCCGAGGAAGCTGCCGACCTGGTGAAACAGAAATGCTATGCCGGTCAGTGTGGACATGTATTTGACACCGAAGATCTGCGCGATGACACCGCTGGTGAGCGGCACTGTGCCGAGCCAAAGGAAGCCGATCACCGCGCCGAAAATGTAAACCGACCACGGTGAAACAGGCGTCATGATGAAAACCGTGATGGCGACCGAGCGGGCGAGATAGAGGGCGCTTAACAGGTATTTTTTGGTATGACGTCCACCCAGCCAGCCCCAGGTATAACTGCCCAGAACATTGAAGAGGCCGATCAGCGCCAGCGCCGCCATGCCGACTTCCGGCGGCATGTGCTGGTCGGTCATATAGGCGGGAAAGTGTATCGATATGAACATCACTTGAAAGCCGCACACCGTATAGGCAAGGCATAGCAGCCAGTATCCTTTGTGCCTGCCGGCTTCACGCAGTGCCTCTGGAATCGACTGCCGGTTTTGCGAGACGGGTTGGGAGTCTTTGTCCTCGACCATTGCGGCGGATAGCGGTGCGATCAGCAAGATCGTCAACGCGAGCGTCATCAGTGCGTAGTGCCAGCCGATCTGGTTAATCAGTAACTGCCCGAACGGTAGCATGATGAACTGGCCGAGCGATCCGGCGGCACCTGCAATACCGAGCGCCATACTGCGCTTTTCTGCCGGGAAGGCGCGACCGATCACGCCGAAGACGATGCTAAATCCACTGCACGAAAGGGCGAGACCAATCATTACGCCTGCACTCATGCTGAAATCCGCCCCTCCGGCGGGATTCGACATCCATAACAAACCGATTGCATAAAGTATGGCGCCGACAATCATCACGCGGGCGGCACCGAAGCGGTCGGCGATCATGCCGGTAAATGGCTGCGCAATACCATAAACCAAATTCTGTAACGCCATGGCGAAGGCGAAAGTCTGCCGGTTCCATTCCAGGTCCTGCGTCATCGGCTGCAGAAACAGACCGAAGCTGTGCCGCGTGCCCAGAGCGACGGTCAGTGCAAGTCCGCCACAGATCAAAACAACAGTCGGCGTGCGCCAGTTTTTTCTTGCAGCAATAGTGGTGGTTGTCATGTCCAAAGTATAGCGGACTCTTGCTGATCAGGCGCCAAGACGGAACGGATTGAAATCAGTTTTGTGATCGTAATGGTCGATGCCCTCGGCTTTTTTGAGCCACGCGACCAGTTTATAAGTCAGCGGGGTAAAAATGATTTCAACCGCGACTTTGGTGAAAAACTGGGCCAGCATCACCAGCGGTAGTTTGTCGTCCGGGATAATGCCTGTGCCGTAGAACGCCAGCGGATAAAACAGCAAAGAGTCGACGCCCTCGCCGAAAATGGTCGAGCCTATGGTGCGTGTCCACAGCATGCGTCCAGCGGTAAGGATTTTCATTTTCGCCAGCACAAAAGAATTGACGAATTCACCGCATACAAACGCAACCAGTGATGCCAGCGCAATGCGCCAGGTTGACCCGAATGCCACTTCATATGAAGACTGGTTATTCCAGAACGGCGCCGGTGGCAGCTGTACGATCACCCATGCCATTACCGAAGCGAAAGCCAGTGCTGCGAAGCCGGCCCAGATCACGCGGCGTGAGCGTGCATAGCCGTACACCTCGGTGAGGATGTCGCCAAAGACGTAGGAGATCGGGAAGAACAGCACTCCAGCGCCAAAAGTTAATACCCCTAAGAGCGGCGCATCGATTTGCGCGATTTTGGCTGGACCGATGAGATTCGAGCAGACCAGTATGGTTACAAAGGCAACCATGACCAAATCATAGTAGCGGAAGGAGCGCTGTGTATTCATGGGGAAGTGACCGTGCGAAAAATTGTATTTAGCCACAGCGGCGGTCAAATTCAAAACGTAACCCTGTTGACGGTCAGGCTTTTGCGGTATTGCCTTGCAACCGCAGAGTATGGCTCGGCGAGGCGTATCGGCGATCAAGTCTTTTTTACCCGGAAAAACAGGACGCCAGCCAGTTTTGATCGCAGATTATATTCTTCGCCGAAAAGTCTGGTTACTGGTGTCGTGGCGGTATGGGCGCGCCGATATAATGGCCGCTTGAATCAACCAGGAGGTGGTCATGCATTACTACATTGGCAAGTATGATGAGTCCTTGTTTGCGGTGCCGGAGACCTTCGCCGGTCACTGTACGGGCTATGAGCGCGTTACGCTGGTTGGGCGTAACGCCGGGTCTGTGCATACCGAGGCCTGCATTTCCCGCTTGCAGCCTGGCGGCAGCATAGACAGCTGTGTGCATGCCTATGAAAAAGGTATTTATGTGTTCGAAGGCGAGATTGAAGTATTGCGTACCGGGGAGTTTATCCGTCTGCCGGCCCAAGGTTTTGCGCTGATTCCTTATGCTGCGGCGCATGCGATCAGAAATGTAGGCAAGGCCACGGCGCGCTGGTTTGAGATACTTGCGCCGCAACC
>CAIWNB010000384.1 GCA_903913965.1 uncultured beta proteobacterium
GGGGATCGAGCAGGTGAATCAGGCGATCACGCAGATGGACGAGGTGACGCAGCAGAACGCGGCTTTGGTGGAAGAGGCGGCGGCGGCTGCAGAGAGCCTGGAAGAACAAGCGCAGGTATTGGCGCAGGCGGTGGCGGTGTTTCAGGTGGGGGACGAGTCGGCGATGGTGATGCCGCGTGGGGCAGAGCGCCGCGATGCGGTGAAGCGTCCGGCGAATGTGGCACGCATGCCGGCGAAGCCAGCCTTGAAAGCGCCGGCGCGGGCGGCGGCCAAGCCGAAGACCGGCACCGATGACGAATGGGCGGAGTTCTAAGACGTTACCGGAACGTCACCGCTACAAGCAGAGTTATTCAAGCGCCGCCGGGCCTTGTTGAGACGGCCATGCGGCGCGCAGTTAGCTGCGGAGATGGAGGCCAGGGCTTCATTTTTGCCCGTGTTCAGCCGTAATCGGTAGACGCGCAGTTTTTTCAGCGCTTGAATGTTCGTCAAGGAAGCGGTCATGAATACTGTGAAGGCAAACGTTGTACGGGAAGTGGTGCGGGAGAAGGACGGCAACGTCTATCGCTGCACTTTCGGCCGCGAGACGGCTGCGGTGATCGAGGCGCCCATCGTGCCGCCGGTGGCGACGGATATTCGTAGTGATGTGGCTGAAATCAACCAGCTGATACGCGAAGTGGCGGCGACCAACGCCGGTGTTGCCGAGCAGGGGGCGGCCAATTCGCAGATATTGCTCGATGCCATCAGCAAACTCGATAGCGTCGCTTTTCAGGCCACGCTGCTGGCACACGGTGTCGATCACCCGATCCACAGCGAAGTGGCCGCGGTGCTCGCTGCCGATGTGCGGCATTGCGTGGGCGAGGGCGCGGTAGCGGCGCGGCGCTTGCGCGAGCTGGTCAACGAACAACAGCTGCGTGCGGTCAGTTTTGCCAGGGCCTTGCAGGAAATCAGTGACGAGGTTGCCGCACTGGAAGTGATTACGAGCACGCGGGTCGGCCCCTTGCATCCGGGCGCCACGCTGGCTGGTTAGACCCGCTGCTGTTATTTCACGGCGCGGTTGAGAGGAACAGGGTAACAGGATGGCGAATGTAACGGGAGCCGGCAGGACGGGGCATGAATTCGGGTTTTCCGATCGTGATTTTGAGCAGGTCCGGCGCATGATTTACGAGCGCGCCGGCATTGCGCTGAGCCCGGCCAAACGCGAAATGGTTTACAGCCGTTTGTCACGGCGTTTGCGCGAGCGTGGTCTGGAGAATTTTCAGGATTACCTCAGTTTGCTGGAAGGCAACGACGCCGAAGAATGGGAGGCGTTTACCAATTCGTTGACCACTAATCTGACGGCCTTTTTCCGCGAACCGCATCATTTTCCACTGCTCACCGAACATATGCGCCGCCAATGCAAGGGGCGTAGCGGCAGCTTGTGGTGTTCGGCAGCCTCGACCGGTGAAGAGCCGTATTCGATGGCGATGACGATGGTCGAATTGTTCAATAGCTGGACGCCGCCGGTGCGCATTCTGGCCACCGATCTCGACACCGGTGTGCTGGCCACGGCTGAAGCCGGGGTCTATGCCGACGAGCGTGTGGAGAAACTGTCGCCCGAACGCCTCAAGCGTTTTTTTCTGCGCGGCAGCGGTGCTAACGCCGGACGCGTTCGCGTGCGGCCCGAGTTGCGCAATCTGGTCACCTTCAAGCCGCTCAATCTGCTCGACGCGGCATGGCCGATGCGCGGGCCGTTCGACGCCATTTTTTGCCGCAATGTGATGATCTATTTCGACAAGCCGACCCAGCTCAAGGTGCTTGAAAAATTCGTGCCGCTGATGCGCCCGGAAGGCGTGCTGTTTGCCGGACATTCCGAGAGCTTTCACAACGCCACCCATCTGTTCCGTTTGCGCGGCAAGACGGTGTATGAACTCGCGCAACTTCACGGGAAGAAATAAATATGGCTGTTTCTGCCGGCAGCGGCGGCACGCGGGATAACGTATCCCCCGATTGTTTTGCCACCAATCTTTATTTTGACCGTGTGCACGGCATCAACGCGGTCAAGGTGTTGCCGGGCGAATTCTATGCAACACCGGATGAATTGCTGTTGGTGACGGTGCTCGGTTCCTGTGTTGCCGCCTGCATACGCGACCCGCAGCTCGGCATCGGCGGCATGAATCATTTCATGCTGCCCGACACTGATTCCGCCGGGCCGGCCGGTAATGCCGCGCGCTATGGCAGTTATGCGATGGAGATGTTGATCAATCATTTGATCAAGCTGGGTGCGGTGCGCAGCCGGCTTGAGGCCAAGGTGTTTGGCGGCGGTGCCGTCATCGCCGGCATGACGCAGGCGAATATCGGCGAACGCAATGCGGAGTTTGTGCTGCGCTTTCTGCGCACCGAGGGTATTCCGGTGGTGGCGCGCGATCTGGCTGATATTTATCCGCGCAAGGTGTACTTCTTTCCGGGGGCCGGACGCGTGCTGGTCAAGAAGCTGCGTAATGTGCACAACGACACCATCGTGACGCGTGAAATCGACTACCGGTCACGCCTCAGCCGCGCCCCGTCGGGCGGCGATATCGAACTCTTTGTCTAGGAGCCGCCTATGCATACCCCCCCGCCTGCGGCGACTGCAGGGCCGCCTAAAAAACGCGTGATCGTAGTCGATGATTCGGCGCTGATCCGCAAATTGCTGTCACAAATTATCAACAGCCAGCCCGATATGGAAGTGGTGGGCGTGGCCCCCGATCCGCTGGTGGCGCGCGAGTTGATCCGTAGCCTCAATCCCGATGTGATCACGCTCGACATCGAGATGCCGAAAATGGACGGACTCGATTTTCTCGACCGCCTGATGCGTTTGCGTCCGATGCCGGTGGTGATGGTGTCGACACTGACCGCGCGCGGTTCGGATGCCACACTGCGTGCGTTGGAGTTGGGGGCGGTCGATTATGTTGCCAAGCCGGCGTTTGATATCGAGCACGGTCTGGCCGAGTACGCGATTGAAATCACCGACAAGATTCGTCATGCCGCCGTTGCACGCATACGCCAGCGGGTGGCGACCGGTGGCGCTGTGTTGCCCGCGCTTGGCAACCGGCTGGCATCCACCGAAAAACTCATCATCATCGGCGCCTCGACTGGCGGCACTGAGGCGATCAAGGAGGTGCTGATGCGCATGCCGCCGGATTGCCCCGGCATTTTGATCACGCAACACATGCCCGAAGGTTTTACCAAGTCATTTGCCGCGCGCCTGAATACCTTGTGCCGGATTGCGGTGAGCGAGGCCGAGCATAACGAACGCATCCTGCCGGGGCACGCTTACATCGCCCCCGGACATTCGCATTTGTTGCTGAAAAAAAGCGGTGCCAACTATATGACCGAACTGTCGCAGGGGCCGCCGGTCAATCGGCATCGGCCGGCGGTGGACGTATTGTTTCGCTCGGCGGCGCAATACGCCGGCCCTAATTCGGTGGGGGTCATACTCACCGGCATGGGTAAGGATGGTGCAGCCGGCATGCTGGAAATGAAACAGGCCGGCTCGCGCAACATTGCGCAGGACGAGGCGAGTTGTGTTGTCTTCGGGATGCCCAAGGAGGCGATCGCGCGCGGCGGCGCTGACGAAATCGTTCCGCTGTCGGCGATTGCCGAGCGTGTGCTGGCCCTGGTGCGCAGCGGCGGCTCGCACGCCATCCGGGTTTAAAACGGCGCCGCAAAATATTGCAAATAGATGAATTAAATGAATGGTTTGTAATATCCGGTTGAGGTTGCCTTGAAGCATTCGCTGTAATACCCTCGTGTGTCGTGTGTCGGCCATGCTGGGTGGCATGCGCTGGTCGGCATCAGTCGACATCAGCTGTTATGGCGCCTGAAAGGGGCGGGTTTGGCGAATGTGAAAAAAACGAAGACGGGTGCACTGGCTCTTGCGGTGTGCGGGTTTGCACTGGCCGTGGTCGTCGGATTCTGGATGACCGCGATCATGCTGGCGCAGCACGACCTCGAACGCACGCTGGCCGAGATCGATGACAGCACCCGCAATCTCACACTCTCGCTGAGCGAACACGCCGCGCGCACCCTCGACTATGCCGATCGGGTCGCCTTGCAGGTCAAGGCGGCGCATGAAGCCGGTGGTGGTTTTCGCACGGGGAGGGCTGCGCAGCGCGACCTCACGCTCAATGCCTCGATTGTCGTCGGTATTTTTGTGGCCGATGCGCGTGGCAATGTCAGGCAAATCGACGGTCCGCAGGGGAAAGCGGCAAACCTGCGCGATCGCGAGCATTTCAAGCAGCACGCCGCGACCGATACGGGGCGGCCGGTGATCAGCCGTCCGTTGAGCATGCGCACCAGCGACCGGCCGGGTATCTTTTTGTCCCGGCGCCTGAATCGTGGTGATGGTTCCTTTGATGGCATCGTCAGTGTCGCCATCGACCCGGCGGTGTTCACCCGCGTGTTTCACCAAATTGGTCTGGGTGAAAAAGGCCTGATTGTGCTGGTTGGTCTCGACGGTTTTGTGCGCGCCCGCAGCAGTGGTGAGGTAGACCTCGGCGGACAGGATGTACGCGGCGGTCCGCTGTTTCCCGAATATGCGCGGCGCGATGCCGGCACTGCGCGTTATATCTCGGTGGTCGATGCGGTGGCGCGGCGCGTGGCGTTTCGCCGCGTCGATGGCTATCCGCTGGTCATGTCGGTGGGCGTCGCCGAGGACGCCGTGCTCTCCGAGGTGCAGACGCGACGGCGGTATCTGTATAGCGGGGCGGTGGCGGCGACACTACTGGCCTTCGCGGCGTGTCTGACGCTGTTAATCATGCTGCGTCGGCGTGAGCGCGATGCCGTCACGGTGAGGGAGAGCGAAGCGCGCTTCCGCTTGCTGATGGATGATTCACCCGACGCGACCTTCGTCAAACGCGCCGAAGTGATCATCTACGTCAACAAGGCATTCCTGAACCTGGTCGGGGCCCGTGTTGAAACTGAGGTCCTTGGTCAATCGATCTTCAGATTCCTGCATGCAGATTTTCATGCCTCAGTGCGCGCGCGTAGCGAGCGCACTGAGGCAGGCGAAACGGTGGTCGACAGCCCCTTGCAGCGGCGGCGATTTTTACGTCTGGATGGCAGCCCGATAGAGGTCGAGACCGCTAGCGTCATCGTTAGCCTGCCCGATGGCCCGGCGCGTCATGTGGTGGTACATGATGTGAGTGCGAGGATTGCCGCCGAGACGGCCTTGCGTGAATCGATGGACCGCTACCGCGACATGATCGAGGCCTTCCCCGATGCGGTTTTCATCAATCGGGGTGACGCCATCGTCTATGCCAATCCAGCCGCGCTGCAATTGCTGGGCACGCAGGGCGTTGATGCAGTGATCGGCAAATCACCGCTGGATTTTGTACACGATGCCGATCGTGCCGATGCACGTCTGCGGATGACGGCGATGATGGCCGGCAACGATGTGCCCGGCGTCTATGAGCAGCGTTTCGTGCGTTTCGACGGCCGCGTGGTTGAAACCGAGATCAACGCGTCGATCGTGTTTGATCAGGGTGTGCGCGTGCGCCAGGTCGTGGTGCGCGACATCACGCAGCGCAAACAGATCGAGGCGGCACTACAGGACAGCGAGGCGCGTTATCGCATGCTCGTCGAAGAATCGCCCGACGCGGTGTTGATTTACGAAGCGGATTGCGTGGTCTATGCCAACGCCGCTGCCGTGCACATGCTCGGCGCCAGCGGTCCGCAGCAGTTGATCGGCCGTTCGCTCTTTGAAATGATCCATCCCGACGGTCATGCCGCAGCGCTGGCGCGTCGCGCTTACGTCATCCAGTCCGGACTGCCGACCGGGCTTTTTGAGCAGACCTATATACGTGTTGATGGCACGTCGGTCGAAGTCGAGGGCAGTTCGCGACTGGTGCCCGGTATTGCACGCCAGCGCCA
>CAIWNB010000385.1 GCA_903913965.1 uncultured beta proteobacterium
GGCAATCTCTTTCGACGCCGTGTTGATCGATTCCGTCGACTCGCGGATCTGGCTGACGATCTCGGTCAGCTTCTCCACCGTCAGGTTCGAATCGTTCTTCAGCTGGCCGAACGTGCCCTCGTATTCATTCGTGATCTTCTCCGTCAGGTCGCCTTTCGCCAGCGCACCCAGCACGCGCACTACTTCGTTCAAGCCAACCGAACTCGTTTCCATCAACTGATTGATACCCTCGCCCAGTTGCTTGAAGAAACCTTCCTTGGCGTTCAACTCGATGCGCTTGGTAAAGTCGCCCGCCACCGCCGCTTTGACGATGCCGGCGACCTCATGCTCCACCGCCACCTCTACAGTGCGATCCCGCCACTCAACCACCGAACCCACACGCTCGCCTTGCGCATCAATGATCGGGTTGGCGATCAAACCGAAGGTGCGGCCGCCGACGACGATCTGCGTGCTGTAAGTGCCGCGCAAGCCCGAGAGCAGGTTGCGCTGATGTGACGGGTTCTTGTGAAAGACATCGATATTCGCCTGCAGCAGATTTTTTGCATCGAACTGCGGCAGCGCTTTACGGATATCCGCCTCGGCATTGGTCAGCATCGCCACCACCGACTCGTTCATGTAGACGATGTTGCAATCGTTATTGGCGATCATGACGTTAGTGGTGCACTTGTCGAGCGCATTCTTGATTCGCACGTTCTCTGCCGCCAATGCCGCTTCTTTCTCGCGCGCCGCCAGCATTTCTGTTTGATCCTGCCACTCAACGACCGTACCCAGGCGCTCGCCTTTGGCGCCGAGAATCGGATTAACGATCAACTGGAAGCGGCGGCCGCCAATTTGCAGCGTCGTCGTATGCGACGAACGCAGGCCTGCCAGCATAGTGCGCTGGTGCGACGGGTTCTTGTGGAACACATCGATATTGGTACCTATCACCGTCTTCGCATTGAATGCCGGCAACTGTTTCTTCAGATCAGACTCGGCCACCTCGAGCATTTTTTGCAGCGACTGGTTGGTGTACACAATGTTGTAGTCGGCATCGGCAACCATGACATTGGTCGCCGCCACATCCAGCGATTGCTTCAGACGCAGTGTCACTTCGGCGGCCTTGCGTTCAGACGTCAGCATCTCCAGCAAGCCATCCTGCATCTTCTTAAGGGCCGCCATCAAGTGACCGGCCTCATCGTCAAAACCGGTGTTAATCGTGTTGTCGAGTCGTCCTGCGGTCACCGCGTCGGCAATCGCCACCGCCTCGCGCAGGGGCACCACGACGCTGCGTACTATCATGATAGCGAGTATGCCCGCCGCCACAATCAACAGACCGAGCAGTGCCAGCACACCGTACATGGTGCCGCGCAAGCTGTTCTCGCGCGCCGTCAGCAGGGCACCGATTTCATTGATCGCCGCACGACTCAACTTGAATTGCGAATCGATCGCCGCATTCATGCTGGCGCGATACTCGGCCACCGTTTGCGTGCGCTCGCCTTCTACAAGCACAGCGCGGGCCAGCTTGACCGCTGCCGCCATCTGTTTACCCGCTTCTTCACGCAAGCCGCCGATCTTTTTTTCCAGCGCGGCGTCAGCAGCAACGGCTTTCATGAACGTACTGTCGGCGCGTTGCAGAAAATAGGCGGCGCGATCAACCAGCACCGCGACGGCAGCGCGATCATCGGCCCCCACTGTCGCTTTTGCAGCCAGCGCTTCGGCGCCCTGCGCGCGCAACCGGCCCAGAGACTCGGCAAGACCCGGCATGTATTCAACCGTGCCGATCACCATGTAGTAGGTTGCCGCCTCCGGGTCCAGGGTCAGCCCGTAGGCATCGGCGGCGGCCTCAACCAGACCGATATAACCGTCGATCAGAGCCGAGTGACGCTTGCGGCTTTCCGCAACCTCGATTGATTTCGCGACAATCGCGGCCGACAGGTTTTTCCATTCACTCACGGCGCTGACCAGCGGTTTGCGTAAATCCTGTGGCACCGTATCGTCCGCCGCCAATTTTTCCAGCACCGGCAGGGCCTTGGCGGCATCTGCGCGCACCGCCTCAAACTGGGCGGGTGTGGTGCCAACGCCGGCGAGCCAGGCGGTGGCAACACCGCGGTGCATTTGAGTGACACGCACCGCTTCCATCAGCGCCTCGACCACCGGCACACCACTACGTTCGATGGCGGTCGATTCAATCAGTTTGTTGGCCTCGCGCACATACAGCGAGAGCTGGAAACCGACCAGTGCGAGTGCCAGCATGCCGAGCACGACAAAGCGCCGGCCCAGATTCATCTTGCGCAAGAGGCTCATCGTCCTCGGTTGGTTTGCAGCCATGCTTTTCTCCTGTTTCGATTGTCCTGCCGATGCCGCCGAATGCTGCGCATCGATCATTGTTTTGGCGATCACCGCGTAGACTGCGGCCCACGCGGCTTTGACTTCGGGGGTAAACGCGTCACCGAGCCCGCGCTCCAAAGTCCATAACAACGCGGCCCCAACGGTGTCGTAATCGGCATCCTTGACACCGTAGCCAGCGTGTTTGGCACCAAGGTTTTGCAACACGGGCAACAAACGACCGACGTCATCCAGACCGCGTACCGCGGCGGCGATCATGGTCATTAACTTGCGGCCCTGCTCTTTCATGTCGCCTTTGAAAAGACCGGCCAGCGACGGATCGAGTTCGAACAAACGTTGATAGAAAAGACCGGCCGCCGTCTCGGCAATCGGTGCGACTTTGGCAAAACTCTCTTGCACCAAGCTGATCTGGTTCGAATTCAAAACATCCCCCTTCAATCGATCACATCGACTGTTGCTGTTTAATGCTTGCGCTGCGATACGAGCAGCACTGTTTGGCTTGCCAGCGGTTGTGCGCCAGTCCGGCACCGCGCGCTACGCCAGCCACCGAGCATGCAAAATCCACCGATGCAGGCCACCGTCCAGACCAGCAGATGCGGAACCATTTCGACACTGCCGTCCTCCGTCGAGGCAAACAGGGTGCTGATGATCAACGCCGTCGTGCATATGCCTTTCAGCGTAAACGCCAGCAACACCCCGAAGCCCAATTGACGGCAGCGTGCAAGCCAGTGCGCCGGCTTGCCGCAGTCACCCTCCTGGGTATCGCCCATCGATACGGCGCGCATGATTTAAAACTCCGCCCATTCATCATCGGTGCCGGTCTTCGGCTTGGCCGCCGCCCGCGCCGGCGCTTTCAACACGGCCTTCGCCGGCATGCGTGCCACATTCGCCGGACGCCTCACCGCATCGCGGCGCTCTGCCACTGCCCCACGCGGCATTACCATCGCCGACTCGTCCCCCACCCGGAACACCGCCACCGCCTGCGCCAATACCTGCGCTTGTTCTTCCAGGCTCTCTGCAGCCGCCGCCGCCTCTTCCACCAAAGCCGCGTTCTGCTGCGTCACCTCGTCCATCTGCGTGATCGCCTGATTCACCTGCTCGATCCCC
>CAIWNB010000386.1 GCA_903913965.1 uncultured beta proteobacterium
ACCGGCGCCGGTGAGGATGACGGCACGTACTTCATCATCGAAGGTCAATTCAGCAAACGCATCGGCGAGACCTTCATACATCTCGGCGGTCAAGGCGTTGAGTTTGTCGGCGCGGTCGAGTTTGACCGTGGCGATACCGTCTTGTTTGGTAATGGTGATAGTCATGCGGCGGATTCCGTTTTAGCGGGGGAATGGAGTCTTGCGAGTGGCCTGATTATAGCCGTATGTGCCCGCGGCCCGCTTTCGCCGGCAAGCTCCCAGCCAGTGCGTGGCTGGAGGCTGGCGTGCTACCTGCGCTCAGGTTTCAAGCGCTGCGCCTCTAACGAACGGCTTGTTGCTCTTGCGCGCAAAGCCGCTCCTGGTCGTGGAGACGACGCGCTGCGACGATCAGGTGATTTCCGCGCGACCGTTGTTGAGGACGGTGACGCCGCGCGCCGGTACGGTCGAGCGGAAGGACACCACGTTGCCGTCGCGCCACATCTCGGTGCGTATCGTTTCGCCGGGATAGACCGGCGACGAAAACCGGCCTTGCATGCTTTTCAGGCGGGCCGGATCGTAATCACACATGGTTTTGACCAGTGCGTGTCCGGCCACACCAAAGGTGCAGCGGCCATGCAGGATGGGCGCTTTGAATCCGGCCCGTTGCGCATAGGCGGGGTCGGCATGCAGCGGGTTGTAGTCGCCCGACAGGCGATAGATCAATGCCGCCTGTGGCAGGGTGGGCAGGTCACACACGGCATCAGCTGCCTGGTCAGGAATCGGATGTTGCGCCATGCCCGCGCCGGCGGGACCGCCGAAGCCGCCGTCGGCGCGGCAGAAGAGGCTCGACGTCCAGGTAGAGAGCAGCGCGTTGTCCGCTTTGTTGCGCACGGTGCATTCGGTATAGAGCACGGCGCCGCGGCCCTCGCCCTTGTCGATCAGGCTGACCACCTTGTTGGTGCCGACGATGGTGCCTTCAACCGGCAGCGGCTGGTGGATGACAAAAATTTGTTCGCCGTGTACGGTGTGGGTGCGCGTGATGCCGGTGTCCGGATGTGCAAACCACGGCCCCGGATAGCCGAGCGTAATCGACATCGTGGGTAGTGCCTGCAGCTGCGGTTCGTAAACGAATTTGAGTTGTCCGTTGTCGCAGGGATCGGCGCCCAGTCCGACCCCCAGTGCGTAGAGGATGGTGTCGCGTTTGCTATAAGTTTGTTCGACGGCGGGAATCTGCCAGTTGAGAAGCTTTTCGTAATTAATGGTCATGCCGGGCTTTCATGCGGAATCATGCGAGGCGCGCCGTGGAGGTTCCGGCGCATCGGTGTGGCGGCTATACTATCACAGCGTTTTTTATCCAAATCTGCGAGGAGATTGCGATGACGATCAAGATTGGCGAGAGCCTGCCGGCCGGTAAATTGTGGGAGCTGCCGGTGGAATGGACGGCGGGTTGTCCGACCGCGCCGGACGAAATCGACGTGGCGACCGCGACGCGCGGTAAACGGATCGTTGTCTTTGCGCTGCCCGGTGCGTATACGCGGGTATGCAGCGCCTCGCACCTGCCTGGTTATGTGCAGCGCGCGGCCGCCCTCAAGGCCAAACGGGTCGATGAAATCTGGTGTCTGTCAGTCAATGATGCGATGGTGATGGGCGCCTGGGGCAAGGATAATGCCGCCGCCGGCAAAGTCCGCATGATTGCCGATGGCAACGGTGTTTTTACCAAGGCGCTCGGTCTTGAAATGGATCTCACCGCGCGCGGCATGGGGGTGCGTTCGCAGCGCTATTCGATGCTGGTCGAGGACGGTGTGGTGAAGTCGCTTAACCTTGAGCAGCCCGGAAAATTTGATGTGAGTGGTGCCGAAGCGATGCTGACCCAACTGTGATCGCCGTCATGCTCTCGCCGGCATGCGGCTTTTCAGGCGGTCGTTTGATTGATTTCGAAATAATGTAAGGGATGTGTTAATGGCAGAAACAGGGCAGGAAAATCAACCGCTGCGCGCGCTCGCTGATCGCGCGCTGTTCAAGGTTTGGAGCAGGGATATCTTGCGCTTGTCGGATATTGATCACCAAAAGCACGTCAACAACGCCGTGCATCCGGGATTGTTCACCAACGGCCGCTTTGCGCTGATACACGGGCGTCTCGGGCATCTGACCGATCCGGGTGATGCGTTTGCATTGGTGAAGATCACCATCGAGTATCTCGGCGAGATGCATTATCCCGGCGAAGTCGAGGTTGGCACGTTAGTGCGTCGCATCGGCAACAGTTCGGTGACCTACGGCCAGGGAATTTTCTACAACGGCAAGTGTGCTTCGGTGGCTGAATCTGTGATGGTGATGCTGGACGGCAAAACGCGCCGTCCGAAGGCCTTGCCGGCGGCGGTTATTGCCGAACTGGAAACGATGCGTTAGTCACGCCGGCGGCGGACGAACGCGCTGCAATCGGGGACGGAATTCGTTGGCCGCGTCCCGGATTAAGGTGGTTGGTTATTCCGCGGTGGCGCCAGAGTCCTTGGCCGCCTTCGCCCATTTGGCGGTTTCTACTTTGACAAAGGCGGTTAGTTCCGCCGGCGTCGAAGGCGCCGGGTCCATGCCCTGTAGTGCCATGCGTTCCTTCATCTCGGATGAATTGAGCGCCTTCACCATCTCTGCGTTGAGTTTGTCGACGATCGCTTTGGGCGTGGCGACCGGCGCGAACACCGCATACCAGATCGTTACTTCATAACCCGGCACGCCGCTCTCGACGATGGTCGGCACATCAGGCAATTGCGGGTTGCGTTTCGCGGTGGTGACGCCGAGCGCGCGCACCCGGCCCGATTTCACAAAGTTGATGAGGCCGGCGAGGCTGGTGCACATCGCCTGCACCTGTCCGCCGAGCAAGTCGGCGAGCGCCGGACCGGCACCCTTGTAAGGCACGTGGACAAGATTGATGCCGGTCATCGAGCGCAATAATTCCATCGACAAATGTGGCGGGCTGCCAACGCCCGATGAACCGTAGTTGATCTTGCCGGGATTCGCTTTGGCGTAGGTGATGAATTCCTGCATTGACTTCACCGGTAGCGATGGGTGCACCACCAGCGCGTTGGGTACTGTGCCGATCAGCGACACCGATGCGAAGTCTTTGAGATGATCGTAGGGCAGTTTTTTGTAGAGCGCCGGATTGACCGCATGTGTGGCAATCGAGCCGAGCAGCAGCGTGTAGCCGTCGGCCGTGGCTTTGGCCGCGTTATCGGCGCCGACACTGCCGCCACCGCCGCCGCGGTTTTCCACCACCACCTGCTGGCCCATCGTTTCGGACAACTTGGCGGCGACCAGCCGACCGGTGAAGTCGGTGCCGCCGCCGGGCGCGGTTGGCACAATCAGACGCAGCGGACGTGCCGGGTAATTTTGTGCATGGACCAAGGGCACAAGGCAGGGCACGAATGCCAGCAAACAAAATAGTTTTTTCACAGCGCCTCCGGAAAATTATTTTTTGAATACTACGATGCGGTTCGAATTGGTGCCTGAGGCATTGTTGTCCACGCCCCAGATGTTGGCTGTTTTGGTGAACTGTTGCTGGTTGATCAGCACGGCTTCGCAGTTAAAGCCGGCGGCAATGCCTACCGGTACCACATGTTCTTCGAGGCGTATCTTACCCTTGCGTACTTCACCGACCTCGAAGGCGACGTGGCCGCCGGCGCGCGTCACGCGATAAAGCTCGGCGAAGACCGCGCTCATGCGCGTCCGCCATTCGTTGATGGTGCGGCTCATGGTGATATTGCCGGCGATGGCGTCGGCGTCGAGCGCGTTGAACCAGCAGCGCAGCCAGTTGTCGTTGGCGTACTGCACGACATCCAGAAACGGTGGTGAGGTGACGGTGAGTTGCACGCTGCCATCGGCGATCACCGGTGTGCAGTGCGCCGGGGTGGTCAGGCAGCGCGCGTCGGCCGCCGCCGCATGCAGATTAGCGCGCTGCGCAGCACTGAGTTCGCTTTGCAGAATGCGTGATTTTTTCAGGATGACGGCGTGGGTATCGCGATATTCCGGCACCTGGCCGAGCTTGCGATTGATCTTGATCTGGTTTTCCGCTGAGGTCGCCTGATTAGGCGGCAGCGTATACACCGAGAAGAAACCCTTCGAATGACCGGTCAGGCGGTTGGTCGCCACCATGCGTATCCAGCGGTCGATGGCGTCTTCGTCGCCGGCTTTGCGACGGCGGCGCAGATAATTGCGCAGCGCCATGATCTCGGCGAGTGTGTCATCGTGATAGAACATCGACAGATCGGGAGCCTTGGGCCGTGCGGCTTTTTTCGGTAGCTCTGCAAGCCGTGTCTTGATGTCTTCGAGTGCGGGCAATTCGAGACGCGGTTGCGTCAGAATCGCACTCAGCGGATTGATATCGTTTTCGACTACCCGGCGGCCGCGCAGGGCGGCTTCGATCGAGGTGGTGCCGCGGCCGCTAAACGGGTCGTAGACGGTGTCGCCGGGCTGGCTCAAGCGTTCAATGAAGAATGCCGGTAGTTGCGGTTTGAAGCAGGCGCGGTAGGAAATTTCATGCAGACGCGCCGCCTGGCGTTGTTTCGCCGTCCAGAACTCACCGCAATAGACGGCGACCGGTGCGGTGGTTAGCGGCAGCTCCCCGTCACGCGCCGGGGCCAGAGCGAATTGTTGGGTGCTGTGCGTGTAAGCGCCGTGTTCAAGCCAGGCGGGCATCGAGCGCTTCTATCCAGTGCATCACGGGTAATCCGGTGGCGGTTTGTATATGCGCCTGGCAACCGACGTTGGCGGTGATGATGGCTGACGGCTGGCCGGCACTCAGGGCGGCGATTTTGTTGGTTAACAGCTGCTGTGACAAGTCCGGTTGCAGGATCGAGTAAGTGCCGGCCGAACCGCAGCATAAATGTGCGTTGGCCACCGGCGTTAGTTTAAAACCGAGTGCGCTGAGCAGCCCTTCAACGCGCCCCTTCATTTTCAGGCCATGCTGCAGCGAACAGGGCGGATGAAAGGCGAAAGTTTGGTCGGGTGTTGGGCTGGTGGCGTGAGGCGCGAGAGCCTTTAGTCCGGGCAATTCCGCGGCAATGATTTCACTGATGTCTTTCATCAGCGCTGTCACGCGAGCGGCTTTTTCCGCATACGCCGCATCGTGTGCCAGCAGCCGGCCGTAATCAGCGACCATGGTGGCGCAACCGCTGGCGGTCATGACGATGGCTTCGGCGCCTTGTTCAATCGAGGGCCACCACGCATCGATGTTGCGTCGCATGTAATTGAGCGCTTCTTCGGGCGCATCGAGATGTTGCGAGACGGCGCCGCAGCAGCCGGCCGAAGGCGGGCGCAGCAGCGTGATGCCCAGACGATGCAATACGCGAGCTGCAGCTGCATTGGTGTCGGGTGAGAGGGTTGGTTGCGCACAACCTTCGAGCACCAGCATGGTCCGCGCATGGGCCGCGACCGGCCAGGCGCCACATGGCGCACGCGCAGGAATCTTGCGTTTGAGTACGGCGGGTAACAGCGCCCGCACCATCTGGCCGGTGCGCAGCAGCGCAGCGAAGCGTTGCCGGTGCGGAATCACCGCGCGCAGTGCGAAACGGTTTAACGTGTCGAGCAAGCCGCGTCCGACCTGGGTGTGCACCACCTCGCGGCCGATGTCGAGCAGGCGGCCGTATTCGACGCCCGACGGGCAGGTGGATTCGCAGGCGCGGCAGGTCAGGCAACGGTCGAGATGGGTTTGGGTTTTGGCGGTCGCGGTTTTGCCCTCGAGTACCTGCTTGATCAGATAAATGCGCCCACGCGGGCCGTCGAGTTCATCGCCGAGCAATTGATAGGTCGGACAGGTCGCGGTGCAAAAGCCGCAATGCACGCAGGCCCGCAGGATGGCCTCGGCCTCTAGTCCGGCCGGCGTGTCTTTGATGAAATCGGCAAGATGCGTTTGCATCAAAACTCCGGATACAGACGGCCGGGATTAAAAATCCCGGCCGGATCAATTGCGCGTTTCAGATTACGGTGCAGCGTCATGAGTGCGGGAGAGAGCGGTTGAAAGACGCCAGCCGCTTTGTCACCGCCACGAAACAGCGTGGCATGGCCGCCGGCGCGTTGCGCCGCGTCACGCACCGTGGCCGCATTCGCTGAGGCGGTGAGCCAACGCAGACTGCCGCCCCATTCGATCAGTTGATGACCTGCAAGCGCGAGCGGTGGCGTGCTTGATTTCACCGACAAGCGCCAGAGTGGTGTATCGCTTGCGAAGAAGCCTGTGCGATGTTCACGCAGTTCACGCCAGTAACCGGCGGCCGTTGTTGCATCGACACGTTCGCCACCGAGTTGTTGGCTCGCCGCATTCACTGCGGCATGGGCGCCCGACAAACGCAGGCTCAACACGCCGTCGTGCCAGGCGCTGGCGCTCAAGGGTAGTGGTTTGCCGCCCCATTCGTTGAGCAGCCGGATCGCCGTTGCCGCGCTGTGTTCGAAACGCAGCGTGGCTTCGGCGGCGGGCAGGGGTAACACCTTGATCGAGACGTCGAGTAATGCGCCCAGCGTGCCGAGGGAGCCGGCGAACAGGCGCGAGACATCAAAGCCGGCGACGTTTTTCATGACCTTGCCGCCGAAGCGCAGTTCCCGGCCTTCGCCGTTGAGCACGCGCACACCGAGGACGAAATCACGCACGCTGCCGGCGCTGGCGCGGCGCGGCCCGGACAAACCGGCGGCGATGCAACCGCCGAACGTGGCCATTGCGCTCGCAGTTCCCGCTGGCGCCGCTGCTGGGGCGGGCGTTACGCTGAAATGCGGCGGTTCAAATGCCAGCATCTGACCTTGTTCGCGCAGGGTGTTTTCAATTTCTACCAGTGGCGTGCCGGCGCGTGCCGTCAGCACCAGTTCGCTCGGCTCGTATTCGATGATGCCGCGGTATTGACCCAACTCAAGGAGTTCGCCGGCCAGGGCGCCACCATAAAAATCCTTGCTGCCGCCGCCGCGTATGCGCAAGGTGGCACCGCGCGCCTGCGCAGACTGGATCTGTGCGGCCAGTGACTGGATGGTGTCGTTCAAGTGCGGCTCGTTTTGGCGGTGGCTTAGAAAGGAATGTCGAAAATCGCCTTGACCGTCCACTGATCGGTGGC
Organism: uncultured beta proteobacterium; assembly: GCA_903913965.1. GTDB lineage: Bacteria > Pseudomonadota > Gammaproteobacteria > Burkholderiales > SG8-41 > PALSA-1004. The sequence goes on from CAIWNB010000386.1 coordinate 7,062, forward strand.
GCCGGTCATGCCGCGGCCGACGCCGACATTGAAGGCCAGCGGTTTACGGTCGAAATCCATGACGAGATACAACGTATTGTCCTGCAGACTGTGCGGCAACGGGTGGTTGAGCTTGCCGACACTTGAATAATATTCAGCGCCCAAGGCAATGCCGGGGGCGACGTCGTGCGCTGCTTTGAAGCCCATCACCATGTCGGGGCCGCCATTGCGGTAACCCGGCGAGAGATCCCAGCCGAGTATCGGATTAAAGCCGAGCAACCAGTTATCGGCGCGATAGCCGCTGATAAAGCGCACTTCGCTGCTCACAGGTGAATCCGAATAACGTTTGTCGACGCGCGCGAGTTCGACGTTGACGCCGGCGTAATAGCCCGGATTGTCCTCGGCGGGTTTCACCGGCAGCCACTTCAGGCGCAGTTTGGCGCCGGAGGCGGAAAAGCTGCCGTCGGCTTCGCGCACCGTCGGCAAATAGAGGCCGGCTTCGAGATCCTTGTTGATGCCGTAGGAAAACTCTGGCGTCAGGCGCAAGCCGTGGCGCGGGATCGAATCGCCCGGGTAATCCGGTGTGCTGCGGCCTGCCGGCGTGGTGTTTACATGCAACTCGAGACCGAATTCCCCCGGCTTGTTGATGTCATCGGTATAGACCTGGATTTCATCGTTGATGGCATGCGCCTGTGGCTGCAACAACAACAGTGCTGCTGCGGCCAGTTGTGTGCATAGTTTGCGCAATTGTTTTTTATTGTGGTGAAACATCGGGCTCCCCTCCGTATCAAATCATTATTTTTTTAGTAGCGCGGAATATCCGCGAATTTTTCGGCACCCGCATGCACATGCATACGCCCGAATTCAGCGCAGCGGTGCAGCGTTGGCACGGCTTTGCCCGGATTGAGCAGGGCGTGTTCGTCGAAGGCTGCTTTCACCGCATGAAACAGCGCCAGTTCGGCGGCGCTGAATTGCACGCACATGGAATCTATTTTTTCCACGCCAACGCCGTGTTCGCCGGTAATAGTGCCGCCAAATTCAATCGACAGCTTGAGGATTTCCGCGCCAAAGGCCTCGGTGCTCTCGAGTTCCCCCGGGCGGTTGGCGTCATACAAGATCAACGGATGCAGATTACCGTCGCCGGCATGAAACACGTTCATGCAGCGCAGACCATATTTGGCGGATAGTGCGGTGATCGCATTGAGCATGGGGGCGAGCGACTTTTTCGGAATGGTGCCGTCCATGCAATAGTAGTCAGGCGAGACGCGGCCGGCAGCGGGAAATGCCGACTTGCGTCCGGCCCAGAAGCGCAGGCGTTCGACCTCGTTTTGCGAGACGCGCACTGCAGTCGCGCCGCTGTTTTGCATGACTTCCGTCATGCGCGCGATTTCCTCGGCGACTTCGGTGGCGGTGCCGTCGGCCTCGCAGAGCAGGATGGCGGCTGCATCCAGCGGGTAGCCGGCTTTGACAAACGGTTCGACTGCACCGGTGGTGATCTTGTCCATCATCTCAAGACCCGCTGGAATGATGCCGGCGGCAATCACGTTGGCAACTGCTGCACCGGCCTTGGCGATATCGTCAAACGCCGCCAGCACGCATTGTGCGTGTTGCGGCACCGGCAGCAGTTTGACCGTCACCTCGGTGATGACGGCGAGCAAGCCTTCAGAGCCTGTCAGTAGCGCGAGCAGATCGTAACCGGCGGCATCGAGTCCATCACTGCCGATTTCAAGGAGTTCGCCCTCGATCGTCCAGGCGCGCAGCTTGAGAACGTTATGGACGGTCAGTCCGTACTTCAGGCAATGCATGCCGCCGGCATTTTCAGCAACGTTGCCACCGATCGAGCAGGCGATCTGGCTCGACGGGTCGGGCGCGTAAAACAGGCCCAGCGGTGCGGCGGCTTCGGAGATCGCCAGGTTACGCACGCCCGGCTGCAAACGCGCGGTGCGCGCCAGCGGATCGATGTCGAGGATGCGCATGAAGCGCGCCAGCGACAGCAAGACGCCGTTAGATAAGGGCAGCGCGCCGCCGGATAGTCCGGTGCCGGCGCCGCGTGCAACCACCGGCACACGCAGGCGGTAACAGAGACGCAGAATGTCGCGCACCTGTTCTTCAGTCTCGGGTAGCACGACCACCATCGGCAGGCGACGATAGGCGGACAGCCCGTCACATTCGTACGGTTGCACGTCTTCGCGCTCGTGCAACAGCGCCTGGGGCGGCACGATTGCAGACAACGCATCCACCACCTGCTGTTGCAGCGTGCGGTCTATGGTGATTTCGGCGGGCATCGACATGGCCGCAGTGTACGCCAGAGCCAGCGCTTCGTGCCAACCGCGCGTGCTTGATTGCGCAAGCGCAAGAGGGCCGGATGCGAAGCGCGGGTAACGCGGGTATCATGGCGGCCTGTGATCGTGGCACGCCTAGGGTCTGTGCCGATCGTAAATCTGCCATTGAAAGCCTTCCGTTATGACCACTAACACCACCCGCCGTGGGCCGCTGGCCCCCTATCGTGTTGTCGACCTGACCCGTGTGCGTTCGGGCCCGACCTGCGTGCGCCAGCTTGCCGACTGGGGCGCCGACGTCATTAAAATTGAATCACCACCCGGGCTGGATCTGGCCGATAGCTGGGGCGACAAGCGCCACGGTCCCGACTTTCAGAATCTGCACCGCAACAAACGTGCGATGACACTCAATCTGAAAGATCCCGACGGCATCAAGATTTTCCGCAAACTCACCGATTGCGGCGATGTGGTCGTCGAGAACTTCCGGCCTGACGTGAAGTTCCGTTTGGGGATTGATTACGAAACACTGAAGACCACCAACAAGCGTCTCGTCTACGCCAGCATTTCCGGTTTTGGTCAGGACGGGCCTTATGTGAAGCGCGCCGGCTTTGACCAGATCACCCAGGGCATGGGTGGTCTGATGCAGATTACCGGTGAACCGGGCACCGGCCCGATGCGTGCCGGCATTGCGATTTCCGACTCCAGCGCCGGCGTGTATTGTGCGTTGGGCGTCATGACGGCGCTGCTCGAACGCGAACACTCCGGTGAAGGTCAGTGGGTGAAGGTTTCGCTGTTGCAGGCGATGATTGCAATGTGTGATTTTCAGGCGGCGCGCTGGACGGTGGCGAAAGAGGTGGCACCGCAGGCTGGTAACGACCATCCGACCGGCATCCCCACCGGTGTGTTTCAAACCGCCGACGGTTATATCAATATCGCCGCCGGCGGGCAGGCGATGTGGGAACGTTTATGCAAGGCGATGAAATCCGAGCACCTGATGCAGGTGCCGGAATTTCTCGATGCCACGCTGCGTTCGAAAAACCGCAAGCAGGTCAATGCCGCGGTCAATGAAATTACGAGCACCAAGAGCAGCAAGGACTGGCTGGAGATTTTCGAGGCCGCCGGCACTGCTTGCGGGCCGATTTACAAGATGAACGAGGTGTTCGCCGATCCGCAGGTGCAGCATTTGCACATGGCCGCCCCCGTGCACCATCCGGTGCTGGGCGACATCGAGCTCGTCAACCAGCCGATCGAACTGTCGCGTACGCCAAGCGAAATCCGCACGGCGACACCGGAGTGCGGCGAGCATACCGATGAAGTTATGCACGAACTTGGTTATAGCGACGGCGAGATTGCCGATTTGCGTAAGCGCATCGTCATCTAGCCCGTCATTGCGCCGGCAATAAAACGGGGCGGTTGCCGCGATCGTATCGCGCGGCAACCGCCCCTTTGCTGTGCTGAGTGCGCGTGACTAAGCGACCGGATGATTGGCGAGTTTTTCCAGCGCCTTCACCATCGCTGAGTGATCAGACTTCGCGCCGCCATCGGCGCTGCAGGCGTTGAACAACTCCTGCGCGTTGGCGGTGTTCGGTAGCGACACACCCAGCGCGCGCGCGCCGGCAAGTGCCAGGGCGAGATCCTTCTGATGTAATTCAATGCGGAAGCCCGGATCAAAGGTGCGTTTGATCATGCGTTCACCGTGCACTTCAAGGATGCGCGAGGCAGCAAAGCCGCCCATCAGCGCCTGCCGCACCTTGGCGGGATCGGCGCCGGCCTTGGAGGCAAACACCAGCGCCTCACTGACGGCTTCGATATTGAGCGCGACGATGATCTGGTTGCAGACTTTGCAGGTCTGACCGTCGCCAATGCCGCCGACCAGTGTGATGTTTTTTCCCATCAATTCAAACAGCGGTTTGACGCGCTCAAAGGTCGCCGGCGTAGCGCCGACCATGATGGTAAGGGCCGCGCTTTTAGCGCCGACCTCGCCGCCGGACACCGGTGCATCGACATAGTCGCAGCCAAGATCGTTGATGCGTTTGGCAAAGGCCTTGGTTTCGATCGGCGAAATCGAGCTCATGTCGATGACCGTTTTGCCTTTGGTGAGGCCGGCGGCAACCCCATCCGCGCTGAATAATACTTTCTCGACGTCGGGCGTGTCGGGCACCATGATGATCACCACGTCGGATTTCTGCGCCACCTCTTTGGCGTTGGCGCAGGCGGTGCTGCCCGCCGCCGTCAGTTCCGCGGCAACCCCGCTGCGCGATTGCAGAAACAGCGTATGACCGCCCTTGATCAGGTTGAGGGCCATGGGCTTGCCCATGATGCCGAGACCGATGAATCCGATATTTGCCATGTCACTGCTCCTGTAGGTGAGTTCGTAATGCGTTTGCCGCAGAGAACAAAAAGTGCGCGAAGAAGGCTAAAGCCGCGAAAGCAATGCGCTTACCGGCTTTTTCCCTGCATCCTGCGATCTGCGTGACCGCTCTTTCTTATTTTAAGTATTTCTTCGTCCAGCCCAGACCGGCTTCCGTGGTTGTCGCCGGTTTGTATTCGCAGCCGATCCAGCCGCAGTAGCCGATGCTGTCCAGATGCGGCAACAGGAAATCAAAGTTGATTTCGCCAGTGCCCGGTTCGTGCCGCCCCGGCGTATCGGCCAGTTGCATATGCGGAATCAGCGGCAGATGTTTTTCGATCGTCGGCGCGAGATCGCCTTCCATGATCTGCATGTGATAAATATCGTACTGAAAATATAGATTGTCGGAACCGACCTCGTTGATGATGGCGATGGCCTGCGCTGTGTTGGTGAGGAAGAATCCCGGAATGTCGCGTGTGTTGATCGCTTCGATCAGCAGTTTGATGCCGGCAGCCTTGAGGCGCGGCGCGGCGTATTGCAGGTTGCTGATGAAGGTGGCGCGCGCCGCCACAGGGTCGCGCGTGCCGGTGCAAAGACCGGCGAGGCAGTTGAGCTGTGTGCAGCCCAGCGCAGTGGCGTAATCGATGGCGCGCTCGACGCCGGCCTTGAATTCTTCGACGCGTTCGCTGTGGCAGCCGATACCCCGTTCGCCGCCAGCCCAGTCGCCCGCCGGCATATTGTGCAGCGCCAACGTCAGCTTGTTCTCATTTAACTTCTCGCGCAGCAGGTTCTTGTCATATTCATAGGGGAATAAAAACTCCACGCCCTTGAAGCCCGCGCGCGCGGCGGCGGCAAAGCGCTCGGTGAAAGCGACTTCGTTGAACATCAGCGTGAGATTGGCGGCAAGTTTGGGCATGGTGGTTTGAACCCGGAGAAATTGAAGAGTTGGAACTGCAGTCATCAGTGAGGCCTGCGGCGGCCATTATAATGGCGTATGCGGAGAACATTTTGAAATTGAGCGGCATCTTGCTGGCGGCCGGTGCCGGCAGTCGTTTTGGCGGCGGTAAATTGCGCCACCCTCTGGCCGACGGCACGCCCTTGGGCGTGATGGCCGCACGCCATCTCTTGACGGCGTTGCCGGACGTGCTGGCCGTGGTGCGTCCGGGCGACGAAGCGCTCGAAGCGCTGTTGCGTGCGGCCGGTTGCGAGGTGACGGTGTGTGCCGAGGCGGTGCGCGGCATGGGCTGCAGTCTGGCTCACGCCATTGCGCGTCGCCGCGAGGCGGACGGCTGGGTCATCGCGCTCGCCGATATGCCGTCGATACATCCGGCGACAATCACGGCGGTGGCGCAGGCGCTGGCGGCGGGCGCACCGCTGGCCGCCCCCACGTTCGAGGGTCGGCGCGGCCATCCGGTCGGCATCAGCGCGCGTTTTGTCAGCGAGTTGCTGGCCCTCGACGGGGATGCCGGCGCACGCGAACTGATGATGACGCACAAACAGGAAATTGTTTTGCTCGATGGCGATGACGCCGGTGTGCTGCTCGATATCGACCGTCGCGAAGACCTGCCGCGCGGCCCCTGAGCGCCGCCGCCCCGTATAATCCAGCCCTCGTTGACCGGGGCTGTGCCCCAATCACTCAGGATGCGCGCGATGGTTCGATTCGAAGGCACTGATTCCTATGTCGCGACCGACGACTTGATGATGGCGGTGAATGCCGCCATCACGCTCGAGCGGCCGCTGTTGATCAAGGGTGAGCCGGGTACCGGCAAGACGATGCTGGCGCTCGAAGTGGCCAAAGCGTTGCAGCGTCCGCTTTTCGAGTGGCATGTCAAATCGACCACCAAGGCGCAGCACGGCCTGTATGAATACGACGCGGTGTCGCGTCTGCGCGATTCGCAGCTCGGCGACCCCAAGGTCAAGGACATCGGCAACTACATCGTGCGCGGCATGTTGTGGAACGCGTTCGAATCGGCCGAGCAATCGGTGCTGCTGATCGACGAAGTCGACAAGGCCGACATCGAGTTTCCCAACGATTTGTTGCGAGAACTCGATCGCATGGAGTTTTATGTCTACGAAACGCAGCAGTTGGTGAAAGCGAAGAACCGGCCGCTCGTCATTATTACCAGCAACAATGAAAAAGAACTGCCAGACGCCTTTCTGCGCCGCTGTTTCTTCCATTACATCCGCTTTCCTGAAAAGGAGACGATGGAGAAAATCGTGCAGGTGCATTTTCCGCAACTGAAAAAAAATCTCCTGCGCGAAGCGCTCGAAGCGTTTTTCGATATTCGCGAAGTGCCCGGCCTGAAGAAGAAGCCCTCGACCTCGGAACTGCTCGACTGGTTGAAACTGTTGATGGCCGAGGATATTTCGCCCGAGGCGCTGGCCAATCAGGACAGTCACAAGATTATTCCGCCACTGCACGGCGCGTTGCTGAAGAACGAACAGGACGTGCATTTGTTTGAGCGCCTGGCGTTTATGTCGCGGCGCAAGCCCGGCTGATTGCAGATGGCGGATGCGGCGACAGGTTTTGCGCCGGTGATCGACGCCGGCGTCGACACCTTGATCCTTGGCAGCTTTCCGGGCGTGGCGTCACTCGGCAAGGCGCAGTATTACGCGCATCCGCAAAACCAGTTCTGGCGTCTGGTCGGCGCGGTGATCGACGAGCCGCTGGCCGCAATGGAGTATGCAGCCCGCACAGGTACTCTGCTGGCGCATCGTATTGGTCTGTGGGATGTGATTGAGCGTTGCGTGCGCAAAGGTAGTCTGGATGCCGATATTCGTGAAGTGCGTCCCAACGAATTTGCACGTGTGCTCGCAATGGCGCCTGATCTGCGCAGAATTTTCTTTAACGGCAAGACCGCCGGCAAGTTCGAACGTGAGTTTGCCACCGCTGGTTTTGACACCGCAGTGCTACCGTCGTCGAGCGCGGCGTATACGCTAGGCTTTGAAGCGAAGCTCGTGCAATGGCGGAGGCTGGCCTCATCGCGCACGCTGGATGCCGGCGCCTATGCGCAGCGCAAAGTCCGGCCGGTGGCGGTTACACGCGTCACTCCTCACGCCTCACGCGCCAAATGCTGATCGAATTTTTTCTCAAGCTCAAACAGGGCGGCCTGCCGGTGTCCGTGCGCGAGTTTCTGACGCTGCTCGAAGCGCTGGAAAAACATGTCATCCACGGCAGTCTCGATGATTTTTATTATCTGTCGCGTGCCTGCATGGTCAAGGATGAATCGAATTACGACAAGTTCGACCGTGTTTTCGGTGCGTACTTCAAAGGCATCACCGCTGGCCCCGGTGGTGCGGAGGCGATGATCCCCGAAGAGTGGCTGAAGAAGCTGGCGGAGAAGAATCTCAGCGAAGAAGAAAAGAAGCTGATCGAATCACTCGGCGGCTGGGACAAGCTGATGGAAACACTGAAGCAGCGTCTGGAAGAACAGCAGGAACGGCATCAGGGCGGCTCGAAGTGGATTGGCACCGCCGGCACCAGCCCGTTCGGCGCCTATGGCTACAACCCCGAGGGCATCCGCATCGGTCAGCATGAATCGCGTCATCGTCGTGCGGTGAAGGTGTGGGATCAGCGCGAATTCAAGAACCTTGACGATACGGTCGAACTCGGTACGCGCAATATGAAAGTGGCGCTCAAGCGGCTGCGCAAATTTGCCCGCCAGGGTAATCCGCAGGAACTCGACCTCGACGACACCATACGCTCGACGGCGCGCAACGCCGGCTGGCTGGATATCAAGATGATTCCCGAGCGGCATAACAGTGTGAAGGTACTGCTGTTTTTTGATGTCGGCGGTTCGATGGATGACCATGTGCAAATCTGCGAACAACTGTTCTCGGCGGCGCGCACCGAGTTCAAGCATCTCGAATATTTTTATTTTCACAACTTTCTGTATGAGCGTGTGTGGAAGGACAACCGGCGCCGCACCACCGAGCGCATGGCGACCTGGGATGTGCTGCACAAGTATCCGCACGACTACAAGGTGATTTTCATTGGGGACGCCACCATGAGCCCTTACGAGATCGCCTATCCGGGGGGCAGCGTCGAACATTCCAACCCCGAGGCCGGTGCGGTGTGGATACGGCGGGTGTTTGAGATTTACAAGGATGCGGTGTGGATCAACCCGCAGCCGCAATCCATGTGGGATTACCATGAATCGATACGCATGACACGCGACCTGATTGGCGACCGTATGTATCCGCTGACCCTCGACGGGCTGGACCACGCGATGCGCCAGCTCAGCAAGGGGCACTGATGGCATTGAGAGCAACCGTTTGCAAGGTCGATCTGCAGATCGCCGACATGGAGCGCAATTATTTTCACGAACATGCGCTGACCATCGCCCGTCATCCGTCTGAAACCGATGAGCGCATGATGGTGCGCGTGCTGGCGTTTTCGATACATGCCGATGAGCAGCTGGTGTTTGGCAAGGGACTCAGCGATGAGGACGAGCCCGATCTCTGGCGCAAAGATCTGACCGGCTCGATCAAACTTTGGATCGATGTCGGTCAGCCCGATGAAAAACGCATGCGCCGCGCCTGCGGCCGCGCCGATCAGGTCTACGTCTATGCGTATGGCGGGCAGGGCACCGATCTGTGGTGGAGAAAAGTTGCGCCTGATGTTGCGCGTTGCGCCAATCTCACCGTGGTGCAACTGCCGCTCGTCGCGTGCCGTGAAATGGCGCAGCAGGCCGAGCGCAATATGCAACTTAACTGCACCATCCAGGAAGGACAGCTCTGGCTTGCCAACGCGCAAAGCAGTGTGCTGGTAGAGCCGGTGATTTTGAAGGCGGCCGAGGCGGGCCGCTGAGCGTCCGTTCTAGCAGGCAATCAAAAACAGACCGCTGCAAATGATCGCGGTAGCCACTGTTCTGGCGCGCCACGCCTCACTTTCCTTGAACACCAGGATCGAGATGAGGCTTGCCAGCATGATCCCGGCGTTGGAAAAGGCGACGACCACGGCGGCCGGCATGGTGCGCATGGCCTGGATCACCAATGCATATGCCAGGCCGATGCAAAGGCCGCCGACAAGCGCTACCGGAAGGCTGATACGGGCTCTTGGATACCAGGCGCCCGTGGTTTTTCGGAGGTCGACGGTCAATGCCAGCCAGGAGGCGAAATAACCAATCGAAATAAAACCGAGGATGCCGGCAAAGCCCGGAATATGCGCGGTGGCAGCGCGATCGGTCAGCGAGTAAATGCTGGTGGCGAGCATCGCCAGCATGGTCCAGGGTAAGGCGCGAAGGTCGCGCCGATTACCACCGGTGCTTGCCATTATCACGAGCCCGGCGACACTCAAAAGTATCCCGGCCCAGGCGACAGTGCCGAGGGTTTCGTCGAGGAAAATCAGCCCCCATAGGCCGATCAATAGCGGGGAGCTGCGGGCCAGCGGGTAGACGAAAGCAACCGGCGCGTGCAGATAGGCATGGCGCAGGCTGAGGAAGTAAACGACGTTGGCCGAGGCGGAGATGAGCACCCATTTGACGAGGTCTGGCGTCCATTGCACTTCGGTGATGAGCGCGCGCACACCCCAGGGCCCCAGAAGAAGCAGATGCGCCAGCAGCACCCACCAGAGCGGATAAGCCTCGCGTGCCTGGTGACGTGCGATCAAATTCCAGGTTACATGCATCATGACCGATGCAGCGATAGCCCATGCGGCAGCGTTCATTCTGAATGACGGCCTTGATATGCCCGGGCGGTGAATTCGATCTGTTCGCCGTCGCCCGCGATGGTTAAACCGGCAGGAATTGTTTGCGTATCGAGCAGCCAGGCATCGAGTTTGTGGCTGATGTGCGTAAACCACGTCCGCGCCGGCTTGACTTGAGCAATTACGGCCAGTGCGGCGGACCAGTCGTTGTGCCCTTTGGGCTCAGCGTGCGGTGGATAACTGCAGTCGAGCGCCAGCCCATCCGCCTGCCAATCCGCCAGAAACTTTGCGCTCGCTGCGGGCAGTCCCAGGGTGTCGGTTAAATAGGCAAAGCGGCACCCGTCCGCTGATTCGATGGCATAACCGAGGGTTGGTTTTGAGTGATTCAGCGGCAGTGGGGTTAGCTTGAGGTCACCGGCCATGAATGGCACCAATGCCGTCAGCGCGCGGAAATCGAGCAGCCCGGGATGTTTGTAGAGGTCGGCACAACCTTCCGGATCGGCAGGACAGCAGACGGGTATGCGATCGCCGATACCCCAGCGCAAATGTAGCAATCCCTGTACGTGGTCCGGATGAAAGTGCGTCAGCACGATGGCGTCGAGGTCGCCGGGCGCAAAACGTTCATGTAAGTCGGTGAGTCCGGCATCGAGCAGGATGCGGCTGTCAGCCGTTTCAACCAGGGCTGAACACGGTAGTCGCACGCGTGCTTTGTGCAGCCGTGCGCGCACGCAGGCCCGACAGCTGCAGCCAAAGAGCGGTACTCCGCCCGCGGCACCCGTGCCCAGAAATGTTACGCGCACAACGGGATCCCGCTGTGGCGACGGATCAAGTCGACCAGCGCTTCGCCTGCCACGTTCAACGCGCCGTCGTTACGGATCACGTCGCCACTATGGTCACCGGGCTGACGGGGCGTCCGGCGCGCGAGGCGTGCACTGATTTCTTCTGGAGTTTCTCGACCACGCGCCTCAAGCCTTGCGCGCAGTGTTTCGGGATCGACTTCAATCCAGACAGATCGAAGCTCCGGATACATTTCCGTCGCGGTCGGCAGATACTCGCGCGAACCATTGACGACCACCGTCATGCCCTTGGCCAGCCAGTGGTTGATTTCAATCCCCACACCGTAACAGTAGCCGTGACTCTCCCAATGCATGGCCATTAAACCGGCCTGTCGCCGCATTGCAAACTCCGCCGTGCTCAAGGCGATGTGATTTTCGCCGCCAGCCGAGGCAGCGCGGGTGATATAGCGGTGCGCAAAAATCACCTCTTGCTGAGCGGCGAGGCGGGCGCGCGCATGGGCGAGCAGACTGTCTTTGCCGCTGCCCGAAGCGCCAACGAGATAGATGAGTGTTGAAGTCAAGGGCATCCCCCTCAGGCGTGATCGAAACGCGCAGACAGGGCTGCAACGCCAGCGACCCACACACGGTCCGCTTGCGGCAACCCGCCCAGCACTTTTACTGCAACCAGATCTGCCCGTTTGCCCACGGTAATTTCTCCGCGGTCGCTGAGCCCGGCCGCTCGCGCGGGATTCCTTGTCACCAGTGCAAAGGCTTCTGCCAATCCGATGCCCGCCAGTTCGGGTAGCTTTAACACGGAGGGGAGCAGGGCGCCGGGCGAGTAGTCGCCGCACAGGCAATCAGCAACGCCTTCGAGCACTGCATCGAGCGCACGCATATTGCCGGATTGAGATTTGCCGCGCAGGATATTGGGGGCGCCAAAGAGCGTCGCCATGCCCTGCGCCCGCGCGGCCTGGGCGGCGCCGAGATGGGTCGGGAATTCCGAGATCACCGCACCCAGTGCAGCGAGGGCGGCGACTTTCTCCGCACTGTCATCGTCGTGGCTGGCGATGGGCACGCCCAGATCATGCGCGACCGTCGAGAGTTTTTGCATGCGTTGCATGGTTCCGGCGCCGGCGGTCTGCTTGTTTGCCAGCAACACATCCAACTCCGTTTCCGACATTTTGTAGGTGCGGGAAAGAAAGGTGCGGTAGGCCGCCACGCTCTGGAACTGCCCCTGTCCGGGGCTGTGATCCATGAAGGACATCAGGTGCGCATGTCCGTTTTTTAGCAGATCAACCAACACGGCGGGAGCGGTCTCGTCAGTTACTTCGTAGCGGACATGCACGCGGTTGTCGACCAAGGCATGCGGCTGCCACGCGTGCATGGCACGGGCGATTTCCGCGGCAAACCCGTTGTTGCGCACGCCGAGTTCGTGGTTGGCGAACGAGAGGGCATGAAATACGGTGGTAATACCCGCCATCGCGTTACGCTTGTCGGCCAGTGCACAGGCCAGATCAAGCGGAAAGTGTACGCCCGGTCGCGGCTCGACCTCTTTTTCCAATGCATCGCAATGCAGGTCGATCATGCCGGGCACCAGCAGGCGTCCGGATAGATCAACCACGCGTGCGTCTGCGGCCGTCTCGGGGTCGATGGCGGCGATCAGACCGTCCTCAATCAGGATCGCCACGTCATCGCGAACCTCATCTGCAAAAACAACGCGGGCGTGATTCAACAACAATCGATTCATGACGAGCAGTTCTCCAAAATATCAGTGATAGCCAACGGCGGGGTGAGTTCGATGACGGTGTCAGCTGTGCGGCGCACCAGTGCGGGATCGTGAAAGATTGCCAGCATCGCGACACCTTCACTTTTAATGCTCTGTATGAGATCAATCACCCGCTCCGTGGTGGCGGGGTCGAGGCTGGCGGTGGGTTCGTCGAGGAGCAGCAGCCGGGGTCGCGTAATCAGACCACGTGCCAGATTGATGCGCTGCCGTTCACCGCCGGAGAAGGTGGCCGGCGGCACGCCCCACAAACGCTCGGGAACATTCAGCAGGCTTAGCAAGGCTTTGGCCAGCATGTGCGCTGCCTCGCGTTCCGTACCCCGTGCGATCAGCGGTTCGCACACCACGTCGAGCGCGCTGCGACGCGGCAGGCAGTGCAGGAACTGGGTGACGAAGCTGATTTCGTGACGACGCAAATCCAGCATGCGATGTTCCGACGCTTGTGCGAGGTCGATCGCGTTGCCCTGGGCATCGTTGTAGAGCATGCGTCCGGCGGAAGGCAGATAAGTTCGATAGATGCACTTGAGGACGGAGGATTTTCCCGCGCCCGTCGGACCGACCAAAGCCGTCAGGCGTCCGGTATGGACTTGCAGAGAAATATTCGCGCACGAAGGGATCAGTTTCTGTTGTTCATGCAATTGAAACTGCTTGCCCAGTCCCTCGACGTTAAGAACGGGTGTCATCGTAGATGCTCCTATAAGGCCGAGGCCACCAGTCTTTGGGTATAAGCGTGTTGGGGATCTTCAAGAATCTGGTCGGTCAGGCCCGACTCGATGACGCGGCCGTGTTTCATGACGAGGGTGCGGCCTGCCAGCAGACGGATCACGCCCAGATCGTGGGTGACGACGATCATTGCGGTGTTCAACTCATGCTGGATTTCAAGGATCAGGTCGAGGATGCGCGCCTGCACCGAGAGGTCGAGACCGGTGGTGACTTCGTCGAGGTAGAGCAGCGGCGGGCGGGTCGCCAGCGCCTTGGCAATTTGCACGCGCTGCTGCATGCCGCCGGAAAAATTTTTCGGCGACTCGTCCATCCGTTCGACCGCGACTTCGGTGCGCGCGAGCAACTGCCCGGCGCGCCCGCGAATTTGCGCATAGTGCCGCAGGTCGCTCATTAACAGGCGCTCGGCGATATTGCCGCCAGCCGAGACGTTGAAGTTCAAACCCAGATGCGGATTTTGATAAACCATGCCGAAACGATGGTTGCGCAGCCAGCGCTGGCGCGCCGCATTCAGGGTAAACAGCTCCCACTGCTGCGCTTCACTCTGCTCATCAAAGAAGATGGCTTCGCCGGCCGTCGGCGTGGCGTCAAAATAAAGCGTTTTCACCACGGTTGATTTGCCGCTGCCTGACTCGCCCATGATGCCGAGTATTTCTCCTGCATGCAGGTCGAGGCTGACATCGTGGGTGGCCACCACGCTGTCGCAGTCTGCGCAGATGTTGGTGTTGGCCTCGGGCCCGGTATTGACGATACATTGCGGGCAGCCGCGACCATAGATCTTCGACAGTCCGCGCACTTCGAGAATTTTTTTCATGCCTGCTGTGCTTCCATCACGCGTGGAGAGTCGCGTTGCCCGCGGCAGAAGTCTGCATCCGAACATTGCCAGGTCTTGTCCAAGCCTTGTGCATCTTCATCGCCGATGATTTCATCGAGAAAGGAGTTGGTGGCGCCGCAACGATGGCAGGCTTGGCGCTGCCCTTGCGCATCGGTAAAGTCTTCGGTCCGAAACGGTACGTCGTCAAACACCAGCGGTTCAGCATTGCAATAAGGCGGTACCGCATAGATTTTCTTTTCACGCCCCGCGCCGAGCAACACCAATGCTTTTGAATGGTGCAGTTGTGGCACGTCATAGCGGGGGATCGGGCTTGGGTCGATCACGTAATGCCCGTTGATGCGGGTGGGATAGCGATGCGAGATGGTGATTTCCTTGAATTGCACGATGTCTTCGTAGAGCTTGGTCAGCAGGCGTGAATAATCGCCTTCACCATGCATGATTTTGCGTCGTGCCTCGGATGCCTCGACGACCACCAATGCGTCCGGGTAAGGAACCTGCAACACCAGCACCTGTGCTTCTTCCAGCGGTAATTCCGGTATGCGGTGGCGTGATTGAATCAGCGTCGCCTCGGCGGTGCGCTCGGTGCTGTCAACGCCGGGGCAGGTCTGTTCGATAAATTTCCGCAAGCTGACGGCGTTGACCGAATCATCAGCGCCCTGATCAATAACTTTGACCGTATCCGCTGGACCGATCAGCGCCAGGGTGAGCTGCAATCCACCAGTGCCAAAGCCTCTGCCCATGGGCATTTCGCGTGAAGCGTAAGGCGTCTGGTAGCCCGGAATACTGATGGCTTTGAGGACGCAGCGACGGATCTCGCGTTTTGCATACTCATCCAGAAAGCCGAAGCTGTAGGCGGCTTCGTCTTGCGGTAATTCATATTCGCTATTCATGCCGGCGCTCTCGTCGCGGTGGTTGTCTGTGAGGCGAGATTTTTCTTTTGCGTGGTGCGCAGGCGGTCCATATCTGACTGAAATGTGACGTAGTGCGGCATTTTGTAATGGCTGGCGAAGCCCATCGAATCGACACCGTCGACGTGCAGCAGTACGAACTCAGGGTCCTCGGAAGGATTGGCCGGCCCATCACGCATGCCCTTTTGCAGCGCACGATCGAGTATCGCCATCGAGATGGCCTTGACTTCGTTATGCCCGAAGCAGGCGCCATAGCCCAGGGTGAAGACCGGTGGCCCGTCGTTTGCATTGCCCTCGTACATGGCCACCACTTCGCATTCGGTCATCAGGACTTCACCAGCCTCGGTCAACTCGCCGGTCACCGGATGCGGCAGCATCACCGGCAGGTAGCCGACGCGGAGTTCTGCAATCGTCGGGTGCACGTCGCCGTAGCCGCGCATGTTCGAGTAGGCAATGGCAAGCAGCGAACCCGTTTCCGCTCGCGCCATGGTGGCCAGCGCCGCAGAACGGGGCACCGGGAACACCAGCGGCTCGCGGGTGATGTCGAAGGCCTGCCGTGCGGTTCTGTTCAAAGGCGGCAGCAGACCTTCGTTACGCAGGGCATCCAGTACTTTGGGGAAGGTGTCCGGCAGATCTTCCGCCGGTGCGTTTTGCAGGAAGCTGCCGGCGACCTTGCGGAATGCCTCGGGCGACTCGTTGGCCAGATCAAGCCGCATCAAACGCAAGGCGTAATCAAAGGTCGGGCCGAGCATCTGGCCGCCGGGGATTTCCTTGAAGGCGGATGAAATGCGCCGGATCAGGCGCATCTTTGAGGTGTCCTGTAGCGGGGTTTCGAGGAGTCGTGGTTTGGTCGAGCGATAGGCCCGCAAGGCAAATGCGGCCTCCAGTGTGTCGCCCTGCATTTGCTTGAGTGCGAGCGCGGCCAGGCGCGGATGATAGAGACCGCCTTCAGACAGTATGCGTGAGGTTAATAAACGCAATTGGTGTTCGATGCTGGCCAGGCTCAGCGGGCTGCCCGACTCACCCTCCGCAGTGCGCAGGTTTTCGACGGCGGCATGGGAGCCTTCAATGGCATGACCGCCGCCCCGTATTGCTACGTAGCCCATGGCTGCGTTCCTTTCAGGGTGATGCGTGTGGTGCGTGGCAGGGCGACCGCATGAATGGTGTCGAGCAGAATGATGTCAACCCCAAGCGGAAACGCGCTGTTCCACGAACGGCGTTGCTCGAGCCATGAGGGCTCAAGGCCGGTGACGGCCAGTGACTGGCTGCCGGCGATGCCCGGGCCTTCGAGCCGGCAGTCGGTGCCCACGCCGAGGGCGACAACTGTGAGCACAATGGTGGCGCCGTGTTCGGGCGACTCCAGCGAACCCAGCGCGGGCGTAAATGCCGGGGGCCGTGTTCCATCTGCAACCACGAAATGTGCGCGCTCGGCGACGGTAAGCGGTGTTTGCAGGCGTTGGCGGGTTAAATCATCGAGCAGATTCTGCGGGTCCGCGAGCGAGCTTCCACGGTCGATCAATGCGGCCAGGGTCAGTGTCAGTGCATGGGCGCCGCTGGTTGCCAAGGTCTCGATACGCCCTGGATAGCTGAATGCCCTCATCAATTGACGAAAAATATGCTGTTGGCTGCTGGCGGTCCATGCCTGCATGTCGTGGCTGAGTGAATCAGGCATCGTCATCCTCATCAGTCGAGCCGACCAGTGAAAAATCGACACGGGTCGCCGTCAGCAGCGCACGGCGTGCCGCCGACTGTTCATCCAGACGCGCTTGTCCGCTGGCGAACAGCGTGTGCGCTGCTTCGTGCCCCGCCAACCGGCCGGAGACCGCCGCATCAATTACCGCGATGGCCCGCGCCAGACTGGCACGGTCGTCGAGCAGTTGGGCCGCGCCTTCAACGCTGCGTCCATCCGTTGCGGTGACGCGGACATGGGCGCTCGCCAGCGGGATCTCGCCAGGGTAATAGGCGTCGCCCAGCGCACTGTCACAGAGCTTCAGCAATCCCAGTCCGGATTGCGCGATTTGGATGTCCTCCACCGTGTGCTGTTGCGCCAGACGGTGCGCCAGATCGCGTACTGTCGCCGCCGGGCAACTCAGGAGTAGCCGCGGCCATCGCTCGCGTGGCGGTGCCGGTGGTGTTGACATTGAAAAATCGTCATTGGGCTTCATGCAGAAATCATTTTCAAATCAGTTTCGCGCGCAAGCGCGCGGAGAATTGATCGAGCAGGAATACCGCGATAAAAATCGCCAGCAGGATCGTGCACACATGTCCGTACTGAAACATGTCGAATCGACCTTTTAATTCCTGCCCGATGCCGCCTGCGCCAACCAGTCCGATGACAGTGGCCATACGCAGGTTACGGTCGAGGATGTAGAGCGAATACGCGATGTATTGCGGCAAGACCTGGGGCATCACTCCGTACCAGAGCGTTTTGAGTTTGCCTGCGCCTATCGCCTCAAGGGCCTCCTGCGGCTTCCGGTCTGCGTTTTCAATATCCTCGGCATAAAATTTGCCAAGAAATCCGGCCGCATGTAATCCCAGGGCCAGCACGCCGGCGATCGGCCCGAAGCCATAGGCAAGGACCAGAAACAGCGCGACGATCAACTCAGGTGCCGAGCGCAGCAGGCTGATGGTGGCGCGGGCCAGCGTATAGGTTGCGCGGTTGGGGCTGTAGTTGCGGGCGGCGTAGTAGGCCAGCGGAATGGATGCCATGATCGATAGCAGGGTGCCCCAGATGGCGATTTCAAACGTCTCGATCATCTTGATAAAAATCGTCCACAGGTAACCGGCCGGCTTGACCAGATATTCAATACGCTCCGTCGTCGTCTCCATCTGCAGGGTTTGGGTGTTCATGCGCTGTTCGCTGCGCTCTTCGAACTCAATCCGTGAGAAGAGCGGCAGACGGCTACGGTCAAGTTCCGGTAAGCGGCCGACCTCTTCTTTCTCTGTCATCACCGGCGGCCACATCGATTGTGCGACGCGCGACAAACCGTGCACGACCTGGGATTCGTCCGTCAAGCCCAGGAGTTTGCCCACCGCCTGCGCGCTCATTGCAATCATGCGGTCCATCTCAGTGCGGTGGCCGGTGAAAAGAATCACCACCAGCAGCGTCGCGATGATAAATACATGGCGTGCCGAGTAAGGCGCATCAAGCTTCCACGCCAGCGCGCTACCGCTGGCGGGAACCGGGATCGGTTTGATGTCCATGCGTTCAGGCCGGGACCGGTTCAGCGCTTGTTTGCGTTGAGTGTTGGTGCCGGATCCGGATGTCGTGATCGGGTTTTTCCTCCCACTGCGCGCCGTGGTAGAGCGCACGCAGACGCTCATCGGTAAAGGCGGCGGGCGTGCCGTCGAAGACCACCTCGCCTTCGCGCATACCGATGATGCGGTCACCAAACTCGCGCGCCAGATCGATCTGATGCAAGCTGCATAAAACCGTGGTGTTGCGCTCGCGTGCCGCCACCCGTATCAGCGTCAGAATATCGCGTGAGATCTTGGGGTCGAGACTGGCCACCGGCTCGTCAGCCAGCACTACCTCGGGGTCCAGCATAAAGGCGCGCGCAATGCCGACGCGCTGTTGCTGGCCGCCGGAGAGATCGCCTGCGCGGCGTTGCAAATGGTTCGGCGCGAGCCCGACGCTTTCCAGTAGTTTGCAGGCGCGCGCGCGGTGCTCGGGGTGAAACCAGCCGAGCAAGGCGCGCATCGTGGAAACCGCCGGCAGCATTCCGGCCAGTACATTGCCTGCAACCGTCATGCGGTTGGTGAGATTAAAGTGCTGATGGATCATCGCCACACGCTGCCGCAACACCTTTTCACTGGCGGGACACATCTGCACGCCATCGATGCTGACGCTGCCGTGGGTCGGCTTCGTCAGGCCATTGACCGTACGCAACAGTGTCGACTTGCCGGCACCCGAGGGCCCGAGCACCACGCAAAACTGCCCACGTGGTATTTCGATCGACACATTTCTCAAAGCGTGTGTTCCGTCGGGCCACGCTTTGGAGACGGAGTTGAAGTGGATCATGAGTCGGCTCCTTTGTTTGGGGCGTTCAGCGCGGGGGGGCTCAGCGTGTACCGGCTTTTTTCAGAATGTCGGTCTTGACTTGATCGGTGACCAGATCAAACAGCTTTGCCGCATCAGCCATTTCCTGTTCGCTGACCTTGGTGGTGTAACCGTCCACCTTGCTGCCGCCGTAACCGCGGATCTGGTCTTTTGAAATGCCAGGCAGTTTGTTGATGTTTTCAAAGGCATCGCGCAATTTGGCCTGTACTTCCGGCGCAACCCTGGGGTGTATCGCCAGCGGCGGGTAGGGAAGCGGCGCACTCTTGGCGACGACGCGAATTTTGCTCGGGTCGATCGCCTTTTGGTTGACGGCTTTTTCAAAAGACTCAAAGGACGCGCCACCCACGTCTACCAGTCCCTCGGACAACGCCTTCAGCACATTGGCATGGCTGCCGGCGAGCTGGATGGCTTTCGCATCGCGCACCGGATTAACGCCGTTCTCGATCATCATGGCGACCGGCACCGCGAAGCTGGAGGTGGAGTTCAGATCGCCCAGTGCGATGGTTTTTCCCTTGATGTCCTTCACAGAAGTCACGCCGGCGTCGATACGGGCAAAGATGCCGGAGTAATACACGGACTGGCCGTTGTTGATGGCAAGGGCCAGCAGATTGGCGCAGCCCTTCTTGTGCGTCGGCAGGTAGGAGGCGACTCCGTAAAAGGCAATGTCAGCCGCGCCGGCGCATTGTGCTTCCATCACTGCGCCGTAACTTTGACCCACCTTGATATCAAACTTAAGGCCGGTTGCTGCGCTGATTGCAGCGAAGATCGGCATGAAATCCTTTTTAGTGCCGTCTTCGGTGCCGCCGTCGGCCGGTATCAGGATCACTCGCAGTGGTCGCGCGGCGCTGCCGTCATGTTGACTCTGGGCCTGGGCTGCGAAGGGCGCGAGTGCGAGGGCGCCGAGACCGAGGGTTAGTGTGGCAAGGCGCAAGAAGGTTTTGCGGTTCATGGGTAAGCTCCTGTTTCAGTAGATGAGGTCAATGGTTGGAGGTTTGATCAGGGGTTGATGCAGAGTTGAATGCGGTCAGCGCGAAAGCGGGTGACGGCGTATTCGACGGGGCGCGAGTCACGTTGATCAATGTTCACGCTCTTGACGCGCAGCACCGGACGGTTCTGCGGCATACCCAGTATTCGGGCGTCATCGCCTTGCGGTAAGACGGCGGTGACCAGACTTTCCGAACGCCGCAAGCGACAGCCATAGTCCGCCTCCAGGCAGCGGTGTAATGAGTCACCGTGGTAACGTTTATCGAGTTCGGGAAAACGCTTTTGTGGGACGAAATGCGAGATCACGCAGATCGGCAGCTCCGCCGCTGAGCGCAGGGTCTCGATCCAGAAAACCGGTTCACCGCTCATGACATCCAGTTTTTGCGCGATCGCTTTGGTCGCCGGCAAGGTTTGTCTGCGCAGAATACGGTTTTCAGATTGCATACCAAGTGCGGCGATATTCTCGGTAAACCGGGTGCCGAGGCCGATTTGATAGTTGATGTGGCTGTCCAGTACGAAGACGCCGAGCCCGTGCCGGCGTTCGAGCAGGCCGGAGTCAACGAGCTCGTCAATCGCACGCCGCAACGTGTGCCGGTTCACGCCGAAGCGCGTTGCGAGCAGTCCTTCTGCGGGCAGGCAATCCCCGGGGCTACGTGAGGTGGCTATCTCCTCTGCAAGCACTCTGGCGATCTGTGCATAGATTGCCTCGCCGTTTTCGCGTCGTACTGCGTAGAGACTCATGTGTAGTTGTCTAGATCTGTTTGCGAGCCCTCAATGTAACGATGCGATATTTCAGCTTTATGACGACGGGAAAATTTTTTGCAGAAATAACGTTGTTAACGGAAACGTTATTGGCGGGCGCGGAAGTCGGCCGCCCATGGTGAGCATTACAAGTGTGCGGCCAGTCCGTGTCTCATGATTCGACAAACATGGTGCGTTCACGGCTGAGTGGTTGTGGCTGGCAGGCCGCGTTGGGTGGTCGCGGCGCTACGCGATATCGATCGCAGAGGCGGGCTTCTATGAGGCAATGCCGGAGTCATCCGGCCGTACCTTATTGCAGAGTGGGGAAGGGTTTTGCGCGATGCTTGTCTTGCGGCGCACTTGTGTTGCCCTGCCCCCTCTCATGGGTAGGGATGGGGCTGGCTTAGCGTTGTCCGCCGCGCCGGTCGTGCATGGGCGGCGCGACTTTCATCACTTCATCGACGGTGGTGATGCCGGCGGCAACCTTGAGCGCGCCGCTGATGCGCAGCGGTTTGACCCCTTCGCGATAAGCCTGCTCGCGCAGTTTGTCCATGTCGGTTTTTTCATTGATCATGCTGCGGATATCGCTGTTGAGCACCATCATTTCGTAAATCCCGATGCGGCCCACATAGCCGGTCATGCGGCAATCGAGGCAGCCTTTGGCGATAAACGTGGTGTCCGGCTTGGGGGCTTTCCACGGTGAGACCAACAACTCCCAGGCCGACTCTTCGAGCGGCGCTTTTTCCTTGCAGGCCGGGCAGAGTACGCGCACCAGCCGTTGCGCCATCACGCCCAGCACGGTTGAATTCAATAGATAGGCCGGTACGCCCAGATCCAGCATACGGGTGACCGCCGCGGGCGCGTCGTTGGTGTGCAGTGTTGAGAGTACGAGGTGGCCGGTCAGCGCCGACTGGATTGCCATCTCGGCGGTTTCCAGGTCGCGAATTTCGCCGACCATGATGATGTCCGGGTCCTGCCGCATCAGCGTGCGGATGCCGGTGGCGAAATCAACGCCGATGTTTGACTGCACCTGCATCTGGTTGAACTGCGGTTCGACCATTTCAATCGGGTCTTCGATCGTGCAGACGTTGACCTCGGGTCTGGCCAGGTGCTTGAGCGTTGAGTACAACGTGGTGGTCTTGCCCGATCCGGTGGGGCCGGTGACGAGGATGATGCCGTGCGGCTTGGCAATCATGCCGCTCCATTTTTTCAGATCGTCGTCGGTGAAGCCCAGATCGCCGAAATTCTTCACCAGCACATCCGGGTTGAAGATGCGCATCACCAGCTTTTCGCCGAAGGCGGTCGGCATGGTGGATAGACGCAGTTCAACCTCACCGCCATCGGGCGTAACGGTCTTGATGCGGCCGTCCTGCGGTCGGCGTTTTTCCACCACGTCCATGCGGCCGAGTACCTTGATGCGGCTGGTCATGGCCGCCATCACGGTGGTGGGGATCTGATAGACGTTGTGCAACACGCCGTCGATGCGAAAGCGTACGTTGCCGATTTCGCGCCGCGGTTCGAGGTGGATGTCACTGGCGCGCTGGTCGAAGGCGTAGTTAAACAACCAGTCGCAGATATGAATGACGTGCTGGTCGTTGGCGTCGAGTTTGCCGCTCTTGCCGAGTTGCACCAGCTGCTCGAAATTGGCAATCGAGCTGTAAGCCCCTTGATCCTTGGCAGTCGCGCCCCTGACCGATTTGGCGAGGCTGAAAAACTCGACGATGTAATTCTGGATATCGATCGGATTGGCGATCACACGCCTGATATTGAGGCGCAGGATCTGTTGCAGCGAGGCCTCCCAGTCGCGCACGAACGGTTCGCAGGTGGCGATGGTGGCTTCAGTGTCGGTGACGCCCACCGGCAGGATGCGGTAGCGCTGGGCATAGGCCGTGGACATGAGTTTGGTGACCGCCGCGAAGTCGATCTTGAACGGATCGATATGCAGATAGGGCATGTCGACCTTGCCGGCCATCCACTCGGAGAGTTGCTCAAGGTGCAGCAGTTTGCGCGGGTTGCGCGGGTCTTTGAGTTTTTGTGCGTCGAGGATGACCAACGGATGCTGCTCGCCGTGATTCAGGCGGCGGTCGGCCAGCAGGCGTTCCGCATCCTCCGTCGACACCAGACCATCGCTGACCAGGTCACGCAGCACCGGTTCGAGCGTGATGCGGCGTCCGGGCGGGATGGCGGCGAGTTGGCTGGCGTGCGGTTTTGCTGCGGTCACGGATTTGGTCATCGCCGAAATATAAACGTATCTTTCTGAATACTCAATAAGTTACGTCGTTCTTTGGAGAGGCGTTTCAGGTCTGCGTTGGCTTGAGCGGGCGATAGTGATAAATGCATTATTACGGTGCGTTATTGCGGCTAAATGCACTTCATAAGTGCGTAATAGCATATTTTTTTCAGATTTAATTGAAAATACTGTTTTAAAACAATGAAATTGTATTTTGGAATAAAAATTGCTTAGTGCGGGGGCTTTCTAAACAGGGGGAGGTCCATGGAGAACTTCAAGTCAGGTAGCGATGTTTTGTTCATTTTGCTCGGCGCGATCATGGTGCTGGCAATGCATTCGGGGTTTGCGTTTTTGGAACTCGGCACCGTGCGCAAGAAGAGTCAGGTCAATGCGCTGGTGAAAATCCTGGCGGATTTTTCAGTCTCGACGATTGCTTATTTTTTCATCGGTTACGGTATCGCTTATGGTGTTAATTTCATGGGCAGTGCGGACCAGCTTGCCGAGAAAAGCGGTTTCGAGCTGGTGAAATTTTTCTTCCTGCTGACCTTCGCCGCTGCAGTGCCGGCGATTGTTTCGGGCGGTATCGCTGAACGGGCCAAATTCAATCCGCAAATTGCCGCGACTTTTCTGATCGTTGGTTTCGTGTATCCGTTTTTCGAGGGTATCGCGTGGAATGAACACTACGGCGTGCAGGCCTGGATCAAGGCGACGACGGGTGAAAACTTTCACGACTTTGCCGGGTCGGTGGTGGTGCATGCGGTGGGCGGCTGGATCGCTTTGATGGCGGTGCTGTTGCTGGGCGCGCGTAGCGGCCGTTATACGAAAGATGGTCGCGTTAGTGCGCATCCGCCGTCGAGTATTCCATTTCTGGCACTGGGCGCGTGGATACTGGCCGTCGGCTGGTTTGGTTTTAACGTGATGTCGGCGCAAACCATCGACAAGATCAGCGGTTTGGTGGCGGTGAATTCGCTGATGGCGATGGCCGGCGGCACACTCGCCGCGTTGATCATAGGCCGCAATGATCCGGGCTTCGTGCATAACGGTCCGCTGGCTGGACTGGTGGCGGTTTGTGCGGGCTCCGACCTCATGCATCCGGTTGGGGCGCTGGTCACCGGTGGCGTTGCCGGCGCTCTTTTTGTGGTGATGTTTACCGTCACACAGAATCGCTGGAAGATCGATGACGTGCTCGGCGTCTGGCCGCTGCATGGTTTGTGCGGTGCCTGGGGCGGCATTGCTGCTGGTATCTTTGGTGTGAAGAGCATGGGCGGGCTGGGTGGTGTGAGTCTCAGTGCGCAGCTCATCGGTACTGGTCTGGGGATCGTGATCGCGATGGCGGGCGGGTTGTTGGTCTATGGCACGCTGAAGGCGATGTTCGGTATCCGTCTCGATGCTGAGCAGGAATACGAGGGCTCGGACTTGAGTATCCATAAGATCGGTGCCACGCCTGAGCGCGAATCAACGAACTGGTAACGCAAGGGGTGGGTTAATGAAAATTAACATTGGTCAATAATAGATGCGGATATACTGACGCCCGCTCGGGGGACCGTCTTGCAAATAGGCGAATAACTACAAATTTTGCATGACTTTCTCTTGGTATTCAGAGAACCAGAAATCGGCGGTATGGTCTGCCTGCTCGGGTTCTTTGAGCTTTAAGGCGGGGGGCTCATGTCAGAAAATGCGATCGACGGAACAGATACCAATGGACTTGGATTTCTCGCGAATGCGAGCGCAAAAGCCCGGGTTCTGGTGGTCGATGACACGCCGGCAAATCTGGCCCTCATCAGCGGCTTATTGACCGAAAAATACAAGCTTAGCGTTGCCAGCAGCGGGGAGAAAGCCTTGCGTCTGGCCTCAAGTGAGCCGGCGCCCGACTTGATCCTGCTCGATGTCATGATGCCGGTGATGGACGGCTATGAAGTGTGCAGACGCCTCAAGTCGGATCAGCAGACCCGCGATATTCCGGTGATTTTTCTAACTGCGAATCGCAGCGTGGAAGATGAAAAGCTCGGCTTTGATTTAGGCGCCGCCGACTACATCACCAAGCCGATTAACCCGGCGATCCTGCAGGCACGGGTCGGCGGGCAGCTGGCACTCAAGGCGTATGCCGACACCTTGCGCGAGAAGGCAGATTTTTTTGAGCGCGAGGTGGAAAAACGTACCGCCGAGCTCGCCGCCATCCAGGACGTGACGATTCTCGTCATGGCTTCATTGGCTGAAACACGCGATTCCGAGACCGGTAACCATATCCGGCGTACGCAGTTTTATGTCAAGGCGCTGGCTGAACAGCTCAAGAGCCACCCCCGCTTCGCAGCGACACTGTCGGATCACTACATTGCGCTGCTCTACAAGTCGGCCCCTCTGCACGATATCGGCAAGGTGGGTATTCCCGATCGCATATTGTTGAAGCCCGGCAAATTTACTGCCGAGGAATTCGAGATTATGAAAACGCACACCACGCTCGGCCGTGATGCGATTGATCGCGCCGAGAAAATGCTGGGAACGAGAGTTGAATTCCTGTCGATCGCCAAAGAGATTGCCTACGGCCATCAGGAAAAGTGGGACGGCTCCGGATATCCGCTGGGTATACGGGGTGACGACATTCCGGTCTCTGCCAGGCTGATGGCGCTGGCCGATGTCTACGATGCGCTGATCAGCCGGCGTGTTTATAAGGAAGGCATGTCGCACGAGCAGGCCGTGCAGATCATTGAAGAGGGCCGCGACGCGCATTTCGACCCGGATTTGGTCGACGCCTTCGTCGTCATACAAGAGCAGTTCCGCGAGATTGCGTTGCGCTATGCGGATACCCATGAAGCACTTGCAGAAAAGCAGGCCCGGTTTGGCTAGTGATCGGGCGCAGTCAGTAATCCCCGTCTTACCGTAGGCACGTGCTGTCGACACAGCCTGTTGAACAAGCGTGCGTTTGTTTCGAAGAAGACTATAGAAAGAAAGCAGACATGAACATCACAAACAGCAACGAGATTACTGCGACCCTGGCGAAATTTGATATTGCAGAGGACGACGCGCGTTTGATTCGCGATGCCGGCAAGCTGCTCGACAGCAAGCTGGGTGACTTTGTCGATGAAATCTATACGTGGATGAAGCGGCAGGGCGAGTACACCACCTATTTCGGGACCAATACCAATTTGATGGAGCGCGTATCCAAAGCGCAGCGCCGTCACTGGATGACCTTTTTCGAGGCTGATCTGGACGAGACCTATTTCGCGTCGCGACGGCATATTGGTGCGATCCATGAACATATCCAGCTGCCCAATGATGTTTATTGCGCCTCAATGAGTATGTCGCAACATCTGCTGAATATAAAAATCCGCTCGATCAAGCCGCAGCCGAAAGAGCTGGAGCAAATGCTTGCCGCCATTAACAAGCTGATCCACCTGGATTGTTATCTGTCCCTCGATGAGATCGCGCGCATACAGCGTGAAAAGATTCTGGCGCACAGCAAGTCTTTGATGGAAATGTCGACGCCGGTGACGCCGATTTGGGAGGGTATCCTGCTGTTGCCGCTGGTTGGCATCATCGACTCCTCGCGCACGCACGACATTATGAACAAGACCTTGATGCGAATTTCAGAGACGCGGGCAAAAGCCTTTGTGATGGATATCAGCGGGGTGAGTACGGTCGACACCGCGGTGGCCAACCAGTTGATCAAAATCACCAAGGCCACGCAGCTGATGGGCTGCGAGTCGATTATCTCGGGCATTTCGCCGGCGATTGCGCGCACGATCGTCGAACTCGGTATCCATGTCGGCGAAGTCAAGACCACGGCGACCCTGCGTGATGCCTTCGAGAT
>CAIWNB010000387.1 GCA_903913965.1 uncultured beta proteobacterium
CGGCAGCCTCGGGTGTTTTCAGAAATTTTATCCAGGCGCGTGCGGCGTCAGCCTGCCTGGCCGCAGTGTGGAGGCCGGCGCTGAACACCGTGTTGTATTGGATCTCCGCGGGTAAAGGCCCGAGGTATTGGATGCCCTTGACCGGCAGGATCTCGGGAATTTGCTGAAAACCGATTTCTGCTTCGCCGCGGGCGACGAACTCGCCGACCGGCTCGCCCTGGATGAGTTTGGTTTTGGCTTTGATATCCGCGGCGATACCGAGGCGCTCAAAGAGGCCGACCAGATAGCTGCCGCTCGGGCCAGTCGAATAGCCTACCGATTTGGCGGCGAGCAGCGTGCGCTTGAAAGTTTCAACCGAACTTACGTCGGGTCGCGGCGCACCAGCGCGCACCGCCATACCCACGCCAGATTTGACGAAGGGCGTCTGGCTGGCTGATTCGATCTTGCCTGCCTTTGCCAGGTCTTCGAGACCGTTGGCCGCCATCAACACTAGATCGACCGTTTCACCGGCTTTGATGCGGCGCAGGACTTCCACCGTCGGTACCCATTGGGTCACCACTTTGTGGCCCGAGGTCCGCTCAAATGCAGGCAGCATCTCCAGATAGGCGTCCTTGAACGCCACCGTGGACATGACGTTGATCTCAGCGGCTTCGGCCATCATGCCTCCGCAACCGATGCTCGCGGCGAGCAGCGCACTCGCAAGGGCGTTTTTTATTTTCATGGGTGTCCTCCTGTTTCATTTTGAGTTCCGGCTCGTGATGAGGGTCATTTTTTTGTATGGCTGCTGTGAATGAGAATGCAGTCACATCTTAGCCGCCTGTGATGTACCGCGGGTAGCATCTTTTTATGCCGCCGGCCGACGGCTCGTTCATAATTCACCCATTGCCCTGGTGGGCGCGACACAGTCTAAAGGTGACGCATGAGCAACGTGATTAATTTCAATAAAACGGTCAAGGACGGCGTGATCGAGGGGCGCAAACGCCCGGTCAACGATCTGTCGAGAGCACCCAGCACGCGTCGCTTGCGGGCGCTGGCCACCGAGCTTTATGCGAATGGATTTTCGATTGCCTCGCTGGAGACCAGCGACGAGCAGCGTGAAATTCTGCGCGGCAGCATTCTTGAATGTCTGGACGAGCCCGATCGCAGCACCTTCAAGGCGTTTTTGCTCAATCCGATCAGCCAGCTGGTCGGGCGCGAAGACATCGCCGGCCGCCTGCCGTTTGAGGGCGGCGTATTCGGCCGTCAGGAGGTGTTGCAGCGCCGGCGCGGTGTAGCCAAATACATGGATCAATACGAAGTGCAGGTGATCCGTTATCTGCGTTCGATCGAGATCATTCAGCAGGCTTGTTTGGGTAGCGACTTGCGCGCGCGTTTGCAGGAGCAGCGCTGCGAGCGGGTGATTCCACGGCCGCCGGCGGTCGATGTCTCCGCACCCGAAGGGGAGCAGGCAACACACGGTGCGGAACAGACCCTCGCGCAGACGCTGGCTGCGGTGCTCGGCACCATTGCGCCGCTGCGGCGTGAAATCATCGAGCGTACCTATGAGATCAACCGCGAGCGTACCCTCACCGGCCGCCAGCGCCATACCACCGCGCACATTGCCGAG